>JBBQJF010000072.1:0-17475 GCA_038325665.1 Dehalococcoidia bacterium | reverse complement strand
CGACCGCATCGCGATTCATTCGCTGCAGCCGCCGGCCTGTCGGCGGACCGGCAAGCCGCCGGAGCGGTCAGCGCCGGTCAGCCGCGTCACGCGGCGACTGTTTCGGCGGGACCATGACCCACCGGCCGAGTAACCCCACCGGTTGCGTCGATGCGGTTGCCATTGTGCTCGTAGCCGCGAGTCGAGCCGACGCCGTTCACTGTGGTCCCGGCGAAGCGGCTGCTCCAGTCCTAGCCTCGGTGGCGCGCGTCACCGTCCCCACTGTGATCAGCGACGACGTGTGTGCACTATCGCGACCGACGCCAGAGCAGAACCGCGGCGAGGGTGGGCATTGCGCCGTCGTTCGCGGCATGGTTCTCGTCGAGGGTGGCGACACGCCGGAACTCCTTCGAGGCGTCCACTGGCCCGCTCGACGCGGTTGCGCCGGCGATAGGCCGCACGGTCGGAGGAGGGCAGGCGCCTGGCCGGCGCGTGTTCGGATGACGCCGCCGGCGCCCCGGCGGCGCCGAGCGCTTGTTACGGTCTGGTAGGCGCCACGCCGCGCGGCGGCAACCTTGCCGCCTGACCCAGTCGCGGGCGCCGGGAAGGTGGACAGTGCGAACTGGCCGGGAGTGTCGATCGCGTATTATCGGGAAAGCACGGGAGCCACACCACGTCATCCCCGGCCCGTGGTCCAACCGCCGATCGCGGCGCCGGCGTGTACAACCGACGAGGACGCCCCGTGCCACCGGCCCGCTGACCCGTCCGCCGTGAGGCCGGTGCCGCGTGGATCCGGCGGCAAGGCGATGGACGGTGGGCTAACGGTTGCGGCGCCCCCCGACCACGCCGCGGGACAGGACGGGCTCCGCGCGCGACCGATGCTGGACTGTCAGTTCGGTCCACCGGGACAGGCCAGCCGGGCCATCAACCACGACGCGTCGCCCGGGCGGACCGGGCGGCAGACAGGAGAGGAGCGCGATGGGGAAAGTCGGCAAGCGAGCAAACAACGAGGGGTCACTCTACCTGCGCAAGGGCGACGGGCGCTGGGTGGCGGCGCTCACCCACCCGGACGGCAAGCAGCGGTCAAAATATTTCGAGACCCAAAGGGCAGCGAAAGAGTACCTGACCACCGCCCGCCGCGAGCTCCAACAGGGACTACCGCTGCCGACCGGCCGCCTGACACTCGCCGCCTTCCTGGAACAGTGGCTGGCGGCGGTGCGGCCGACGCTCGCCCCCAAAAGCGCCAAAGACTACGGCCAGATCGTCAGGAACCATCTCGCGCCGGGCCTGGGGGCGCTCATCGTGGATCAGGTGACACCTCAGCGCATCCAAACGTTTCTCAATACCAAGCATGCCGGGGGCCTGTCGCCCCGCACCGTCCAATACATGCACGCCGTCCTGCGTGCCGCGCTCGAAAAGGCAGTGGAGTGGAATCTTGTCGCCCGCAACAACGCCAAGCTGGCGAAGCCGCCCCGTCTCCACCAGAAGGAGGTGACGCCCCTGGAGCCGGGGGCCGCACGCGCGATCATGGCCGCCTTCGCGGGTGACCCGCTCGAAACCCTGGTCGCGACGACGCTGGCACTGGGTCTGCGCCAGGGAGAGGCGCTGGGGCTACGCTGGTCCGATATCGATCTCGAGGCAGGGAAAGTGGAGGTCCGCCATCAGGTGCGGCGGGTGGACGGCGACTGGGCTTTCGCGCAACTCAAGACATTTCACAGCCGGCGGGCGCTCCCGCTGCCGGCGTTTCTGAGCGCGGCATTGCGCGACCACCGCACCCGGCAACATGAGCACCGGCTGAGCCTGGGACCGGCATGGACCGCGCTCGACCTCGTGTTCCCCAATCCCCGGGGCGAGCCGCGCAGCGGCGTCGCGGTCACCCACGCCTTCGAGGCAAAATTGCAGCAGGCCGGGCTGCCGCGAATGACGTTCCACGATCTGCGCCACGGCGCCGCCACCCTGTTGCTGGCCCAGGGAGTAGACCTCAAGACGATTCAAGAAATTCTCGGACATAGCACGATCACCGTGACAGCCACCTTCTATGCCCACGTCGCCCCCAAGCTCAAGCGGGACGCGGCGGACAGGATGCACGCGGCCCTCGGCGGCTGACCGGCCGGAGGGATACAGCGCGCGGCGTTACTGTCACGGTTACTGTCACGACGGCAATTCCCCAACGAAAACGGGCCGGAGCAGCGCTGCTCCGGCCCGTTTCAGATTCAAAACCGGGTGGTAGGGGGAGGGGGACTCGAACCCCCATGCCCGAAGGCGGCTGATTTTAAGTCAGCTGCGGCTGCCGATTACGCCATCCCCCCAGACACGAGGAGTGGGGAAATGTACGGGACACGGGGGCATTGCCGTGCGGCGCGGCGCCCCCCGCTCCCTGGTTGCTGTCCCCTGTTCCCTCACGACGGAGGCGACGACCGGATTCGAACCGGTGATGGGGGTTTTGCAGACCCCTGCCTTACCGCTTGGCGACGTCGCCCGACAACTGACCTTGGCCCGCCATCCGGCCGCGTCGTGCGTCACGTCGTATCCGACGCCAAAGACAGCGACTCCGGAACCGAGACGATTGAGGGTGCCGAGGAGGAGACTTGAACTCCTACGCCCAAAAGGGCACCACCCCCTCAAGATGGCGTGTCTGCCTATTCCACCACCTCGGCAATTGAGCGCCCGGCCAGCGCCGGGGCAGGAGCGGAGGGACTCGAACCCCCGACCGGCGGTTTTGGAGACCGCTGCTCTTCCAACTGAGCTACGCTCCTTCGGTGCGCTCGGATTTCAATTCTACCGGCCACCAGCCAGAGGGGTCAAGGCGGCTGCCTTCTATGAGTACGACCGATGTGCGTAGGCGGATATGTAGATCGCTACTGGTCTATCGTTGTGCTGTATGCAACAAGCGCGTGTGTGGCGTCCGCGATACGCTGCCACGGTACACAAACCCGACAGGATACGGCAGTCGTGCGGCTTGGCCCGCCGGGACGGATCGGCATCGCGTGTTCGCCAGGGGTTCCCTCCACGATACATACGTGCGATGGTTGCCCGTGGGACGAGCAACGAGCCACCACGCACGTCCAATCACTCCGCGTTGACGTGCGTTATCCGGGCATGTAGGCGGCAGGCGCCTTGTGGCGGCCGCCTCAATTGATCTTGCATTGAAAGGGGGCGCCGATGGCCCCGCTCACGACATCGACAGTCCGGTTGGCGGTGTTCTTGGTCAGTCTAGCGGCTGGTCTGGTGGTGCCGGGACAGGCCGGCGGATCCGTGGCTCTGGCCGACATCGCATCCGCCGGCGGATTCACCACCAGCGCCACCGTGACTCCGGCGAGCATCCCGGCCGGTAACGCGACGAGCATCACCGCCTCTGTCAGCAGCAACGCGGCCATAACGGCGCTGGTTGACGTGGAGGTCTATGCACCCACCGGCGTGAAGATTCTCCAGCAGGTCTACGATAACCAGACGTTCGGACCCGGCGAGCAGCGATCCTTCCCCGTCAACTGGACATCGACCCCGACATCGGCCGCTGGTGTCTACACCGTACGAATGGGCATCTTCACACCGGGTTGGGGAACGCTGTATCACTGGAACCATAGCGCCGCGCTGTTCTCCGTCGCCTCGGCGGAGCCATCGCCCACCCCTGGTCCGGGAGGCACGCCGGTGCGCGTGATGCCGCTGGGCGATTCGCTCACCGACGGCTATAACATCCCCGGAGGCTATCGAACCGAGCTGTGGCCGAAGTTCGTTGCCGGCGGTCTGACTATCGATTTCGTCGGGTCGCTGGTGAACGGCCCCGCCAGCCTGCCCGACCAGCAGCATGAGGGACACTCCGGCTGGCGGATCGACCAGATCGCCGGCTCGATCGTTACCTGGTTGACCGCCTACCGCCCCGACATCGTCCTGCTGATGATCGGCACCAACGACATGGTTCAGGACTTCGATGTCGCCGCGGCGCCGGCCCGGCTCAGCGCACTGATCGATCAGATCACCACCACGACTCCGGCAGCTCGCATTATCGTCGCCTCGATTCCGCGGATGGGCGGCTCGCCGTACATCGAGCGCATCCAGGCGTACAACGCGACCATCCCTGGCATCGTCAGCGCCCAAGCGGGTCAAGGAAAGTCGGTCACGTTCGTGGATATGTTCGCCGCCATCACCCCGAGCGACCTCCACACCGATTTCACGCACATGGCCGCCAGCGGCAACGCGAAGATGGCGGACGTCTGGTATCCCGCTATCCGTACAATCGCCGGCGGCGGCACACCCCCGCCCCCGACGCCCACACCACCGGCGACTCCCTCACCCACCGCGACGCCATCGCCCGTGCCAACGGCGACACCGTCGATCCTGATCGCGCCGTCGAATGCGCGGGCAGGCACGACCACCACCACCAGTATCCAGGTACTGTGGGACGACAACTCCACGAATGAAACCTCATTCCAGGTGTCTTACCGGCAGACAAGCGCCTCGACCTGGACAACCGTGCGGGTCGGGGCGAATGTGACGGCCGCGACGCTCGGCGCTCTCCGTCCGGTGACCGCGCATTATGTCCGTGTACGCGCGTGCAACGCCGTGAGCTGCTCGCCGTGGTCGAACCGCCCGACCATAAGCACGGGTTAAGGACTCAGCCACGGTCGCCGGTCAACTGGCGCGCTACTGTGCCGGGCGGTGGCGGCTCTGCTACGATGGCGGCGATCTCGCCCGACGAGGACAGCTGATGCCGTTGCCCGCGCGCTATGCCGACCAGGTTGCCGAGATGACCGCGATCTGGTCGCCGGCCGGCTATTTCGCGGCGCAGACCGGCATCTGGCTGGCGCAGTGCGAGGCCGCGCACGAGTTGACCGGCGACCCCACGGCCGGGGAATTTGACCAGATCGCCGCGGCCCTGCGCCTGACGCCCGACGATGTGGCGGAACTGAGCATCGCGCAAGGCCACGAGACGAACAAGTTGCTGCGTCTGGTGCAGTCGCGACTACCCGCCCGGCTCGGCAATCTCGTCCATCGGGGCAACACCAGCAGCGATGTGCTCGATACGAGCCTGTCGCTTCAGATCATGCGGTCGCTTGACCTGCTCGCGACCGACTTCAACGCCACGGCGCGGGCGTTGCGCGCGCTCGCGCTGCATCACGCCCTCACTCCGCAGATCGCGCGCACCCACGGCCAGCACGCCGTTCCGCACACGTTTGGCCGGCAGACGCTGGGCTGGTTGGCGGAGATTGAACGCGGCATCGAGCGGATCGGACGGGCGCGGGCCGTGATCGCGGTCGGTAAGTTGTCCGGTGAGGTAGGCACGAGCGTCTTCATCGCGCCAGAGCTGGAGGAGGCCGCGCTGCGCCGCCTCGGACTGACCCCCGACCCGGCGCCGACCCAGGTGATCAGCCGCGACCGTCATGCCGAGGTGGTCGCCTTACTGGCGGTTAATGCCGCGACGCTGTGCCGCATTGCCACCAACATCAGCCTGCTGGGCATCAGCGACCTCGGCGAGGTGCGCGAGCCGTTCGACCCGGCGACGCAGCAGGGATCGAGCGCGATGCCGCACAAGCGCAATACCGAGCTGTGCGAGCGGGTGCGCGGACTGTCCCGGCGGGTGTGGAGCGCGGCGCAGGAAGAACTCGGCTCGGCCGTCTTGTGGCTGGAGCGTGACATCTCGCATTCCTCGACCGAACGCTTCACCTTCCCCGACGCCTTCGGCTGCCTCGCCTATAGTGCGCGCCTGATGACGGAGATACTCACCGGACTCGTCGTCTACCCGGACCACATGTCCACCAACCTCGCCGCCAGCCATGGCGCGATCTACGGCTCGCGTCTGCTGAACGCTCTGCTCGCCACCGAGCGCATCGGCCGTACCGAGGCGTATGAACTGGTCAAATCACTCGCGCAACGGGCGCTCGACACCGGTGAACACCTGCGGACTCTCGCGGCGCGGAGTTCGGAGATCGTGGGACTGCTCGACGGCGCCACGATGGATGAGTTGTTTCAGCCTGATTTTTACCTGCGAAACATCGGCGTGGCGTATCAGCGGCTGGGCCTGCCGGTCGAACAATCCGGCGCCGTCGCTCGCCCAGACGTGGCCGGCTCCCCCGGCTGAACGGCGCATTCTGTCACGAGCCGTTCTCGGGCGCTCTCGGCCGGTCACGGCGGTTCTCGCGCGTCATGCAGCCCACTCTCTCCCTTGCATCCTGGCCATCAGGCTTCGACAATCTCTCGGTGGGTCGCGACCCCCCGTATTACCAGAATAGGGGAGACGGCGCGGCCGGCGTAGGTGGTATCCGGGTGGCGGGCGCGTCCACTGGCCCACTACGCTTTCGGTGTCGGGGATGCCCCGACCACCGACCACGACAGCTCGGAACGGAGCGCCCATGACCTCGTGGCTGCCACCGACACATGACAGAGACGGGCACCCCGGAAGATCCGGGGGCCGCGCCGGCACTATGACTCCATTCACCACGCACACCACGGCGGCCCGGCGGGCGCGACACGGGGCGCGAACGCGCTCCCTTCTCGTCGCCCGGCTCGGTCTGCTGCTCGTGTCGCTGCTTTTCGCGCTGACCGTGGGGCAGGCGCGGGCCGACGCTATCGCGACGGTCTTACCGACGGACGGCCTCCGACTACGCGCCGGGGCAAGTATCGAGCACCGCGTTCTCGAACTCATTCCCGGCGGCACACGTATCGCCATTACCAGCGAGGCCACTGGCGACGGCTGGTACGCCGCCCTCTACCGCGGGCAGCGTGGCTGGGTGCTCGGCGCCCACCTGGCGTTCGACGACCTCACGGCCGCCGCCGCGCGGCGCGCGACCGTGACGCCGCCTGACGGCCTCAACCTTCGATCTGACCCAACGGAGACAGCCTCCGTGCTGGCGGTACTGACCGGTGGCTCACCACTGACCGCGACCGGCCGCGCGACCGTCGATGGGTGGGCGTTGGTGCTTGTCAACGAGCAGACCGGCTGGGTGAAGGCGACCTTTCTCGCATTCGACGGGCAGCCCGCGGTGAATTCGCCGTCACCCGACGCGCTGGCCGTGCCGCTGGCCGCTGCTACCCCGGCGGTTGTTGGGTCATTCGGCGCGGGCGCGGGTCCGGTCACCACGCGCATGGGCGCGGCCCCCGTACGCCTGACCTACTATCATGCGAACTTCGAGGGCAGCCGCATGTACTGCGGCGGCGTGTATCGCGCGACCGACACCTCGATCGCCGCGACCAATTCGTGGCCGTGCGGCACGATGCTACGGGTGTGCAGGGGCGCGGCGTGCGTGGTCGTGGTCGTTCGCGATAAGGGCGGTATGGGTCCGAACTGGATTGATCTGTCGTCGTCGGCCTTCGCCCTACTGGCGCCACTGCCCGACAGCATGGTCAATGGCACCGTCGAGGTGATCGCGCCATAGCGGCAGACCAGGGCGACCCACCGGGTCGCCTCTACCGCCGGATATGGACCACACGACGGAGGGCGACCCGGTGGGTCGCCCTCGTGCCGGCGGGACTACCCCGTGACCGGACTGATGACACTCTACGCCGGAGCAACCTCGTCGAGAAACTCACGCACGGCTCGGTTGAATGCCTCGGGCTGGTCGATGTTGGACGAGTGGCCCGCGTCCGCGATTACCACCTTGCGTGCGCCGGGAATCTTCTTCTCCATATAATCGGTCGCGTTCAGGAACGGCGTATCGTTCGCGCCCACGATCAGCAGAGTCGGCACCGCGATCCGCTCCAGGCTCTCGATCACGCGCGAGTCGAACTGCGCGAGCATACCGCGGGCGGCCCTGGCCAGACCTTCGGCCGAGCGATGCGTGGCGCGGGCCGCTTGCACCTCGGCGCTACCCCCGAGCGCGTCCAATCCACGCTGCTCGAAGGTTTCCGCGCGTCGAAAAGCGGTTTCATTCCATTGCGCGCGGGCCTGCTCGTTGCGGTAGCCGGGACCGGTATCGCACAAGATCAGCGCGCGCACCATCTCGGGATGCGCCAGATAGAACGCCAGTGACACGTAGCCGCCCAGCGACAGCCCGCCTACCACCGCCTGACTTACATCGAGGTGCGCCATGAGGGCGCGCATGTCCTCGACCGTGAGCGCCTCGCTGTAGTCCTCGTGCGCCGGCGGGCTATCGGTCTGCCCATGACCGCGCATGTCCCATGTGATCAGCCGGTAGCGGTCGGTCAGCGGCGCGATTTGGCCCTTCCACATCACGCTGCTCGACGAGTAGCCGTGGCTGAGCAGAACAGGATAGCCGCTCCCGTGATCCTCGAAGTTGATGTTGATGCCATTGATCAATGCCTCGGGCATGGCGATTCCTCCCTTGAGAATGGGTGGTGGGTGTTGGATCTTGGCTGTTGGGGGACGGGGGCACGACCCCACCTTTTGACCGTGGTGGCGTCCCGAAGGGACATGAGCGACTCCTTTGGAAAACCTAACGCGCGGGTCCCACCGGTGCAGGGACGGGGACACCACCGCATCTCTCATCCGTTACCGCCCCCAGAAGGTCCGGGCCGCGGGCCTCGTCAACGAGGCGGGAACTGGAGCACGACCTTGCAGTCCTTCGGGTCACTGAGGGCGCGGAAGGCGGCCGGCAGTTCGTCGAGGGTGACGGTGCGCGTGACCAAGGGCGCGGTATCGACCTTGCCGTCGGTGATCGCGGCCAGCGCCTCGGCATACTCAGCCGGCGTGTAGGCGAGCACGAATTGCATCGTGAGCTGTTTGTTGATACCGGTGATCGGGGTAATCCGATCCTCGGTCATGCAGACACCGACCACCACGACTCGCCCCCGCCGCGCCACCAGCGCCATTGCGTGAGCAAGCGTGCCCTCCACGCCGATACACTCGAACACCAATGGCGGCGGCCCGCCCCCCGCCTCCGCGATCCGCGCCGCGACATCGTCCGTGGCCGGGTCGAGCACCAGATCGGCGCCGAGGCGGGTCGCCAGATCGCGTCGCGGCCCCGCGAGCTCGCTCACGGTGACATGGGCAATGCCCTCATGCTTGAGCCACAACAGTGTCATGAGGCCGATTGGCCCGGCGCCCATCACCAGCGCATGTTCGCCCGCCTGGATCCGCGCCTCACGCACCGCGTGCAGGCCGACGGCGCACGGCTCGGTCGTCGCCGCCACAGCGTCGGGGACGTGATCGGCCACGCGCAGCAATAGAGACGCGCTCATCACCACATATTCGCCGTAGGCCCCGGGGTACCGCGTGCTGTAGCCGATACTCTGCACCCCGCGAGGAGCCTCGGGCAGCGGCAGCACCGGGACACTCGTCACACGCGTGCCTACCGCCCAGCCCTCGACACCAGGACCCGACTCGACCACCTCGGCGACGAATTCGTGGCCCATGACCACGCCCCGACCGAGGTCCATGCTCGCCCAGCCGGCCGGGTCGTACGTGCTCGACGCGCGGACCAACTGCTCCGAAAACCGCGCGAAGTGTAGGTCGCTGCCGCAGACGCCGCACGCCCGCACACGGGCCAGCACCTGCCCCGGCCCCGGGGTGGGTCGCTCCACTTCCTCGACCGATACCTCAGTACCGCGAAGCACCATCGCTCGCAATGTTCGCCTCCCGCTCGAAAGCGTACCCGCGTCGGCGCGCACGCGCGCCGGTCGACACCTGCTTCACGGCGCCGGCCGAGGACAGGAAGTCGTGCGCCGCACCACCGGGCCAGCCGGCCTCGGCCGGCCGACGGCAAGTGTATCCCGCGCCACCCCTTAGTGGCGCATCCGGTACGTGTGCCGGCGTCCGGAAGGCCCTGATCGAGTTCGGACAACCCGGGAGTGTGGTCGTGGATCGTGGTGGGTGCGGCGCGCGGCCCGAATCGCACGGCGAATAACTTGCCTTGGTCATCCCCGGTCCATCGAGCCATCGCATCCTCTCCGCCCGCCGGCAGACGGCGCGGGCGAGCGGGGCACATCCGCGCTGGACCGCGCTCGCATACCGTCCGCTACTGACCCGCGCGATCGCCCCGATCCGATCCGTGCCGTTCGACGCTCACCCGCGGCGCCGTGGTCGTGTACCGTGGGGCGAGCACGACGGAGGGTGGAGACATGCGGTGGCTGGTGATGGGCGCCGGGGCGACCGGCGGCTACTTCGGCGGCCGGCTGGCGCGGGCCGGCCTCGACGTGACCTTCGTGGCGCGCGGGGCGCATCTCGCCGCTCTGAACGCGCATGGGCTGCAGGTGCGCTCGACCGCTGGCGACTTCACCCTACCGGTCGTCGCCACGAACGACCCGGCGACCGCTGGTCCGGTCGATGTCGTGCTGTTCGCGGTCAAGAGCTACGACACGGAGCAGGCGGCCGCGGCGATCGCCCCGGTCCTGGGTAAGCGGACAGCGATCCTGTGCGTGCAGAACGGCGTGGAAAACGAGGATCGCCTCGCCGCCCTCCACGGGGCCGCGCGTGTGCTCGGCGCCGCCACCCGCATCGAAGCCACGGTCCCGGAGCCGGGAGTGATCGCCCACATGTCACCCTTCGCGCGGCTGGCATTCGGCGCCTGGTCTGGCGTCGCGGGCGACCGCGAGCGTGCGATTCTCGCCGACCTGACAGGCGCGGGTATCGAGGCGACGCTGGGCGACGACGCCCGCCGGATCGTGTGGGAGAAGTTCCTGTTCCTCTGCCCTGTCGCCGCCGTCACGAGCGTCACCCGCGCGTCGATCGGCGACTTGCTCGCGCACGAGGAGACGCGGACGCTGCTGCGTGATGCGGTAGCGGAGGTCGCGGCTGTCGCCGCCACCCAGGGCGTTCAACTCGGGGGCGAGGCGGCGGTCGCGGCGTCGATGGCGATGCTCGCCGGACTGCCACCGGCAATGCGCAGCTCGATGCAGCGTGATCACGAGGCCGGCCGGCGAATCGAGCTCGACGCCCTGCCGGGCGCGGTCGTGCGTCTCGGTCGCGCCGCCGGCGTGCCAACACCCGTCCACCGCGTCATTCACGCGGCGCTCACGCCGGCAGCTCTGGCGGCCGAGCGCGCTGCCGTGACTCCGCGGGCATGAGCGGCCACGCGCATTGACATACCGGTCGTATGCTGTCCGGCGGTCGAGAGCGAGCGGCATGGCAGCCCGACCCGGCATATGGCGCGCGGCCCATTGCCGCTGTCCCGCTCTAGTCGGGCCGGTCCGCCGGCGACAGCGGCCGGCTCCGGCATCCCCTCATCCGCGATGCGGGCACGCTTAGCCGGCCGTCACCAACGCTGGCCGGCACGCCTGCATGACCGCGCGCACCGCATCGATGCCGGAGCGGGCGGGCACAACCCGAACGATCGCGACATCCAGCCCCCGCGCGAGCGCATCGAAGGCGGACGCCGCGCCGGCCGGCTTGCCAAAGTAGCCGGCACGCAATAACAAGTCGGTCGGAAACGCCTCGACCAACTCATCCTCGGACGCACCCCGGTCGCGGCGCGCTTCGAGTTCCGTCAGCGCGTCGTCGAAGCCCATGCGCGCGAAATGTCCGCGATAGCCACGATCTTTAGATACGCCGGGGCGAGCCGTGGCATAGCCAATCGTCGCCCGCGCCAGGGCCCGCCGAGCGACATCCTCGTCCTCGTCAACACAGATACGGATGTACTCGACGATCTGTACCTCACCGGGATCGCGTCCGGCGCGGCGCGCGCCCTCGGCCACCCGCTCGCGGCTCCACGCGATCTGCTCCGGCGCGCACCAGTTGAGCAGCGCGCCGTCCGAGGCTTCGCCCGCCAGTCGCAACATTTGCGGGCCGAGCGCGGCCAGATACACGGGGACGCGCGGTGGCCGGAAGCCAAGTTGCACACCGTGCAGGGTCACGGCCTTTCCGTCATGATCGACGGCCTCGCCCGCGAGTAGACCGCGCAACGTGATCAGATAGTCGCGCATACCGGAGATAACGGGGTAGCCGGTCAATCCGAAGCTCGCGCGCACGGCGGGATTGTCGATGCTGCCGCTGCCAATCCCGAGAATAAAGCGTCCGCCGGTCAGTTCGCCGACGGTGCCCGCCTGCATCGCGAGCGTGGGGGCGGTCCACATCGGCGCCGGCACGACCGAGATACCAGTCGTGAATCCGCCACCCGGCGGTCCAGCGGCTGCTGACCACTGCGCGCAGATATGAAACGCATCTCGGGAAACTGCCGCCGCTGGTGTCCACGCGCTGGTGTAACCCAGCTCGACCGCCTCGTGGATCAGCGTCCGCTGCTCGGGAAAGCCGAGACGCAGGCTATGGTCGAGTCCGATGCCGATGTCCATGTATCGCCTCCCCGCGCATGCGTCCACGACTAGCCGAGGTCCATCATCAGCCTGATCCCCCCGGCAGCCATCGCACCACGGGAGGATCGGAGCGCAGCGCGCTTATGATGACGCGATCGGCGCTCGGCTGCAACCGTTGGGCCAGCGCCTCGGCCCGTGCCAGCCGGGCCGGTGTGTCGGCCTTGTTAATCAGCGGGATCCAGCGGGCGCCGCTCGGCGTGCCCTTACGTCCGCCACCGGCGTGGGTGAGGACGGCGGCGATCAGGTCCTCGTCCACCAGCGTCCCCTCCCGCGCGCCCGCGAGCATGCCAGCGAGTTGGTGACGGTGCACATGGGTATCATCGAGCGCTCGGCCGGCCACATCAATGCCGACGACCACCACGACGATGGTCGTACTCGCGGGGATCACCGGTTCATGGGCATCCGGCGCCTTGAAGGGGCGCATCGCCGAGCCGTCGGCCTCGACCACCAGCGCCCAGTCTGGGCACAGCCGGTGCAGCGCGTCCACCCATTCAGGCGTCACCGGTAGCAGCCGCCCCTTGTTGCCGTGGCCGGTAGCAACCGTCAGGGGCCACGGGCCGGCGGCGGGCAGCGCGTCGGGTCGGTCCGAGGGATCGATGAGGATGAGGTTCGGGGCGGCGCCCGACTCCGGCGGAGTGAAGCGTGTCGTCCCGCCGAGCACGACCGGGATGTCGCGTCGCGCCAATTCGTACCCGAGCCGGTACAGGGCGGAGGTCTTGCCCCCGCCGCCGACGAACGCGACCACGTCACCGGGGCCAGCGCCGAGCGCGTTCGTGAGGTCCATCAGCGGTGGTGTCACGATCCCAGACTCGCGGCATCCTTGCCGGCATCCGGCGTAAACAGCGGCTCGCCGGCGGTGGCCTTGCCAAACTCGCCGATGCGACGCTGCGCCTCCGGGCCGACCATGAAGTCGGCGAACGCCTTTGCGCCGCCGGCGTTAATCTTATCGCTCTTGGCGATATTGACGCGGATGACGTGGTAGATGTTAAGCAGCGTCGGATCGCCTTGCACCAGCACCGACATCTGGAGATTGCGTCGCTGCGCGAGAAAGGTCGCCCGATCGGAAATCGTGTAGCCGCGCCGTTCGTTCGCGATCTGGAGCGTTTGGCCCATACCGCCGCCGGCCTCGAGATACCAGCGTTGGCCCTTGGGTTCGATCGCGACCGCTTTCCACAGCTTCATCTCGAGCGCGTGCGTTCCGGAATTGTCTCCACGGGAGACGAACGGCGCCGCGGCGCGACTGATCCGCGTCAACGCCTCGCCGGCGCGTTTCACATCCTTGATCGCGGCCGGATCGTTCTCCGGTCCCACCAGCACGAAATCGTTGTGCATCACCAACCGGCGGTCCACCCCGTGTCCGGCCGCCATAAAGGCCGCCTCGGCGTCGGGCGAGTGGACGAGCAGCACATCGGCTTCACCCCGCTCCGCCGTTGCCAGCGCCTGCCCTGAGCCAAGCGACAGCGGAACGACCTTATAGCCGGTTTGGCGTTCAAACACCGGCAGCAACTCGTCGAGAAGGCCGCTGTCAACCGTACTCGTGGTCGTCGCGAGGATCAGCCGGGAGTTGGCAGGCTTGGACGCGTCCGGCGTGGCCCCCTGGCCGCTCGTGGACGCGCTTGTCGCATCGCCGCCCACGGGAGAGTTGCCTCCACAGGCCGCGAGAATCAGCACGAGTATCGAAAGCGCGAGCAGACGGGAAGCACGCATGGGCAAACTCTCCACGACGATAGTTGATGTCTTGATGCTAGACTGTGGCGATATGCCCACGCAAGCATAACGGGTGCTATCGCGGGAGATGCTCGCCGGCGGCTCGAACCCGTTCCTCGCGGGTCGAGACCCGCGACGGGCGCGAACCAATCCCGCGCGGGGTATGCGCCGAACGCGCGAGCAGCGCAGACTAGAAGGTAGGGCGCGATCGCCACGGAGGGATACGTCGTGCAAGTCGCCACCGGAATGACACGAAACGTCATCACCATCAGCCCCGGGACAACTCTGACCGAAGCGCAAGACATCATGCGTCGCCGTCGGTTCCGACATCTACCCGTGCTCGACGGACAGCGTTTGGTGGGAATGGTCACCGAGCGGGATATCTGGCCGGCGGGGAGAGTCGACTCCGACCAGGCCGAGACGTTCAATCGACGCACCGTGGCGTCAATCATGCATGGCAAGCTGATTACCATTGGTCCCGATGACCCATTGGAAGAAGCAGCGCGGCTGTTGTACGAACACAAGATCGGGTGCTTACCGGTGCTGGACGATGGCCGGATGATCGGCATCATCACCACTACCGACATCTTCCACGCCTTCATGCGCGCCATCGGCGCGCTCGATCCGAGCACCCGCATCGAACTGCGCGTGGCGGACATGCCAAAGACCCTGACCGCCGTCGCGGACGTGGCGCGTCATGAACACGCCGTTATCTCGGGCCTGCTCGCCGAGCGGATCGAGGCGAGTGGTGAGCAGCGCCTGATCGTGCGATTCACCACGATTCAAGGCGCGCGGCTGGTGACGGCCCTCCGCGCGCATGGGCTTGATGTGATCGCGCCGGACGCCGGCATCGCGGAGGTGCGACCATGAGCGGCGGCTCCGCGCGGTTCATGTACGCGCCCGGTTACCTGAACTACGATTTTGGCGCCGATCACCCCATGCGCCCCGAGCGCGGTCGCGCCCTTGTCGAGCTATTGGACGAGCTGGGGTATCTCCAGGGTGACGATATCATGGTCGTGGAACCTCCCCCGGCGACGGATGACGAGTTGATGCTCGCGCACGCGCGCTCCTACATCGACACGGTGAGGGCGCTAAGTAACGGCACGCCCGACCGGGCGCGGGCGGATGCGGCCGGCCTCGGTGAGGGAGACACGCCCGCGTTCCGCGGGATGCATGATGCGGCGGCGTTGATCACGGGCGGGACGCTGGCGGCGGTTCGGGCGGTGATGCGCGGCGAGACCATCCACGCCTTCAACCCCGGCGGCGGGCTGCATCACGCCCATCGTGACCGGGCCTCGGGGTTTTGCGTCTACAACGACCTCGCGGTCGGGATCGCCGCCGCGGTCCAGGAGCACGAGGCAAAGGTGCTGTACCTCGACTTCGATGTGCATCACGGCGATGGCGTCCAGACCGCATTCTATGACGACCCACGGGTGCTCACCGTGTCATTCCACGAAACGGGCAAGTACCTTTTCCCCGGCACCGGGACCGTGCTCGAACTCGGCAATGGCGCCGGCACGGGGTATAGCGTGAATGTGCCGCTCGCACCCTTCACCCAGGATGACTCATGGCTGGCCGCGATCGAGGCGGTGGCGCCGCCGCTGGCCGAACAGTTCACGCCCGATCTGATCGTCAGCCAGTTCGGCTGCGATGGTCACGCGTGGGACGGGCAGGCGCACGTTCGATTGACGACTCGCGCCTATGCCGAGGCCGTCCGCCTCACGCATCAACTCGCGCACCGCCACTGTGGTGGGCGGTGGGTGGCCACTGGCGGAGGTGGGTACGATCCCGTGCGGGTCGTGCCCCGCGTCTGGGCATTGGTATGGGCCGAGATGGTGGGGCGGCCGGCGCCGGAACGATTGCCGGATCGATGGGTCGAACGGTGGGAACCCTTTGCCACCGCCGCGCCGATGCCGCGCACCTTCATCGACGACCCCACGATCGTCGCGGATATCCCCCGCCGAGCAGCGATCGAGGGCGAGAACGCGGAGACGGTGACGCGCGTGCGCGCATTAGCGCTCTCTCCTCAACTACGCCAGGCGTACCGCCCATCCGGGCCAATCCACGCATCGACGCTGCCGTGGACCGCGCCGGGTCGAATCCACCGCTTCAGTTCCACCCACGGCGAATTGTTGCTGCGTGACCGCTGTCCCGCGTCGTTGGTGCGGCGCATGCGCGTGGAAGAGGGGATGCACGCCTTCTCGCGCAGCCCGGAGCGCGAGGCACTTTTGTTCCGCACGATTGCCGCGCGGCCCGAGAATAACCTCGTGGTCGCGCACACCCCGAGCGGGACAATTGTCGCCGAGCTGACGTTGGCGCCGGCAGACGGTCGATGGAGTGGCGTCGATGGGCTATACGAAGCGGCGATAGAGGTCGCGCCGGACTGGCGCGGTGAAGGCTTGGCGGAAGCGCTGCTGGGTTTCGCGTTCGATTCACCGGCGGTCGAACGGCTGATCGTGCTGGCGGTCGGCGTGATGTGGCACTGGGATCTCGAAACCGCCAAAATCGACGCCTGGACGTATCGCGAACGTCTCGTGCACCTGTTCGCGACGGCCGGCTTCGAGGTTTATCCGACCGATGATCCCGAGGTTGCCGCCGGTGAAGCGAATGTCCTCCTGGCGCGCGTTGGGCGCGAAGCGCCGCACGAACTCTACGAGGCGTTCTTCCGCCGGCTCCAGCGCCAGGGTACGTGGCTCGGTATCTAATCGGTTGCACGGGCGGGGCGATGCGTCACGGGCGCAACTTCGTTGCGGCGCGCCCAAGCGTGAGATACACTCGAATCACGGGGATGGTGCGGCACCGCCGAACCTCCCCGTTTTTGTCGCGTGTTGATCCGCCAGTCGTGGGCGCGGGCGGCGGTGACGCGGATCACCCTGTGCCTGTCAGGTCACGCGCGAGCGGGCGACTCCTCGAACCTTGCAATCGGTCGTGGGATGCGCCCTCCGCGACGGCATAAACACGCGCTCCATCAGCTCGGAACACGAGCCGAGCCGAAGCGGGTGCGAATTTCCGAGGAGCGTCGAACGTGGCACGGGAGGCGGGCAGCGACGAGGCAGACGGCGGACTGGCGCGCATGATCGACGAGGTGCGCGCCGAGGTCGGGCGTGTGATCGTCGGGCAGGAGTATCTGGTCAATCGACTGTTGATCACCATCCTGTGCAATGGGCACATCCTGATCGAGGGGGTGCCTGGTCTTGCCAAAACCCTCTCGGTACGCACGCTCGCGGACGCGCTCGACGTGAAGTTCGTACGGATCCAATTCACGCCCGACCTGTTGCCGGCAGACATCATCGGCACGCGCATCTACAACCAGCACACGGGCGAGTTTAGCGTCCAGCTCGGCCCGATCTTCTCGAACATTCTCCTCGCTGACGAGATCAACCGCGCCCCGGCGAAGGTCCAATCGGCCCTACTCGAAGCGATGCAGGAACGTCAGTGCAGCATCGGCGGCGTCACCCACCCGCTCGACGAACCGTTTATGGTGCTCGCGACCCAAAACCCAATCGAACAAGAGGGCACCTACCCACTGCCCGAGGCTCAGCTCGACCGGTTTCTCATCAAAGCCGTCGTAACCTATCCGAACCGGCTAGA
>JBBQJF010000071.1:0-17614 GCA_038325665.1 Dehalococcoidia bacterium | reverse complement strand
ATGTCATGCAGACAGTCAAACCACGCTGGCAATCAGGGCGCAACGCGCTCGCGGCGCCGGCGGTTCCGCTCACGGCCAGTCAAGCACGGTATCTCAAGGGGGCACGACGACTCTCTCGATTCATGGACACCCAATGGGGTGTGGGTCCGGTACGGCTCGGCGCTGATTCCATCATCGGTCTGATCCCTGGTGTCGGCGATGTCGTGTCGGCGGGCGCGTCTCTGTACCAGCTATGGGTGGCGAAACAGCTTGGCGTGCCCGCGCCGGCAATAGGACGCATGGTCCGTAACGTCGGCGTGGACTTGGCGCTCGGTCTGGTGCCGTTCGTCGGCGACATGGCGGACATTGCCTTCAAGTCGCACATTCGTAATCAGCGCATCATTGACGCGCACGCTCTTGGCATGGAGACGAGCGCTACGCCGGGGCGGCGTCGCCGATAGTCACATCTGCAGAGCACAACGGCGAGGCGGCTGTCCATCTGGCAGCCGCCTCGCTCGTTATGTGCGCCCATCGCCCCGCGATCGCGAATGTCACGGCGACCGGGCGGGTCGCTTACCGGATGCCGGAAGCCGCGCCTCCCGTTTCCTATCGTGCATCCGCGGGTGAGCGCCGCGAAACGGGAGGCGCGGCTTCTGGCCCGTCAATCGCATGGCGGCTGTCGGGTCACGCTGTCCTGCCTGTCATTACCGTGGCGATGGCCGCCTGGGATTGGCCAGTTCGTGCGATCGTGGTTTACGCCGCCGAAATTGGTCGTCGGTTGGCGTCGAACTCATCCATGGCGGCGGGGTTGAGGCCCGTGAGGATGTCGCGTGCCTTGTCGATATCCGACCGCTGATCGGAATGCACACCGACCAATACCCGCCCGGACGCCACTGACTGCTGATAGGTGGCTTCCCATGACTCACTCTGATTGGTCGCCGACACGCCTCCAACCATCCCACCGACCGCGGCGCCGAGACCGGCCCCGCCGAGGGTCGCCGCCCAGATGGCACTGCCCACGAACGGACCAACCCCCGGAATGCCGAAGGCGGCCAGCCCGCCCAGCAGCCCCGCGACAGCACCCACGCCACCACCCGCCGCCGTTCCCTTGGCAGCGGACTTAGAAACATCGCTCACGGCGCCGCCATCGCGCTCGCGCTCATCGACGGCCGTCTCGGCCTCATCGCGGGTCCGACCGAGCAGCGAGACGTTGACCCCATCAATGCCGCCCCGCTCCAGTGCGGTGATCGCCGCCCGTGCGTCTTCCATACCGGCGAATGTCGCCACGATGTTGTATTCGCCGAAATTGTCTCGTGTCATGTGTTACTCCCTCACCGGTTCCTCCTCTCAGCATTTCATCCATGGGACCACCTGAACATACTCCGCCATAGTGATTCGTTCACGCTTGATTGGGACCGGCCACGGCGATACATGGGGCGTGCAGATCGTGACCAAGATGCGGGTATCCGCGTGATCCGGATGGCTGACCGCGTACATCGACGCGGCGGCAGATCGTGCATCCCGCGCCGATGTCGTGACGACGGGCAAACGAGGGCGAGGCCGGCTGGTCGAGTGATCAGCCGGCCCCACGCTCAATCCTTCACGCCAGCAGCGGCGCAATGGGTCGGATCCGGCTGCCGGTCCATACGCTGTACCATCACCCGCGAAGCAGTTACGGCGCCATCACACCGACTGCTCGGTTGTCAGGGCAAGGACCGGCCGCCTTATCGATCACTCCTAACCCAGCAGGACGGGCACCCCTCCGCTGAGGCAGTCAACAAGACCGCCACTCACAAGCGGACGGTTCCCCCGGCATTGGTTTCGTATGACTGACGTGCCGCGTGCGTGCTTATCTGTTACGATCCGATCTCGCGATTCAGTTCAGTCATCCGTGACTTGACGTTGTTCCAGGCATCGGCATTGTTCACGTCGGCATCGCGAATCTGGTCGCACAACTGATTCACGCGATCAGCGGAGGTTGACTTGGCCTTGCGCATCTTCTCGACCGAGTCGCGGCAGTTGTCGAGGAGCTTCTTCTTCGCCTCGGGGTCGTTGCGCGTCTGCACCTGATCGACCAAACGATCACTATCGGTGCGGAGACCCGCCCACGCATCCTTGGTCTGCTTCTGGATATCCTGGGATGCGCCTTGAACGGTGTCTTTCGCGTCCTCCGTATCGGACTCGCTGCACGCCGATACAATTGCCATGCCAAGCACGAGCGGAATCGCGAGTAATGCCAGTCGGGGCAGGTTTCCAGCCATGGAATCTCTCCTTGTAGAAGATGCGGGATGCTGTCATACGCGGGCGATCAACCTTCACGCGCTTCACGCGTCATAGTGAGCATCACACGGACCCCGCCGAGGCGCATGGTCTGATCAGCGTATTTCGTCGTCACGTCGAAGGGGTAGAAATCGCCGCCGCCATGCCCTGCTTTTGGTGTGCGACAGTAGTCCCACGCGACGCGCGGGCGTCGGATGACTTCATCATCTCGCCCGCGTTTGGCCGGCCGGCCGTCGGTGGCGCGCGCAAACCGCGACTGTCGTATGAGGCGCGCACTCTCGTGCCGAGTGAGGAAGCGGTTGGGGCTAGGCTTTTCATGGGGTCACTCATGCCCCGTCGGGGCGCCACCGGCCCGTGAAGGGTGGCGGCGGCGCCACCACCCAACACCCATCTTCAACGGAGCGCCGACCGATGCCCATCGAACCTCGCCCCCGGCGACACCCGCCCCCCGCGTTGCCTGCTGACGGAGCCGCCGCGAGGCTGGAGCACCCGCCGCGCCGCCTCATGGAGCGGCGCCAGGCGTTCTGGTGGTGCGCCGCCGCGCTCGCCGGAGGTGTCATTGCCGGCGTTGCACTGGCAGTCGCCCTCGCTCGCCCGCGTACCGCGGACCCGGCGATCCGGCCACCGAACGCGGCGGATACCACGCCCGATGTGACCGTCACGCTGAGCGCCGGTCTGCTCACGGCGCTGATACGGCAGTCGATCGAGCGCGGTGAGGCCGGTGTGCCGCTTCAAGATGTACAAGCAGACACCCGAGACGGCCGGATCGTGATGCGCGGCAGTCTCGCGGTATTGGGCCGGCAGGTCAGTGGTTCAGTCGATATGGAGCCATACGTGGATAACGGGCGTCTCCGCGTGCGCGTGATCAGCGCTCGGTTCGACTCACGCTTCGGCGCGGTGCCGATACCTGGCAACTTGGAGAGGTTAGCCGAGGAACCGCTCAACGCGCGTGTCAGCGCCGCGGTCGGTGGCCTGCCGGCCACCATTACTAGCGTCCACGTCACCGAGAAGGGCGTCACCGTCACCGCGCGCGTACGCACCGATGATCTAGGACGCCCATGAGCGCCACCGTAACACCCGGTAGATACGCCGACACAACAGTAGTGGACCACGCGTATGCCCCGCGCGAAGGGCGAGCTGGTCGCTCGGCACTGACCGGCCGCTCCCTGGTGCATGATCGGAGGACCTGTTCAGTTCTGAGCGGATGGGTCCGCACGAGCGCGGGACGTGACCGGCGCGCTCACCGGGTCGCCCCTACCAGGGCATGACCCGGGTTCCTCTGATAGGGTGACCCGGGGGGTCGCCCGCGTCCGCGGGATAAACAAGACTCTGGTCGGACGTCTCCTTACCGATCGTGCTCCTTCGTGGGACAACCATCCGGACAGCGCGGACGCCGCGTGAGCTACCGCACATCGTGCAAGGCGTGGAGCAGGCGCGCTGGCTGTTCGCTCACGACCTGGCGCAACCGCGCCGGCTGTTCGGCGGCGACCTCGCGCCAGCGTTCCGGGTCGCGCCAACCGGGGCGTCGCGACCGCGATCGTCGGTACAGCCACAGCCCCACCGCCGTCGCGGTCAGCAGGCCGGCGGCCAATCCACCGCGTACCCATCCGGACCCGGTCCACCCGCCCCCCCTCTCACCGTCTGGGTTATCCTGGGGCCGGAACGCCGGGAAACTCGCGCTACTATTTGACCGGTCGGTGTCCCACGCTTCGGTCATCCGGCGCGTCTCTGGCGCGACCGTGGCATTTGCTGACCGGTGCTCCCTGGTCGAGGCCGCGGCGGTGGATGAACCGTTAGATTGCGCGCGGGAGTCGGGCATCATCTGTCGCGTCTCCGGCGGCGTCACCATACCAGAGGGCACGCCGGTCGGTGAGGCGGTCTCGCGCGACCGGGTTGGCAAGGACGGTTCCTCCCGCGGATCGGGCGCGGCGTAGCTGTTTGCCGGCGCACCACTTGCCGCGCGGGCGTCTGCTGCCGGCCGCGCCGGCCCATCGCTGGTGGTCGACATGGTGTCCTTACCACCCGGCAAGGATGTGATCGGCAGCGACCCACGTCGCAGCAAGTGCTGTACTTCCGTCACCTGCTCGTCGGGCGATACTTTTGTTGGATCGGTAACCTCGACCCAGCGCACGACCGTCGTCGGTTCGGCGCTTCGAGCGCGCAACCACGACCGCATCTGATCAAGCGGTTCGCTGAGATGGGCGAGTTGGAACGGGCCGTGCAGCGTCATCACGGCCGCATCGGTCGGCTCGAAGCGCTTGATTTGGAACTGATCGCTGGGCGCGGCGGTCGCGTCATCGGAGAGCGGCAGATGGATTTCAATGTCATACTCCGACGACGCATCCCCACTCGGATCGCCCTCGATCTCCAGGGCGAGCGGTCCTCGCGGCTGATAGCCCATCGTGGCGGCCCAACTCCGGATCGCCGTGGTTTCGCTCTCGATCGAGGCGAGTGTGCCGCGATAGGCGCGATAGGCGATGGTCTGAGCGGGCAGATGCCGCACTTCGATCTCTGGCGTCGCTACCATGATGTGCCCCCTTATCGAATGACTAAATCGTCATCACCCGCGCTTCCGCGTGACGGGCGAACCGCTTTACGGTGATGCGACGCGGACGGGGCCATGCTGAAGACTCGGTTGTCCGTCTCACCCGTGCACCCACCCGCCGCGAGTATTACCTGCTATGTCACGTATGCCACCAGCTTCGATGGGGGTGGCGCCGTCGTCAATGGCTCCTCTGGGCTATCCGCCGCGACTGGATTGACGCGACGACTTTCCGCGTCTACCGTCCCCCTTGGATATGACGCGCGATCCGGCGGGCGGATGCTCCGGCAGCGGCGACGGCACGCCGGTCGCGGGAGTCGTATCAGTCGCTCTCGGAGACGTGGGGGATATATGGCGCCACTCACGGGCGTACGGGTGGTCGATATCACGCGAGGCGCCGCGGGACCGCTCTGCACCAAGGCGCTGGCCGAACTCGGCGCTGATGTGCTCAAAATCGAGCCGCCGGGCGGCGACCCCGCGCGCTTCAGCGGCCCATTCCCCGGCGGTGTGCCTCACCCCGAACGCGGCGCCGCCTTTCTCTTTCGCAACACCGGTAAGCGAAGCATGGTCGCCGCCCTGGACGGCCCCGAGGGCCGCGCCCTACTCTCAAACGCGACCTCGCGCGCCCACTGTCTCGTATCGGACCTCACGCCAGCGGCGGAGCGCGCGCTCGGCCTTGATCTGGCAACACTCGCCGCCGCCAACCCCGCGCTCGTGCTCACGCACGTCACGCCGTTTGGACGCAGCGGGCCGCTGGCGGATGCGCCCGCGGATGAGCTGACGGTCCAGGCGCTGAGCGGCTTCATGGATCTGCACGGGCTGCCCGACCGCGCGCCGCTGCAGCTCCCCGGTGAGCAGGCCGCGCACATCGCCGGACTGGCGGCAGCAGTTGCGACGCTCGGTGCGCTTCTCGCTGTCCGGCGGGGCCAGCACGGCCGAGTGATTGACACCGCGGCGGTCGAGTCGATGCTCGCCCTGATCTTTGGACCGGTAATGATGTACTCCTACACGGGCGTCGCGCGGAGCCGGATGGGCAACCGCTCGGCGACGTATGGTCCACTGACCGACGCCTACGCCTGCCGCGACGGTCATGTCGCCATCGCGATTGAGACATCCCGCCAGTGGGAGACCCTGTGCGCGCTGCTCGACCGGCTCGACCTGATCGAGAAGGTTCCGTGGGGCACGGCCGTCCAGCAACCCGCCGAGGTGGCGGCCGTCATTCAAGGCTGGCTCAGCGACCGCACCCGCCACGACGCCTTCACGACCATGCAGGAGTACCGCCTGCCCGCCGGCATGGTCCTCACTCCCAACGAGGTGTTGACCGATCCACACTGCGCTGCCCGTGGCTTCTTCACCCCAATCGACCACCCCGTCGCCGGCCGGCTGCTCTACCCCGGCGCGCCGGTCGATGCGGAGGGCTTCTGGCAGGTGCGACCCGCGCCATTGCTGGGCGCGGGTGATGGGGATTGGATGGTGGGTGTTGGGGGCGACGCGCACCCCACCACCCCACCATCAGCGTCGCCCAACGTCGCGTCCCATCCCGATACCCAACACCCTACACCCATCACCCGCGCCGCCCTGCCCCTGTCAGGAGTGCGCATCCTCGATTTGACGATGGTGTGGGCGGGGCCGTTCGCGACACACCTGCTCGCCGACCTGGGCGCGGAGGTAATCAAGGTCGAGGCGCTCCAGCGCGTGGACATGGTGCGGTGGGGGGCGTCCGCTGACGGGCGTCCGCGGGAATCGGCGTACAACGCCGGCGGCAGCTTCCACTCGCTCAATCGCAACAAGCTCGGCATCACGCTCGACCTGAGCAGCGCCGACGGCCGTGAGGCGCTGCTGCGGTTGGTGGAGAGCAGCGACGGCTTGGTCGAAAACTACAGCCGGCGCGTAATGGAGAATTTCGGCCTCGACTTCCCGGTACTTCAGGCCGCCAACCCCCGGCTGGTCATGATCTCGATGCCGGGATACGGCGCCACCGGGCCGTATCGCGATTATGTCTCCTTTGGCGAAGTGCTAGAGGGCATGGCCGGCATCCAGTCGCTCAGCCGGTATGACGATGGCGGCCCACCGCTGCGCCACGGCATCGCCTACATCGACCCGGTCGGCGGCTACCATGGCGCGCTGGCGATGCTCGCTGGTCTGCTGGAGCGAGGCGACACCGGCGCCGGCCGCCACATCGTCCTCGCGCAACGCGACGCGGCGATCCGATTGATCGGCGAGCTGGTGCTCGCGGCGCAGATGCGGCCTGACCCCAACGTGGGGTCGTCTGCCATCGCACCCGAGCACGGACCGTACGGCGTCTATCCATCGCGCGGCCATCCCGCCTGGGTCGCTATCGCGGTGACATCGGATGACGGCTGGCGGTCGCTGTGTGACACGATCGGACGGGCGGACCTGGGAGGCGACGCCAACCTTGCCACCGCCGCCGGACGCGCCGTCGCCCGCGAGGCGATTGACGCGGCGGTCACCGCGTGGACCAGCGCGTGCGCGGCGCGGGACGCGGCCGGCCAGCTTCTCCGGGCGGGCGTGGCCGCGGCCCCCGTCAACGCGATTGATACCCTTTTCGATGATTCACATCTCGCGGCGCGCGGGGCGTTCGTTCAAGCAGGCCATCCGGAGGTCGGCCAGCGTACGCTTATGACCGCACCGTATCTGCTCGATGGGGTGCGCCCGCCGGTGCGGTTGCCGGCGCCGAACCTCGGTCAACACAATGACCAGGTGATCGGCGCCTTACGGGGCTTCGACGGCGAGCGCTTGGCGTCGATGGCGCGGCGCGGCATCATTGGGAACACGCCCATGTAGTGCGGCAGGAGTCCGGCGCCGTGGAAGCGCGGGTGCTCACATCCCGCTCGCGAGCGCGGCGCCGGACGCGAAAGGAGAACCCATGGCTATCACGTTCACCCGTGAGGGGCGCGTGGCAACGATCACGATCAACCGGCCCGAGGCGATGAATGCAATCGACCCGGAGACCGGCAACGAGATCACCGAGGCGCTGCTTGAGGTCGAGCGCGACGACGCCATCTGGGCGGCGATCGTCACCGGCGCGGGCGACAAGGCGTTCTCGGCGGGCGCGGACCTCAAGCGAGTCAACGCCGCCGGGGGCGAGGGCGGCGCCGGGCCGTGGAGTCCGTGGCGGCCGCGCGGCGCGACCAGCGGGCTGTTCATATCCAAGCCGCTGATCGCCGCGATCAACGGCTATTGCCTCGCCGGTGGGCTGGAGCTGGCCGAGGCGTGCGACATCCGCATCGCCGCCGAGCACGCTCAGTTCGGGACACCAGAAGTGAAGTGGTGTCTGTTGCACGGCTACGGCGCGCTGCGACTGGCAAAGTCGATCCCGCTGTCGTTCGCGATGGACCTGCTGCTCACCGGCGAGTTCATCGGCGCGGCTGATGCCCTGCGCATCGGACTGGTCAGCCGCGTCGTCCCGGCCGCGGAGCTGATGACCACCGCCAACGCGATTGCCGAGCGCATCTGCCGCAACGCGCCCCTGGCCGTGCGCGTGACGAAAGAACTGGTGCTGCGCGGCCAGCAGATGGCGCTTGAAGATGGGCTGAGGCTGCACGACAGCCTGCGCCGGATCGTCGCATCGAGCGACGACGCTCACGAGGGTCCGCGTGCCTTCACCGAGAAGCGCGAGGCACGATTCACCGGGCAATAGGCAGCCCGTCGCGTGCTTCTCGGGCGGGACGACCTCCTCCGACAGTCTCACTCTCTCGCGTCTGAATCCGAGGGGCCTCACTGAAAATTGACAGGGGCGCGCGTCTCGGTTCGAGGCCGGACCCCCCGGGTAGCACGGGGCGCAAAGTGAGACTGTCGTAGGCGGTTGTCCCGGGGGAGAGGTAGCGCCCCCACGAGCCAGCATGACTCTCTGGTGCGTCTCACGCGCCATGCAGCACGAACGAGGTGACCTGATGACATTTTCGATCATTGGCCGGTGCGCCCGCACGGGCATGCTGGGGGTGGCGATCGCGACGGGAGAGATGGCGGTCGGCTCGCGCTGTATCCACGTCCTGCCAGGCGTGGGCGCGGTGATCTCACAGGCGAGCAGCAACCCCGTGCTTGGTCACCTCGGGCTGAACCTGCTCGGTCAGGGTTACGCCGCCCCGCGCGTGCTGGACGAGATCGCGGCGAACGACCGCTTTCCCGAACGGCGACAACTCGGCTGCCTCGACAGCCGGGGCGAGTCGGCGGGACGCACCGGCGCGCAAAATCGCCCGTGGGCGGGACACCGCGCCGGCGCGAATGTGGTCGCGGCCGCGAACATGGTCACGGGCGAGGGCGTGGCGGACGGCATGATCGAGACGTTCCTCGCGACCGAAGACCAGCCCCTGTGGGAACGGTTGTCGCGCGCACTCGAGGCAGGCAAGGCCGCCGGTGGACAGCCCGATGGCGAGCGTTCGGCCGGCCTGTACATCGTCGATCGCGCGCCGTACGCCCTGGTCGATCTGCGCGTCGATCTCCACCCCGAGCCGGTCGCCGAGCTGCGCCGCCTCGCGGATGAGTACTTCCCGTTGATCGCCTACTACAGCGAGCGTCCGCGCGATCCCAATCTCGGGTCGGCAAGCGAGTGGCTCGCACGGCGGGAGTAGCGCGCCGCGCTCGGGTGAGATCGGTCACGGCGGCGGCATCGTCGCTCCTGTGATAGCATCGAGACCAACGGGCAACCGCCGGAACACGATAAGGAGGCAGGCCGATGACACGGGTACGGTACTCGGTGGATGAGTTCGTTCATGACATGGGCGAGCTGGTGACGGACGGCGCCGACCAGGGCAAAATCTTCGACCGCGGCTCGGCGCTGCTCGAACGGCTGGTGAGTGACCCGGAGGCGATCCCGGAGGAGTTCCGCTGGCCGTCGGCGAAGGGTAGCCGCCGCGGTCACGGTAGCTACCTGCTTCATCGCGGTCCGAACCTGATCGTCACCAGTGTCGTGTGGGGGCCAGGTGAATATGTCATCCCCCACGACCATCACACCTGGGGCATGATTGGCGTGCTCGGCAACGGCATCCAGGAAACCCGCTACCGCCGCGTCGACGACCGCGATCAGCCCGAGTACGCCCGCCTTGAGAAGGACCGCGCCGTGCTGGTCCGCCCTGGCGAGGTATCGCTCCTGATCCCCGAGATTGATGACATCCACGCCCTCGACAACTTCAGCGACCGCCCAACCGTCGAGATCCACGTCTACGGCGCCGACCTCGTCGGCCTCGAACGCTGCCAGTACGACCTCGACTCCGGCAAAATCAAAATGTTCAAGAGCGGCAAGTTCGACAACTGCTAATGGGTGTTGGGTGTTGGGTGTTGGGTGTTGAGGGACGGGCAGCGCTCCCGCATCCATCACCTAAAACCCAACACCCAACACCCGGCGACCGAAGGGAGCCTCCTATGCGTGAGATCGCGGCCGTGACGCTTCGGGAGATGCTCGATCGTGGTTCGACGCTGGCGCTGTTGGATGTGCGGGAGCATGGGGAGTACAACCTGGCGCACATCGCCGGTTCAAGCTCGCTGCCCCGGCGGCAGATCGAGTTCCGGCTTGAGCGGTTGGTTCCGTGCCGCAACGTCCAGGTGGTGGTGTGCGACGACGATGGCCGCCGGGCGACGCTGGCGGGACGCACGATCGAGCGGATGGGATACGAACGTGTCGCCGTGCTCGAGGGCGGCGTCAACCGCTGGAGCGCCGCCGGGTTGCCGACCGAGTGGGGCATGAATGTGCTGAGCAAGGACTTCGGAGAGATGATCGAGGTCCGTCACCACGTCCCCACGATCGACGCGATCGAGCTTGATCGCCGGGTGAAGGAGGGCGAGCCGCTCGTCATCCTCGACACCCGCACGCCGGAGGAGTACGGGCGATTTTGTATTCCCGGCGGGCGCAGCGTCCCGGGCGGTGAACTGGCGTTGCGCATCACCGAAATCGTCCGCCGGCAACCCGAGGCAACGGTCGTCATCAACTGCGCCGGACGAACGCGCAGCATTATTGGCGCACGCGTTTTGCAACGGATGGGCGTGCCCAATGTCGTCAGCCTCCGCAATGGCACCTCGGGGTGGGTGCTGTCCGGCCTGGAGTTGGAGCGCGGCGCGGATCGGTTCGATCTGCCCAGTCCCTCCCCCGAGGGCCGCGCCGCCGCCGAAGCCTACGCCGCCCGCATCGCCGAAGAAGACGGCGTGCGCCCGCTCACGATCGACGAGCTGCGCGCGATGATGGATCGCGCCGGACACGAGTGCATCTATCTGATCGATGTTCGTACCGAGCGCGAATTCGTCGAAGGGCACATCCCCGGCTTCTGGTGGTTCCCGGGTGGTCAGGCGGTGCAGCGCGCCGATGATGTCGCCGCGGTGCGGAACGCGACCATCGTGTTCACATGCGACGCCACGGTCCGCGCGACGATCACCGCCTCGTGGTACCGGCAGATGGGCTTCCCCAATGTCTACAGCGTCACCGGCGGCGTCGGCGCGTGGAAGGCGGCGGGGCTGCCGCTGACCACCGGCGCCACCCAACAGCCGCCATTCGGGCTGAGCGAGGCGAAGGAACGGGCGCGTCCGATCGCTCCGCGCGATCTTCAGGACGCGCTCGCGTCAGGGCAGCCGCCCCTCGTCCTGTTCGTCGATCCGAGCAACGAGTTCGCCGCCGGTCATGTGCCGGGAGCGCGATGGATTCCGCGTGGATCGTTGGAACTCCAGATCGCCGCCCTCGCGCCGGATACCTCAGCGCCGCTCGTTCTGACCGATGGCGATGGGCTTGGCGCGCGCCTGAGCGTCGCAACCCTCCAGGAGTTGGGCTACCGCTCGGTATCGGCCTTGCAGGGGGGGATGGACGCCTGGCGCGCCGCCGGATTGCCGGTCGAACAGGGTCTGTCGGGCGTGATGCGGACGCCGAACGACGTGGTGCCCGCCGGTCCCGACCGCGGCTCCGCTGATATGATCAACTATCTCCGTTGGGAAGAAGAACTCGGCAGGAAGTACGCGTAGCGCCCCTCCCACCGCAACAGGCCTCGGCTGACTGCTCACCGCAGGAAGCCTGACCAGGGAGTTACATTTGTACTCTGCGGCCAATAGCATTCCCTTCCCGTGGATTCGCAACCTTCCCCCTTAGCGCGGGTGCCTGATGGACCAGGACAGAATCAGCTTCTACGGCCCGTACCTCTTCCGCTACACGGGAAGGGGCACGCTTATCCTCAAGGACAAGCAGGAGTTCCCCTGTTCGTTCGAGTTCGGCCAACTCATGGACGGCAGACTTCTGCTGATTTGCACGCTCCCGCCGGATGCGTGGAGGTTCACCATTGACGCTTCCTCGTTCTCCGGGCGCACGCCGGAGGGGTATACCATACGGACGACTCGCGAATCGATCACCGAGACGTCGTACCTGCCCGAACTGCCGGGCGGAGCGGAGCCCGCCGTGTTCGCGTCGTTCCTCCTCCAAGAGGTGGAGGTCGTCCTCGTTGAAGGGGCCGAACCTGCCTACCTTTCGTACGGGATGACGAACTTCGAATTCAGGCCGAGGAATCATTCCCACCTGCCAGCTCTCGGTGGCTCGAAGGTCATGACCGTTCGGCTCCCCGTCGAGCACAAGATAGAGGTCGTTGCCATCCGCCCATGTCCAGACTACAAGCGGCGAATGGAGCGGGTGCGAACGCTCAGGACCGTCGATGTGACCTGCGAAACTCAGTGCCGGGTTGGTCCGACGATGAGCCATGATGCCTTGGAATCCGCGCTGGACGACCTCTGCTACGTGCTGTCCGTTGCGCGCGGCACGAAGATCGAGTGGGTGTACTGCAACCGGCACGACCGAGACGGCTCGGTCATCTCCCGCATCCACAGCGCCAGGATCACCAAACCATACGCGCCCCTCTCCGTCATCGATCCGAGCGATAACGCGGGTCAGACCCAGGCATTCATCCGCCAATGTCTCCCGGTGTACCAGGCGAAGAAGCGGCCATTTGGCCTCAACGCCGGCTTGATCGACAGCTTCCTCGACGCCAAACTCGAAGAGGACTGGCTGCAAGTTCGCGGCATCAAGGTGGTCGTCACGGCAGAGATGTTGAAGTCCGCATTCCTCCGAAACTCGACTAATCCGGTGGCGGGCACGTTGGTGCCGAAGAATGAGTTCCGGCGATTGAAGGAAGACATGAAGGACGCGCTGACAGCGCTTGTCCATGGGCACGAATTTTCCCCGGACGTGTCGGCAAGGATGGCCGAGAAGCTTTCGGATCTGAACCGGAGATCGTTCAGGGAGATTTTTGAGAGGTTTTGCGAAGACATCCGCCTGGATGCGGCGGGCGATCTGGACCGATTCATCAAGGCGCGGAACAATCTGGTGCATACCGGATATTTCTTCCTCCGCTCCGGTGCCGATCAGGAAGTGGAGGATTCGAACAGGGCATCCGAAGAGTATCTCTTCATCCTCGACTTCATGGACCGGGCGTTCCTGAAGCTGCTCGGATATAGCGGCCCGTATGAGGACCGAAGGACTCCGGGGAGAATCAAGATTGGTTTCCTGCCGTAGCCATGCTGGCAGACTGGCGCAGAGGGCAGGCGAATTGTGCTGGCATGGCAGCACTTTGTTGTCCTGCTTCGCTCGTAATGCATTCCGCGACGCTCTGGTTAAATGGTCCGGCCGCTACCCCTATTCGACCGTACCCCAGATGCAGCCGCACTCTCACCGCATCGCGCCCGAGCCCACGAAAATGACCCTTGGCGATGCTGTTATACACAGCGTTGATCCGCAAGTGTTGGCAGCGATGGAGTTCTGATCGCGCAGTCGTGCTGACCCTTCCGTCCGTCCACATGTTCATCAGCGCAGCAGTCGATAGTGTCAGACGGAGGCGGGACGCGCATTACAGCCGACTGCTTCGATTGTGCGCGGGAAGCCACGTCCGGACGCTATTTGGCTGAAGCGGCAAGGGACGGGTGTCACACCCGCCTCTCACGCAAGACTTCATTGTAGAGGCGGCCCGGCGGCTCGCTCTCCGGTGGCGCCCCTATCTACGGCTGAGCCTACTCGTAGCGCAGCGCATCGGCGATGGGAACGCGCGATGCGCCGCGACTGGGCCACCAGGTCATCAGTAGCGAGAAGACGTAGGCGATCACGACGAACACGATCACCTCGGTCCAGGGGATAAAGAACCGCAGGGCCGCGTTGGTGGTGCCGGTGAACGAATCCGAGGTCATCAGGTTGCGTGACAGGATCGCCGCACCGATCACCCCCGAGAGGATGCCCATCAGCGCCACGAAGCTCGATTCTAGCAAGAAGGTCAGCGCAACCGTGCCACGCTGGTAGCCGATCGCGCGCAGCATCCCGATCTGTTGCCGTCGCTCGACCACCGCGCGGAACGCGATCACACCCAACGCGGCGATACCGACGAACAGGCCCATACCCATGAACGCCTGGAAAATGCGATTGAAGCCGCGTCCCTGGGCCATCGCGTCCTCGACCTGCTTCTCGATTGAGACGGCCTGCACGCCCCGGGTCACCAGCGCCGCCTTGATGCCCTTTGCCGCCGCTTCACTGTCCGCACCTGGCGCGAGCCGGAGGTACAGCCGTCGGTAGTCGGGCGTCCCGTAGACCGGCGTAAAGGTCTGCTCGTTGGTGAAAATGCCAATCAGCACGTCTGGCTGAATCTTCGCCGAGAACACGCCAATGACCGTCACCCGACCGCTCTTGCCGGTCAGCGCATCGCGAAACTCGACATCGAACGGCGTGAATACCTTATCGGTCAGCTTGATGCCGGTTGCTTTCCACACGTCCTCGCTGCCGCCGAAATTACCGTTCGGGACCGCGAGCGCATCGATGATGGCAAGGTTTGGCCGGTCGCGGACGGCGGCAAACACCTGCTCGTCGCTGTCGTAACCCGTCGCCCGCAAGTCCAGTTTGGCCGCGTTCTTCTCGTAGAAGGCCGCGTCGCCCGCCCGCACGGGATACTTCTTCCAGTCGCCGGTCGCGCCAATCTGACGGACATCCTGCACCGTGTTCGCGACGCTGACACCGGCGATATCGGCTATCGGTGACGGGTCGAACGAGCCTTCCTCACGCAGGGCAGCGCGCAGATCGGGGACGGGATTGTTGCGGTTCGTGTCGGCGATCACATCCCAGCCGGCGCGCGCATCATCGCCCGAGAAAAGCGCGCTGAAGTTGGCGTTGAGCACGCTCATCACGGTGAGCGAGAAGACGATCAGGGAAAACATCGCGATCGTCATGCCGGTGCGAAAGCGACTCGCGAGCGGGTAGGCGACGCCCATCTTCAGCGCCGGCGCCAGCAGCGGGAACCGCGCCGCCGCCCAGGACGTGATCGCCCCAATCGCCAGCAGCGCCGCCAGCAGGTAGAACAACTGGCCCAGCCCGTCCCCCCTGTCGCCGAGAGCCACGCCGACGGCGACCGTGATCGCGGTGAGCACGGCGAGGATCGCCGGAACCTGGTAGCGACTGCCGCTGCCCGTTCCTTCGAAGAGGGTAGTCAGCAGCCGGGCATTGAAGACGATCAGCAGGGTGAAGCCCGTGACAATCATGATGCCGGACAGCACGAACATCTCGATGTTGCCATTCAATTTGCCAAACAATCGCTCCAGCACGTTGTCGGGCATCAGCCAGTAAAGCGACAGCAGCCCGCCGACGATGGACCAGGTCAGCCGGTTAGGGGCGTGGTAGTAGCGCGCCAGCGCCGCCACAGACAGGGGTATGAGCGAGATACCGAGCGAGAACGGGAACGCCTGCTCGATCGATTTGCCCCACAGCATCAGCAGCGCGCCGAGCGCGATCCCCGTGGGGCCGACGATCCATGCCCATGGCAGGCCGAATCCTTTACGCAGTAGGAACCACAGCCCGAGAGGCGGAATGATCAGGGCGGGGACTCCGAGCGCAACCCACCTCCAGTGGGTCTTGCGCCGGCCCTCGCGCCGCTTGAAGTCGTCGGTGCCGCGAATCGCCGCGACGATGTTGAGCTGGCTGATACGCAGGGAGGAGATTACAACCGTCAGGAAGGTGAGCACCACGCCCAGGCAATAGCTGATCACCAGCGAGCGTACGGTAACATGCCCCTCGAAGAACGAGAGCAGATCGCCGGACACCGCCCGCGTCCCCTCGATTACCAGGAAGTATGATGCGGCCACGCCTAACGCCGCGCCAACCGCACCGGCCATGATGTTGTAGGCCATGCCCTCGGACACGAACGATTGCACGAGATTGGCGCGCTTGGCGCCGATCGCGCGGGCCATGCCCATCTCCGGCTTTCGCTCGGCCGCCAGCATCACGAAGATCATGAAGATGAGCAGAATGCCTGCCGCGATCGAGAATAGCCCGAGCACGAGGAAGAAGGTGGTGAACAGATTGCCGAACGTCTCGGCCTGTTCGACCGCCTCCTGCTTCACCTTCTCCACATCAATCGTGAGCTCTCCAAGGCCGAGCGCGGCCTTGCCTTGATCACTGGCGATGTAGGCCTCCAGCCGCTCGGTCGCGCTGTCGGTTCGCGCAACACTACTGCGTACGTCGCCTTGGAGCGAGACGCTCATCAGGTTGATTTGTCCGGGATGGCCGGTGATGCGTTGGACGGTCGCCAGCGAGGCGGTCATGCCGCCGGCGGTGGTGCAGCCGAAGCAATTGACGCCGCTGGCGAACTGGTCCGTCACGACGCCAGCCACCCGCAATTCCCACGGCGCGCCCCGCGCGTAGACCGTCAGCACGTCGCCCTCACGCGCATCAATCTTGTCAGCCAGTGTCGCGCTGACCAACACATCGTTCTCCGCCAGCGCGTTCAGGTTCGCCCTGCCGCCGCCGGCAAGCGTTAGCCCGCCAAAGCGGTCGAGACTCCCCAGATCAACCCCCGTGAGACGGACGAACGGCTCAGACAGCTTTGTGCGAGCATTAAGCGCGGGAACTGGCTCGTTCAAGAAGGGCACGAATCCGGCGATGTCGGCATCGTCGCGGAACGCGGCTTCGAGACCCACCACGAATCGCTCATCGACGTAGATCCCGGCACCGTCGCCAGCCGCATCACTGCCTTGGGCCGCGATCAGCAGATCGGTGCGCTGCAACTGGTCGTAGGCGCCCTTGGTGATCGAATAGTCGAGTGAATCGCCGGTGGTGAACGCCGTGGTGATGATCAGCGTCGAGAGCATCAACCCCAACACCACCAGCACTGTCTGCGCGCCACGCCGCGGCACATTCCGCAGCCCCATCCGAAACATGATCCGGTTCGACAACCAGATCGCCACGACGGATGACACGCACACGGCAAACAACGCGACGAGAACCCACATGATCGTGATCATGGGAATGCCGAAGAGTTCTTTCATGGTCAGGTACTCGCCTTCTCCAAGCGTTCAGCCATTGGCGGGCCGCGCTCAGCTTTCCGGCAGCGGACACCCGCGGCCATGGGCCACTCCCCCGCGGCGGATTGTCATGGACCGGCGGCAGGCCGCTTCCCCTCACTTGCCGTCGATTGACGGCCGTGTGAGGCGCGGAGCCGGCGCCGCGTGGCGCCGGACCACGCACGGGGAGGAGCATGATATCGCGCGTGCCATTCCCCGCCGGCGGGGTGCCCGAAGACCGCGGGTCGAACAGATGATTGTAATTGTCCGGTCGTCGCGACACGACTATCGGGTCCCCGCCAATGCCTGCCGCCCCGCACACTTTGCTTCCACAGTGATGGCGCGGCTTCTGTGTGGTGTCCGGACTGACCACATTCCGAACCCGCGGGCGGGAGGCGGCTCAGCGGCGGTCCTCGCCGACGATCTGGCCGTCGCGCATGTGGATGATGCGGTGGCAGCGGGCGCCGATGGCGGCGTCGTGGGTGACGATCACGAAGGTCTGGCCGCGGGTGCGGTTCA
>JBBQJF010000070.1:0-17634 GCA_038325665.1 Dehalococcoidia bacterium | reverse complement strand
CTGTCACGTCATGGCGTTCCTGCCTGTCGGAGGATGTGGTCGGTGACGGTCACGACATGATGCCAGGAATGCCGCTCAACGGCCAGCGCCCGGCCGGCGCGCCCCATCGCATCCCCGGCGAGCGGATCGGCGAGCAACGCGAGGATCGCTGCCGCCGCCGCATCCGCATCGCCGGGCGTGACCAAGATACCTGCCGCGTGCGCCTCCACCTCCTCGAACCCGGGCACGCGCGAGGCGACCACCGGCCGGCCGCACGCCATATAAGCGTACAGCTTGAGCGGCGAGTAGCCGGAGGCGAGCGGCCGCTTGAGCGCCACCGCCACGTCGAAGGCATTGATCCAGCGGGGCGACTCTTCGACCGGCGCCGGCCCAACGAACCGCACGGCGGCGTCGATGCCGAGGGCGCGTGAAAGCTCACGATACGCACGCTCGCGCGGCCCGGCGCCGACCAAGACGAACCGCGCATCCGGCCGCGCCGCCAGCACGCGCGGGACGAGACGCAGAAGATCATCGATCCCCTGCCACACCTCGAAGTGGCCGATAAACCCGACCACCGGCGTGCCGCCAAGCCCCAACTCCCGCTTGATCCGGTCGCGGTCCAGCGGCCGGAACTCGTGCGTGTTCACCCCGTTCGTCACCGTCCGCACGCGCTCAGGAGCGACCCCGAACGTGTCCACGACATGGCCGCGGATCGGCTCGGTCACCGTCACCAACGCGGCGGCCGACCGATAGAGGAAACGCTGCGCGCGCACGCTCGCGCCGCTCAGCCGTGCGCCAGCGGCGGCAGCCTCGGCCGCGCGGATGCCGTTCAGCTCCAGCACCAGCGGCGTGCGAAGCGCGCGTGACAGCAGCGCCGGCGCCAGACAATTGTGGAAGTCGCGCACATAATAGACATGCGGACGCAACGTGGCCGCCGCCCACGGCAGATACGCCAGCAACGCCGCGTTGAACTCGGCGGCGAGGTGCGGGCCGCCGGCCACCGGCAGGTAGATGACCGCGACCGGCGCGTCGTCAGTGAGCGACCCCAGCCCGGCCGCGGTCAGCCGTCCGAGGGCGGGCACGACGATGCGCACGCGGTGGCCGCGGCGGGCCAGTCCCCCGGCGATTTCGAGCACATGAATCTTGGCGGCGTTCTCCTGCCCGAGGTCAACGTTGCTGATGTGCAGGATGTTCACGCGATCGCCGCCGGCGGCCGGTCCACGAAGGCGCGCAGCCACAGCTCCAGCGAGATGCAGCGCCAGACGAGTGAGTCGCGCACCTCCGGGGCGCCCGGCTCGAGCGGCAGAGACGTGAACGCGCCCGCGTTGAAGTACGGTCGTGACTGGAACTCGGGCGACGAGATGATCGAGCGGACCCAGTTGCGGCCCGGCCCGGTCAACCATGCCGCCTCCGGTGTCGCGAAGCCGATCTTGTCGCGGCGGGTCCGCACTGCCTCGGGCACGATGCCGCGCATCGCCGTACGTAGCACGCGCTTCGTCGTCCCGTGCCCCAGCTTGTGGCGCGGACCGAGCGCGAACGCGAACTCGACCAGCCGGTAGTCGAGGAACGGCAGCCGCGCCTCGACCGAGAAGGCCATGCTGTTGCGATCCTCGTAGTGCAACAGCGCGGGCAAATTGCCGGAGGTCACGTCGAACGCGAGCCGCGCGGTCAGCCGGTCGGGGTAGCCGCCCGGCTCGACCGCGGTGGGTGGGAACGAGGCGGCGAACTCCGGGTCAATCAGTCGCGCGGGCCGCCACACCGCCGGCGCCCGCTTGAGCGCGGCGCGGGCCAGCACTCTCGGCAGCGGGTCACCACGAGCGCCGGCAATCGCCCGCGCCTCGGCCAGCAGCCGCGTCGACTGCCCCGCGCGGGCGAGGTCGGAGAGGTAGTCGTCACCATAGCCCGGATAACCGGCCAGCAGTTCGTCGGCGCCCTGGCCGTCGAGCAGCACCGGCACGCCGGTTCGCCGCGCCAGTTCCATCACCTTCCACTGGGCGAAGACGCTAGTGCTGATGAACGGCGCTTCCTGATGGCGGACCAGCCGCGGCAGATCGGCGGCCAGCTCGTCCCAGCGTGGGCGGACGGTGTGCGATTGGACGCCGGTGTGCCGCGCCACCTCGCGCACGTAGCGCCCCTCGGCGATCTCCGGTTCATCGAACACGGCCGAGAAGGTGTGGTGCTCGATATCGCCACCCTGCAACGCCGCCGCCGTGCAGACGATCGCCGAGGAGTCAAGTCCGCCGGAAAGACAACTGCCGACCGGCACGTCACTCCGCAGACGCAGCCGCACCGCATCCTCGAACAGATCGCGGAACCGGGACGCCGCGGCCTCCTCGGAGAGCGGCAGATACTCGGTGTGCTCCGGCAGCCGCCACCACTGTTGTTCCTCGACGCGCTTGCCCTCGACAATCAACAGGTGGCCCGGTCGCAGTTGGCGGATGCCGGAAAAGAAGGTGTCGCGTCCGGCGGGGTGGTAGCCGGCGGCAAGGAACCGGTGAACGGCCGACTCACGCGGCCGCCCATCCACGAGACCGGTGAGCAGCAGCGACGTCGCCTCCGAGGCGAACAAGAAGGTCTGACCGGCGCGGGCGTAGTAGAACGGTTTGACGCCGACGCGGTCGCGGGCGCAGACCAGCCGCCGCCGGGGCGCGTCCCACAGGGCGAAAGCGAACATGCCGTTGAATCGCGCCAGGCATCGCGTGCCCCACTGGGCATACGCGTGGAGTATGACCTCGGTGTCGGTGCCGGTGACGAACCGGTGGCCGAGACCGCGTAGCTCGTCGCGCAGCTCGATGTAGTTGTAGACCTCACCGTTGGTGATGATGCACAAGGCGCCGTCATCACTCACCATCGGCTGCGCGCCGGCCGCCGATCGGTCGAGGATCGCCAGCCGCCGGTGGCCGAACGCGACCGGGCCGTCGCTCCACTGGCCGTCGCCGTCGGGGCCGCGATGCGCCAGCACGCGTGTCATCGTCGCGACCAGCTCGTCCGGCGCGGGACCGCCACCCAGATCAAGCGCCCCGGCTAGTCCGCACATGCGCCGGCCTCCCCGTCGTGCCCACGGCGGGACATGCCGCGCCATGGGAGCATTGACCGCAGACCGAGATAGTACAGCACGGCCGTGGAGATCAGGTATAGCGTACTCCGCCGCGCGGGACCTCCCGGTGACCGGCGCCAGCGTGCGGCGAGCGCGCACAACGGGTCGCGTCGCGTGAGGCGGCCGAGTGCATCGAGCAGCGCGGTGTTGAGCGCGTGATACGCGGGCGTGCTCAGCCCGCCGCCATGCCCGTAGCGGCTCCAGAGTCCGCGCACATCCCACACCGCTAGATTGGCCGCGATGCCCTCGACGCCCTCACCGAACAGGCGGCGCACCGTCGCGTCGCCGGTCGCGGTCCACAGATCGTACAGGCCGAGCAGGGCGAACAGCGATCCGTCGAGCACGAGCGAGCCGCCGGGGGTGGGGTACTCCTCGTAATAGATGCGGCCGTTGAGGATGGTACGCACGCCGCCGGCCGCGACCGGCTGCTCGAAGGGCGTGGCGGCGGCGCGCGCAAGGTGGAGCAAGGAGCACTCACCGGTGAGGCGGAATGCGCGCACGAGGGCGCTGATCGCCAGCCCCTGCGCCATCGCCGAGATCCACGGCGCGCGCAACGTGTCGCCGAACACCGGCCAGTCGAACGCGTATGTCCACACCACGCCGCCCGCGCGCCGTTCGGCACGGGCGACCAGCGCATGAACGGCCGCGAGCGCCGTGGCCCGGTCCGCCTCCAAGCCGGCGTCCATATATCGGTTAAGGTGCGCCAGCGCCCACCACGCGGCGTACGCCGGGTTGAACTGCTCGCCCAAGGCGCCGTAATCGACCACGGGCACGCCGCCGGCAAGCCGCCGGCCGGGTCCGATATGACCCGCGCCAAGCCGGAACAGCCGGGGCGCATCAATGTGATAGCCGGCGCCGCTGCCATCACGCACACGCACCGGGGGGGCGGTGAACCGGCGTGCGCCCCACGCGACCGCGCCGGCGGCGATGGCAGCCTCGACGCCGAGCGTCGTTGCCAGCGCTCGCGGTCCGGCGGCGGCGGCCCGCGCCAGGGCGACGCCGGCCAGGATGAGACTTACCGCCAGCCAGCGTAACCGCATGCCGCCACCACCCACCGTTCACCATGATTGCGAAACGGGGGCCGCCGACCGGCTGAGGAGCCGACGTCCACGCCTCGCGAGTACATCAGCCGGCAGCCCGCTTGAATACGTCGGCGGTGAACGCCTTCGCCTCAATGCATTGGGCCGACCAGGAATTGAGCCGCGCGATCACATCCTCCAGGTCCGCGCCGATCGCCGCGATGACCGGCTGCTGCATCGCGTCGGTGCGCTCCTCGATCGTGTCACGGAACTGCCGGCCGGCGACGGTCAAGGCGCCGGCCGCCACCAGCCCATCCTGCTCCAGACGGGAGGTGGTCGCGGCGATCACCTCCGCGCTCCAGCCGCGGGTGGCGGTGTAGGGACCGAGCGGCATCCCCAGCCACAACTCGGTGAGAATGTTCATCTCCACCGGTCCCAGCCCGGCGCTGATGCAGGCGGCGATATGGCTGTCGCCCCGGTGCTCACGCAGCAGGTCACAGGCGCGCCAGAGCTGCCCGGCCGGTTCGTCAGGCCACGGCAGCGCACGCAGACCAGAGAACAGCGGCCGTCCCGTCCCGTCTGCCGCCTCGACGCCCCGGCGCAACGCGGTGACCACCGGCATGACATCAGTGTCGCCCAACACCTCGCGCAGACTGGCGGCGGTCGCCTCGAAGCGGGCGGCGAGCACGGTATCGCGCGCCACCTGGCCACGGCCCCGGTCGTAGGCGGCGGTGATCAACCCTGGCTCAAAGACACCGAACGCCGCCACGACCACCGCCGCGACCGGCTCACCCAGCACCGCCGCGCGTCCCCAGACGTAGCCGGTGAGACGATCAAGGCCCAGCGCCGCCGTCCGCTCGTTCGTTTGCCGGCACCAGACATCATGCATCGCCACCGGCTCAAACGCATCGCGCAGCCGGCGGGCCGGTCGCGCCTGCCGCACCGGGTCAGGCAGCGACAGGGCGCCCGAGGGCGTGGTGGTAGGCGGCTCGGTCTGGTCATCACTCATGGCTACCTCCGATCCGGCACGCGGACGGCGAGGACGCGCGCCTCGCCGGGCAATCGTGCCGTCCGTGCGCCGATCACGGGGCGTCCTGATTCGACCCTACCCCATCGCCTGCTGGTATCTCCCGATCACCGCGGCGATCGCGGGCCGGCCCAGCCAGGCCACGATCGCCGGGTCGGTGCGGCGCTCGGGCAAGGCTTTGAGCATATCGGCCACATGGATGGCGTCGTGGCCGGTCCATCCTTGGAGGAACTGGGCGAGGGGGCGATGAACCGGCGGGCGTTTGCGGTCGCCGCCGAACCGGATCGTCGCGTCGAGGTGCGCGTCTTCCAGTCGCTCCAGTACGGCGCCAAGGGCCGCGCGTCCCCGCGCCGCATCCGCCAAGATATCCTCGACGCCGCGGTCGTGATACCCGGCCACCGCCGCCTCGTTGTACACGTCAACGTCGAAGTCGAGGCTGCCCCGGTGGAGGCCCGTCTCCGCCGCGCCAGTCATCTCGGCGAACCAGCCGGCGTAGGGCGCATCGAGCGTCGCCACATGACTGATGAAATCCTTCACGCGCCACGTCGTGCCGGACACCGGGCACGTTAGTTCCTCGGCGTCGAGCGACCGGCTGAACCGCTCGAACTGACGCCGCTCCGTGGTGACCGTGTCAAGGAGCGCCTGTACACGCGGGACCATGTGCCCTCCCTCGGGATGGGTGTTGGGTGGTGGGTGTTGGAGGAACGGCCCTGAGTCTCGGGCGCCGGTCGTGCCCCGAGGGGCATCACCAACTCCCCGGTCATCAGGGTATGATTTTCAGTGCTTGGTGTCGTCGATGCTTCAGCATGACGCCGAGTCACCGGGTGTTCTCACGGAAGGAGCGCATGTCCCGTCGGGGCGCCACCGGGCACGGAAGTCAGGTCCGTTCCCCCAACACCCACCACCTATCATCCATGTTCAAGGGAGGACCATGTGTCAGTTGACCGCACGCAAGTGGCAGAAAACGACACCGCGCGTGAGCGTCTGCGCGTGCTCGGCGCGCGATTGAGCGATGAGGAGTTGAGCCGGCCGATGCCCGCTGGTTGGACAGTGGCGGCGGTGCTCACGCATATTGCCTTTTGGGATGCGCGGGCGCTCTTCTTGCTCGACAAGTGGGCGAACGGCGTCGAGCCGTCGCCGGCCGACCACGAGCCTGAAGACATCGACTGGATCAACGACGCGGCCAAGCCGCTCGGTCTGGCGCTTCCGCCGCGTGATGCCGCGCGGCTCGCTCTCCAACTCGCGGAAGAGGTGGACAGCAAGGTGCAAGCGCTGAGCGATGACATGCTGACGACGATCCGGGCGGCGGGCAGCCCATTTAACCTGTCACGCGCGAACCACCGCAACGAGCATCTCGACGACATTGAGCGCGCGTTGCTCGTTTGAGCGAAACTGACGGGTGAACGTCTTTTGGCGGGGCCGGCGACCTCACGGACCGATGCGGTCCATTGACGGTGTTGCCGTGGAAGTTGGGAACGCCGGTTGGTGGCGGCCCATCCCTCGGATGATTGTGTCTTAATGATGACTATCCATATTGCGCTATTACGTGCAATCAACGTTGGCGGACGCAACCGCGTCTCGATGGCCGATCTGCTCGGCCTGCTCACGGCGTTAGGCTTCACGCGAGGGCGGTCACTGCTTCAGAGCGGCAATCTCGTCTTCCAGGGTGACGGCCGGTCGAGCGGCGAGCTTGAACGGCTGCTGGAGACGGAAACGGCGGAGCGCCTGGGGGTGCATACCGATTTTCTGGTGCGCACAGCCGAGGAGTGGCAGGCGGTCATCGCCGGCAACCCGTTCCGTGACGAGGCGGAGCGCGACCCGAGTCACCTCGTCGTGATGTTCCTCAAGGGCGCGCCCGCACAAGAGGACGTCGACGCGCTGCAAGCCGCCATCCAAGGCCCCGAGCGTGTTCAGGTCGAGGGCACGCACGCCTATCTCGTCTATCCGGCCGGCATCGGTCGCTCGAAGCTGACCACGAGCCTGATCGAAGGCAAACTCGGCGCGCGGGGAACGGGTCGGAACTGGAATACCGTTCTCAAGCTTGCCGAGCTGTTCGCGGGTTGAATGGTCGCACCGGCTTGTGACTCGTCCTCGCCTCCGCGTACACTCACGCGCATGACAAGCGAGCAGAGCAGCCCTCCCCCAATTCGCGACGCATCCCGGCGCATCGCCCTGCGGATGCGCGACGACCGGCTCTCGTTCAAGGAACTGACCGGCCTGGTGCAACTCGCCGAGGGGCGCGGGTACGAGACCTTGTTCGTGCCGGAGGCGTCCGGGCGAGAGGCGTTCACGCAGCTCGCGGCGTTCGCGTGTGGAACCGAGCGTATCCGCCTCGGTCCCGGCATCGCCACGATTTTCACCCGCACGCCGAGCATGCTGGCGCAGACGGCGGCGACGCTCGACCAGTTGTCCGGGGGGCGGGCCGTGCTCGGGCTGGGCAGCGGCCACGAGCCGGTGCTGACCGCCGGCCACGGCGTCCACTTCGCGCGCCCGCTGAAGCGCATGCGCGAGTATGTCACGCTTATCAAAGCGATTCTCGGCGGCGCTGCCGTGATGCCCGCGGCCGAACTCGTTCCGGTGACCGACTTCCGGCTGGAGACCCCGGCGCGTCCGGATATCCCGATCTACGTGGCGGCGCTCGGCCCGCGTATGTGCCGGTTGGCGGGCGAGGTGGCGGACGGCGTCTTGCTCAATTGGGCGACGCCGGGATACGTGGCCGAGGCGCTGCGGAACATCCACGCGGGAGCCGAGCGCGCCGGCCGCGACCCGGCGATGATCGACGTTGCCTGCTACGTGCGGGTGTGCGCGGGTGCGACGCCCGAAGTCATGCGCCGCGCGCTGGCACGCGAGATGGGGCGCTACATTCACATGCCGTTCTACCGCGCGATGTTCGATGAGGCGGGGTTTGCCGCCCATACCGGCGCGGTCGCCGCGCTCTACGGCGATGATCCCGACGGCGCCGCCTCCCTCATCCCCGATACCATGATCGAGGCGCTCACCGTCGCGGGCGACGCCGCCAAGGCGCGCACCCGGTTTGAGGAGTACCGCGCCATGGGCGTGACATTGCCCGTGGCCGCGCCGGTGCCTGCCGGCGACGATCGTGCCGCCTCCTGGCGCGCGGCGATCGCGCTGCAGGGAGCATAAACCATACTGCTCCCGTTCGGCGGGGACGGCCATCACGTCAAACGCAGGACGCAGGTGCGGCCTTGTTTGGCGTCGAACGAGACGCGCTCGATCCGCGCCGGTATCAGCGCTGTATCATTGATCCGCACCACGATCTGGCGTACACCCGCGATCAGACAGCGCTGTACCACCCGCCCCGGATTGTCGAGTTGCGTGACGATCGCCTCGGCGCCCAACCGGTCGTGCACTTGCACCTGGCCTTGCGTGAGGGGCGTGCCATCCGTCTCAAACAGGCGGCACTGTTCGTATGGGCTGATCATGAGATGCCTCCATGTCTACCCCGAACATAGTTCAGACACGTACGATATGATTTCGTTGTTACAATTGAATGACAATCGTCGAAAGACCGTGTTTCGGTGCAAATGTTCTAACAGGCGCCCGGTGAGGGAGGAGGTCCAGATTAGCGAGTAGCAATGGAGCGCCCGCCGCTCTCGCCGTCCGTGGCCCTTCCCGCCGGCCCGCCATTTGTTGAGCATAAATTATGCAGTAACAATTCATACATTATGCTCTGCCCATAATCACTTCGGTGGATGTGCCGCCGGTCCCCGCCCGGCACAGTAGGAGAGAAGCTCGCCAACGAGACGATGGAGGAAACCCATGAGCAGCAAAGTCGAAAAGTCTATCGACGTCGAAGTACCGGTCCGCACGGCTTACAACCAGTGGACCCAGTTCGAAGAGTTCCCGAAGTTCATGGAAGGCATCGAAGAAATTCGTCAGATCGACGATAAGCGCATGCACTGGAAGGCGAAGATCGCCGGTAAGATCGAGGAGTGGGACGCCGAGGTCACCGAACAGGAGCCGGACAAGCGCATCGCCTGGAAGAACACGACCGGCGCTGATAATGCCGGTGTCGTGACATTCCACTACCTCGAGGCGAACAAGACCCGTGTCATGCTCCAGATGGATTACGATCCCGAGGGCATCGTTGAGAACCTGGGCGACAAGCTCGGTTTCGTCTCCCGCCGTGTCGAGGGTGACCTCGAGCGGTTCAAGGACTTCATCGAGAAGCGTGGCGCCGAAACCGGCGCCTGGCGCGGTGAGGTGGAGAACCCGGGCGTCGAGCGCTCCGCCCGAACCTAGGACATGATCAGACGGCCTGTTCGGTTCTAATTGCACGGACCATCTGCACCCGTGGTAGGGGCGACCGGTGGGTCGCCCGCGTGTCCGGGATTGCCGAACCGCTGTCGGGCGTTGCACTAGGGCATGCGCGGGCGAGTCGTGCGGCGCTCTCACGGCGGCCGGCAGCCCGATGGGTCGCTGCTACATAGAGGGCGCTCGTGTTCGTCCCCAGGGGTGAACAGGTTACTACCCCGGCCATGCGTCCCGGAACACACGCACACGACCCGCGCCGGACATTGCCCGCGCGGGTCGTGTGCGTGTCAGGAACGAATCAGGTGTCAGCGTCGAACCGTCCGTCGGTTCGCTCCGATCCACGCGCCACCAGCCCATCCGCTTCTGGTGCTGTTGGCAGAAAGCTGGATATGCCGCGATTGTTGTGAGGGGGTGATACATGCTGCGCCGGCTGGGATATGTCGCGATTGCGTTGTCGATTGACGCCACGTCGAACAAGGGCGCGATTCTGCGCAACGCCACGCCCGAGCGGCTGCGCGACCTGATTGGCATGAATCTGGTCGGGCTACGCGCCATCCTCGAATTCAACATGCGCCACGCGGTCCGCATGTATCGCATATCGAGCCAGGTGATCCCCTTCGGCGGCCATCCGGTGAACACGCTCGCCTGGTGGGAGGAGTTTGCCACGCCGCTCGCCGAGCTGGGCGCATTCATCCGCGCGCACGACATGCGCGTGTCAATGCATCCCGGTCAGTACACGCTGCTATCGTCGGCCGACCCGCGCATCACCGACGCCGCCCGTGCCGATCTTGCCTGGCACTGCCGCCTGCTCGATGCGATGGGGCTAGACGGACGGCACAAGCTGGTGATCCACGGCGGCGGCGCGTACGGCGACAAGCCGTCGGCGATGGAGCGCTTCGTCGCGTGCTACCGTGCCCTACCAGAGGCGCTCCGCCGGCGGCTGGTGCTGGAGAACGACGAGCGCGTCTACTCTGCCACCGACGTGCTGCAACTGAGCGAACGCACCGGCATTCCCGTCGTGCTCGACACGCTGCACTTCCGCCTCAACCCCGGCGCCCCCGAGGCGTCGCTGGGTGACACGCTCCGGGACTGCTTCGGGACGTGGGGGCCGGAGGACGGCCCTCCGAAGACACATTTCAGCAGCCAGGCGCCCGGCCTGCGCCCCGGCGCTCACGCCAACGACGCCGACCCCGATGAGTTTGCCGCCTTCCTGCGTGAGGCGCCGGAGCGGCCGTTCGACTGCATGCTCGAAACCAAGTCGAAGGACCTGGCGCTCTTTCGCTTGCGTGAGGAACTCGCGGCGCGCGGCATCCGTGAGCAGGACCTCATTCCTGTACCCGGGCCGGATGTTCGTAATCGACCCGTCGCCAGCAGTAGTCAAGCGGCGGATTAAGGCCGAGCACGGAGAAGGGAAGCTCCCGCCGCCGGTGTGTATGCAGATAACGGACGGCGGCGGGATTGCGCGCATAGAAACGCTCGACACAGCGTGTGGCGCTCTGCAACGACCGGAAGCGCACGGTCATCTCCTCGCGCACGGGTAGAGCGACGTATCGAAAGCCGTGACCCGCCAGCCAGTCGTAATCAGAGGCCCGCGGCCAGATAATCGCGATTATGCCATTCGGTCGAGTGACTCTGACCATTTCGGCCAGACCTAACTCGCCGCCCTGATCGGGGTCGGCGGTGAACGCCGAGCAGGAGATGGTCACATCGACGCTGTTATCCTCCAACGGCAGATGGTGGAACCGCCCCGCCAGCGGCACGATCCAGTCTGCCCGCGCGTGACGCGCCGCCTTCTCCGTGAGGATGCGCCGCAGCCCCGGCGACGGCTCGACCGCGTACACTCGTTCGGCGCCGTGGCGCAGGCACGCGAAGGTCGCCCGCCCGCTGCCGGCACCGGCATCGAGCACCGTTCGTCCGCGTAGATCGGGAGCAAGCGCGGGAAAGATGCCGGGATGCAGCCGCTCGCCGGCGGTTAGCTCCTCGTACAGCTCGGGCGTCTTCCAGTAGGTCAACTCCCAGAAAAGCGCGTCGAGCGCCCGGCGGCGGGCGGCCTCGGCTGCCTCGGGGGACAATGTATGGCACGATTCCCGCGCGACGCGCGCCCGTAGATCGGGTAGCAGGGCGCTTAGTAGCCGCTCCACCAGCTCGGCTGGGGCGGTGGTCATGGCACGGGCCAGATCATCGATCGACAGTCCGAAACTGCCACCGTCCCCCAGACTGGCGAGGGTCGAGTCGTCGAACACCGCGAGGTCGTCGATCACGAAGTCGTTGATGAATGCTGGCTTGCCCTCAACCAAGAACGAGGGTTCCTGCCCGGTCGCCACTTCCGCCGCCTGGCGCGCCGCCAGCGCCACCGGGTTGTAGCGGTTGCTGGCGACCCGCCTGAGCAGCCAGGACCGTCCCGCCTCGTCAATTGGCTTGTCCACCGCACACCTCATGTGGCGCATCGCGGCGCGATGTGTCCGGCGCACCGGCACGGCGCGAATCACGGCAACCGCCACGGACTGTCTCCTGATCCCGGCGCCCTTCATGGTACCGGCGTTCATCAGCGCGATGCTCCCCCGCGTGTGGTATAGCGGTACGACTGATTCATGGGAGCGGCGCCGCCCGCGAACCCGGCAGACCCCCTTCAGGGGCGACCCGGTAAATCGCCCCTGAAGGGGGAATCACCAGACGGCAGGACGGGGGCGACCCGCCGGGTCGCCCTGAACCGTGAGATGGCCGAAGGGCTGGTCCGAGAATGTATTGGAATTCCCCGGTCGGGGTGACGCACGCGTTGCCCTGGACCGCGACCGCCCGCGGACCCGCGATGGGAGCCTGTACACTGACCCCCGTGCGACGGTCCAGCGGCACGCGCGGATCAGTGAAGCGCGGCACACGCGCGGGAGTGGGGCATGCGCATCGCCGTGATTGGACTGGGCAAGATCGGGCTGCCGCTGGCGGTCGCTTATGCCGCCGCCGGACACCAGGTAACGGGCTGCGACCTCAACCGGCAGGTGGTCGACGCGGTCAACACCGGCCGCTCGCCGGTCACGGGCGAGGCTGAGTTGCCGGAGCGTCTGGCCGCGGCCATCTCCGCGGGACGGCTGCTCGCCACCACCGACACCACGACGGCGGTGGCCGCGTGCGACGCCGCGATCGTGATCGTGCCAGTGGTGGTGGACGGCCGCGGCGAGGTCGATTACCAGGCGATCGATGCGGCCACCGAGGACATCGGGCGCGGGCTGAAACCGGGGATGCTCGTGGTCTACGAGACAACGCTGCCGGTGGGGGCGACCCGCGACCGGTTCGGCCCCCGGCTGGCAGGTCTCTCCGGACTTAGTCCAGGGCGTGACTTCCATCTCGCCTTCAGCCCGGAGCGTGTCTCCTCCGGGCGCATCTTCGCGGACCTGGCGACGTATCCGAAGATCGTGGGCGGCGTCGACCCGCCCAGCGGAGCCCGCGCTGCTGCCTTCTACCAGGAGGCGCTCGGTCTGCCCGCCGGCCGGGTCGTCGTCCTACCGGACACCGAGACGGCCGAGTTCGCCAAGCTGGTGGAGACAACCTACCGCGACGTGAACATCGCGCTCGCAAACGAGTTCGCCCGCTTCGCGGCGGCGCGCGGCATCGATGCCCACGCGGCGATCGCCGCCGCCAACAGCCAGCCGTACTCACATGTCCACCAGCCCGGTGTCGGCGTCGGCGGTCACTGCATCCCCGTCTACCCCTTGTTCCTGATCGGCGCGGGCGCGGGCGGCATGACGTTGCCGCGCGCCGCCCGCGCCGTCAATGACAGCATGGCCGCCTATGCGGTCGAGTTGCTCACCGAATCCCTGGGCAATCTGGAGGGCCGCACCGTGCTGATCCTCGGCCTCGCGTATCGTGGCGGCGTCAAAGAGGCGGCCTTTTCCTCGACACATCTGCTGGTCGAAGGGTTGCGGGCGGTGGGCGCCCGCGCGCTCGTCAACGACCCGCTGTTCACCGACGACGAGATCCGCGCCCACGGCTACGAACCGGCGACGCTGCCGGCGGCGGCGGACGCGCTGGTGCTCCAAGCGGCCCACGCGGAGTACGAGGCGCTCGATTTTGCCGCCTTCCCCGGTTGCCGGGCCGTGCTCGACGGACGCGGCGCGATCCGGCCCGAGCGGGTACGCGCCGCCGGCATGCGCTACCTCGGCATCGGCCGTGCCGGTGTTGTGCGCGGGGAGGGACACGCCTCATAATCGAACCGGCCACACTCACGGACTGTCAGCCGCCAGGCGGCGGGCCGCCATCGGCACCAGCAGCGCCGGCGCTAACCGGTCGCCTCCCGCGGGCTGTACTTCCATGACGATGGCGCGTCAGTGCGCGAGTCTGAAAGGAAACGAGGCAACGATGACCGGCGGCGCGACGGCACTCCCGCGAAAGCTGGCGCTCGCGGCGCGCGATCCGAGGCGGGTGGCGCGTTCGGCGCGGGCGCGGTACCGGATGCTGCCCTACTGGCTGGGCGACGGTAGCAAGGCGGGCTGGCCCTGGTGGATCTACCTGACCGTTAACTCGCGCTGCAACCTGTTCTGTAGCATGTGTGATATCGGCCTCGCCAACCAGGCGGCGATCACCAGCGCCAAGAAGCCCGTCGATCCCGGCCAGATCTTCGACGTGCTCCAGGCGACCTCCTCGCAGTTCTTCATCAACATGACGCGCGATGCCGGCGAGCTTGACCCACACCGGATCGAGCGGCTGGTCGATGAGGTCGCCCACTTCAAGCCGGAGATCGTGATCAGTTCCACCGAGCCGCTACTGTACCGCGCCCTTGCGGACGTCGTCGCATACGCGTCGGCCGTGGGCCTGACCGTGCAGGTCACCACCAACGGCTTCCTGCTGGAGCGGGCCGCGGACGACCTCGTGGCCGCCGGTCTGAGCAAGCTGTGGGTGTCGCTCGATGGCCCGCCGGCGGTACACAACGCGATCCGCGGGCCGCGGAGCTTCGAGCGCGCTATCGCGGGGCTGGAGCGGGTGGTGGCGGCGCGGGCGCGAGCGCCGGCCGGACGGCCGTTCGAACTGGGCAGTAACTACACGGTCTCCAACCACAACGCCGGCAGTCTGGTCGAATACTTTGACCTGATCACGGAGCTACCGCTGACCCATATCTCGTTCTCGCACTTGAATTACATCACGCGGGACATGGCGGACGCGCACAACGCACGGTTCGGTCACATCGCCCGCGCGACCGAAACCTGCATGGGCGGCGTCGATCCCGGCGGCGTGGACGTGGATCTGCTTGCTGACCAGATCGCCGGTGTCAAAGCGCGCGCCACCCGCCGGCCCGGTCTGACTGTACAGTTCGTGCCCGAGCTGGACCGCCAGGGACTGGTCGATTTCTACCAGCATCCGGAGGTGTTCGTCACCCGGCCAGTCTGCACCGCGCCGTGGAAGGCGGCGCAGGTTGCCGCGAACGGCGACCTGGTGGTCAACACCCGCTGCTTCCCGGTGCGGTTCGGCAATCTCAACGATCACACCTTCGCCGAGCTGTGGAACGGCGCCGAGATCGGTGGATTCCGGCGCGCGCTCAAGCAGCATGGGACGTTTCCAGCGTGCTCACGCTGCTGTGGAATCCTGTAGGTGTCCGCCGCGCCCGCGTGGCTGATCGACCTGCTGCGTTGCCCGCGCTGCACCGGGTCATTCCGCGAGAGTGGCGAGCAACTTCGCTGTGAGCGCGGCCACACCTACCCGGTGCGCGGCGGCGTGCCGCGCTTCGTGAGCGACGACGGCTACACGTCCAGCTTCAGCCTCGAATGGACGAAGCACCGGACAACCCAGCTCGACGGCCGGCGCGGCGGCGAGTCCGAGCGGACCTTCATCGCCAAGACGGGCCTGAGGCCGGAGGATGTGGCCGGCAAGCTGGTGCTCGACGCGGGATGCGGTATGGGCCGGTTCGCGGATGTGGTCAGCCGCTGGGGCGGATGGGTGGTGGGCGTCGATCTTAGCCACTCCGTCGATGCCGCCGCCGCCAACCTGGGCGAGCGTGACGGCTCCGCCATCGTGCAGGCCGACATCTTCCGGCTGCCGTTCGCGCCGGCCACCTTCGACATCGGCTACAGCATCGGCGTGCTGCACCATACACCGGACAGCGCCGCCGCGTTTCGGGCGCTGGCGCCGCTGGTGAAACCCGGCGGCGCGCTGGCGGTGTGGGTATACCCCGAGAATCCGCTGTACGCGATCACTGACCTGTACCGGCGGCTCACCACCCGCCTGCCGAAACGCTGGCTGTACGCGCTGTCGCATACGGCGATACCGCTCTACTGGCTGCACCGGCTGCCCGGCATTGGCAAGCTCACACGCCCATTGCTGCCGACCCGTCTGCACCCCAACCGCGCCTGGCGGGTGCTCGATACCTTCGACTGGTACGCCCCCACCTACCAGTCAAAGCATACGTATCCCGAGGTCGCCGGCTGGTTCCAGTCATCCGGCTACACCGCCATCACCCTCCTCCCCGACCCCGTCGCCGTCCGCGGCCACCGCCCGCCGGCTCCCAATGTGATGACCGGCGCGAGCCACTAACTTCTGTGTCCATCCACCGTGCCCTATGACCTATGACCCGTGACCCGTGACCCGTGACCCACCATAGGCATACTCCTGCTCGGTGCGCGGGCCGGCCCGCGGTGCGCCGAGCCGCGCGGCCATCCAAAACAGCGCCACCGCTGCCACCGGTGCGAAGCCAAGCGTGATCGTTTGCGCGACTTGGTCGGTGGTGCTCGGGAGCCGGTCAAGGTGAACCGCGTGGTAGATGAAGTGCGGCACTGACGATACAAGCGCGCCGGCAGCGGCCGCGCGCAGGGTTGCCGGCGTCGTCCACAGCAGCGCGACCAGCGCCACCGCGCCGAGGGCGAGTGTGCCGGCGCCGACATCACGCATTAGATGTTCATTGAAGGGGCCGTCCGCGCTGACCCAGACGCGCCCGAAGCCGGGGAAGTCCTCATAGAACGAGCGCGGCGCGAACAACTGCCACGACCCGACCGGCAGCGCGGCCGCGACGAGCGCCGCCAACCAGACCTTTGCGCCGCGCGTGGCCGGCGCCGTCCCTCGACCCTCGGACAGCGGCCGGTCGCCGGACTCGGCCGCCAAGCGGCGCCAGCCGTCGCGGGCGCTGGGCACGCTGGGCGTCCAGCCGCTCGCCTCGCGGAAGCGGCGGTTCGAGACCCGCTGACTCCGCATGATGTAGTCCGCGAGCACGCCGCTGACCGTCCGGGCAACCGCCGTCGGGATGCGCCGCACGCGCCGCCGTCCCACGGCGTGGGCGAGGACTGCGAGTAACTCACGCTGGCGGAGCGGCTCGTCGTCCACCACGTCATAGATACCTGGCTGTACCCGTGTATCCAGCGCCGCGACCACTGCCGTGGCAGCATCATCGATCCAGATGGCAGATTGATACACGTCGCCGTCACCCAGCACCATGCCGACTCCCCGCCGCGCCGCGCGCAGAATGTCACGCGAGAACCGGTCCACTCCGTGGAACCGGTCTGCCCCGTAGAACCGCCCCATACGCAGCACGACGCCGCGCCCGCCCCCGGCCGAGAACCGCGCCACCTCCGCTTCCGCGTCGATGGTTGACGGCAGCACGTCAGTAGAAGGTTGCGGTGGCGTGGTGGCGGCGTCGATCCAGGTGTCGCCGCTGTCGGGGTAGACGAAGGCCACGCTGGGATACACGAACGTCGATGTTCCGGCGGCCAGGGCCGCGTCGACCAGATTGCGTGTACCCTCGCGACGAATGCGGTCGTTCTCATGCCACGCCCCGCGCGAGCGCATCGCGGTGGCGGCGGGGATTCGGGTGGCGAGGTGAAGGACGGCATCGGCGCCCGCCACGGCCTGACGCAGTGAGATTGGGTCGAACAGGTCGCCCTCGACCGGCTCGGCGCCCAGCCCGCGAAGCTCCGTCGCCGCACGCTCGGAATGGGCAAGCCCGCGCACGCGATGACCGGCGGCGACCAGCAGCGTGATCACTGGGCGTCCAAGCACGCCGGTCCCGCCCGTGACGAATATGTCCATGACGTTTACCTCCGGATGTTCTCGCGTAGCCATGAGGTAGCCATCTCGACTTGGCGCGCGGAGAGGGTATTGCGCAGCACGGTGACGAGGCCGGCCACCGTCTGCGCGCGTAGCTCCTGTTTCCAAGCCGCTTCCGCCCGCAGCATCGCGACATGGATCGTGCAGGGCAGCGGGTAGCTCGCGGCGTCCATGGCGGCGGGGCCGCGTTGTCGGATCTCGGTGCAGCGGAAGGC
>JBBQJF010000069.1:0-17702 GCA_038325665.1 Dehalococcoidia bacterium | reverse complement strand
GATCGCACGCGCCCGCTCACGGTGAACGCTTGCAAATGAGAGAAAGACTGCGCCGTGCGCGCGGGACCGGTAGCCGGTCATGCGCATGGACTGCTCTTGGTCGCTGGCGGCGATGGTAGAATAGCACCGTGACGGGCGGCGTGCCGCGTGAGCGCGAATGCGCCGCCAGCGAGGGAGGGGCGCGCATGGCCACGATCAGCTTCGAGGTTCCGGACGAGGCAATGCAGGTCGTCAGCGCCACGCCCGAGGCGTTCGCGTGCGCCGTCCGCCTGGCCGCGGCCATGTTATGGCACAGTCGGGCCGAGGTCTCGCAGGGCACGGCCGCGGCGATCGCGGGCATGGACCGCACGGACTTCATGTTCGCGCTCTCACGCCACAAGCTGGAGATCTTTGTTGTGGATTGGGACGACTTCGATCGTGAGCTGGCGCGCGTCCGCGCGGCATATCCGCCCGCTGATGCCAATCATGGCTGAGCCGCCCGTGGTGAACGCCTCGCCGGCGATTACCTTTGCTCACATCGGCCGACCGGAGTTGTCGCGGGTTGTTGGCCCGTGTGGGGGAGTGACCACCGACGGGGCCGTCATACGTCCCCTGCCTGCATCGCCCGCGCCCGCTCGACCCAGCGAGCCGGCGCGTCGATGTGGCGGTACACGGCGAGCGCGGCGTCGAATTGCGTGACTGCGGCATCGGCCTGCTCGGCGGCACGGAGCGCCTGCCCCCACTGGAGATGCGCCTCGGCCTCGTTCCACGCCAGTTCGTACCGGCGGAAGACGGTGATCGCCTGCTTGATGTGCCCTGCGGCCTCGTCGATGCGCCCGGCCGCGGCCGCGACCGCGGCCTCCGCCAGCGCGACGCTCCCGACCAGCCCGCGCCAGTCCTCCCCCTCCGCCAGAATTTCCCGGCAGCGGCCGAGGTGCGGCAAAGCGTCCGCCACGCGGCCCTGTTGCACCAGCAGGCAGGTCAGCGGCGGACGAAGCCTCATCTCGACCAATATGTTGCCACTCTCGACGCCGATGGCCAGTCCCGCGGCGAACGCGGCCACGGCCTCCTCGGGCTTGCCCAGCAGCGATAGCACCTCGCCGAGCAGGGTGTGGTAGATCCACGCGTTGAACAGGTTGCCAGCATGAAGACTCTGGTCAATAATGCGCGCGGCGACTGCCTCGGCCTGCTCCCATTCCCCACGGTACGCGATCCACCGCGACCACGACATTTGGTTACTCGGCCGGCCAAAGTCACCCGCGAGCGACTCTGCCCCGGCAAGATCGCCCGCGGCAACGCGGCTCAGCGCCTGGTATCCCTGCAGTAGCTGGCGTCCAGCCGCGGCATGGGCTGCTCGGGGGCAGTCCAGCTCGCGCTGGAGCAAGTGCGCCGACCCTGGCCCATTGCCGGTGAGGAATTCCATGGCCCCGGCGAGGAAGGCGGAGGCAATGCCGAGAACGACGTGGTCGAGCCGGTCGGCGACCTGCCATCCCCTCTCCATCAGCTCGAAGCCGTCGCGCAGCCGGCCGCGGTAGCAGAGGGTGGCGCCGGCGATGACCGCCGCGCTGGACCACATTGCGTCCGCTCCCAACCGCTCGGCGATGGCCAGTGCCCGCAGACCGGCCTGGAGGCCATCGGATAGCCGAAAGTCGTGTACTCCTGCCTGTGCTAGGCCCAGATAGATGTAACCGAGTTGCACACCCTCCGGCCCCTCGGTCAACAGCGCCTCCGCCGTCTGTAGGTGCTCACGCGCCAGCGGGATGTTGATCTCGTCCGGCGAGAACATGCTGGCGCAATTGCGGGCCAGACGGGAGTGCATCTGCGCCATCCGCTCGCGTTGCCCCAACTCCGTGTACAGCGCCAGCGCCCCCTCCAGGTAGGCGCTCGACCGGCTCATCTCCTGGCCGGTGCCGTACAATAGGTCTCCCAGCCGCAGCAGCAACCGGGCGCGCCGCTCCATCGACGCCGGCTCCCGTCCACCCTCCTGTTCCATCAGCTCGGCCGCCGCCTGCCAGTGGCCGGCCGCCTCCTCCCAGGCGAAGACGGCAAACGCCGCCGTCCCGGCCCGGATGGCGTAGTCGGTCGCTTTCTCAGGGTCGGCGGCCGCGCCGGCCTGTCGGTAGTGGGTCGCCAGCGCGGCCAGGTGGCGGTCGAGTGAGCGCGCATACACCTGCTCGGTCGCCTCGGCCGCGCGCAGGTGAAGCCGCTGGCGGCGTGGTAGGCTCAGCTCCTCCAGCAGCGTCTGACGGATGAGTGCGTGGGTGAAGCCGTACGCGGCTGCCGCCCGCCCCCGCACCTCCTCGACCACGCGTGCGGCCAGTCCTTCCTCCACCGACTCCAGGACGGCATCCTCGTCCAGCCCGGCCATCTTCACCAGCACCTCGAAGCTGAACTCCCGCCCCAGCACCGCCGCCGCCTGCAAGGCGCGGTTGGTGGTCTCGGACAGGCGTGCGAGTCGCCGGCCGATCACGTCCTTGACCCCCTCGGGGATACTCATCTCCTCGACGGTCGTGGCGGCTGTCCACCGCCCGTCGCGCAGCGTGATCCGCCCCGTCTCGGCGAGGTGGCGCAGCGTTTCGCCCAGGAACAGCGGATTGCCCTCCGTCTCGGCGTGCAGCGTCCGAGAGAGCGCCACGCCCACCTCGTCCAGGGCGTGACCGGCACGGGCCTCCATCAGCTGCGGCGCGTCCTCCTCGGTCAGTTCGTGCAGCGCCAAGCGTTCGGCATGTGACTCCCGTCGCATGCCCGGCAGCCGCGGGACAAGAAACTGAGACAGCGCTACCGACAACCGGCCGGCCCAGTGCGGGTCGTCGAGCACGAGCACGAGCGGTCGTGCGGCGGCTACCGTGTCAGGCGCTCGATTACATCCTCGATGTCGGAATCGTCCGGTAGTTGTTCAAGCACATGCAAGACGAGTTCCCTGACGGCCTCCAAATTCGTACCTCCCTCATGACGCGGTATCACGATACCTCCTCCGGAAGCATGAAGGTGTTGCCGGCCTCGGCCGCCAGCGCACCATTCGCCAGACGAAATTCCGCGGACCAGCGGACGAACTTGCGGCCGCGACGCTCGTATGTCTCCAGCACCCGGCCGGAGGCGGTGACAGGCTCACCCGCGCGCAACGGATGGTGAAACGCGAAGCGCTGGTGGGTCAACACGATGCCTTGCAGCGGTGGATAGCGCTGATACAGCACCGGCAGCAGGTACAACGCTAGCACCGTCGGCGGCACGAGCGGCCCGATCTCACCGCCGGCGTCGCGATACCAATCCGCGTCGCCGCCGTGCAGCTCGCGGTAGGACTCGGCGATGCCGGCATCAATCGTGAACTCGATTGGCCCGAGTGTCGCCCCGACCTCGAACGCCTCAAACGGCGCACCGGGCTGCTCGCCCTCCTTGAGCCGGATCGTGCTGGGAATGGTCATGGCTCACCGTCCATAGGTTTTAGGTGTTGGGTGTTGGGGGACGCTCCTCGCTGTCAGGCTCAGACCACGCCCTGCTCGCGCAGAGTGGCGACCTCCGCCGCCGGCAGCCCGAGCAGACCGGCATACACGTCGTCGTTGTGCTCGCCCAGCAGCGGCGCGCCCCGCCGGACCGCGCCGGGTGTCTCCGACAGCCGCGGGGTCACGCCCTGCATCTGAACCGTGCCCAGCGCCGGGTCATCCACGGTGGCGATCGTGCCGCGGGCGGCATAATGCGGGTCGGTGAAGATGTCGGCGATCGACATGTTCGTGCCGGAGGGGATCTCCGCAGCTTCGAGCACGCGCAGCGCATCGGCGAGGTCCACGTCCGCCGCCCAGTCGCGGATCGCGTCCTCGATCGGCCGGCGGTCGGCGAGCCGGCCGGGAGCGCCGCGAAAGCGCGGATCCTCCGCCAGGTCGTCGCGGCCGATGGCGCGCATCAGCCGCGCGTACATGCGGTCCTCGGCCACGGCCACCATCAGCCACCGGCCGTCACGCGTCGAAAAGGCGCCAGACGGGACTGCCGGGCCGCTGTTGCCCACCCGCTCGCGGACAACCCCGTCGAGCGCGTACTGGACGACGGTGTATTCGTTCGCGCGAAAGATGCTCTCGTAGAGGGCGGCGTCGATTTCCTGGGGCGGCCCGCCGTGAACGTCGCGGTGATACAGCGCCATCATCAGACCGAGCGCGCCGAAGGTTCCGGTGAGGTAATCGACGACCGAGACACCCATCCGCATCGGTGCGCCGTCCGGCTCGCCGCTCAGGTGCCACACGCCGCCGAAGGCGAGGCCGATGCGGTCGTATCCCGGTCGCTTACGGTTCGGCCCCGTCTGGCCGTAACCGGAGGCGCGGGCGATCACCAACCGTGGGTTGGCGGCGCGCAATGTCGCCGTATCCAGCCCCCAGCCGTCGAGCGTGCCGGGGACAAAGTTCTCCACCAGCACATCGGCGACGGACACCAATCGCAGCAACAGCGCGCGGCCCTCCGGCCGGCGGAGGTCGAGCGTGACCGATTTCTTGTTGCGCGCGTCGGCCGCGAACCAATACGACGTGCCGTCGCGCATCGGCCCGAGCTGGCGCAACGTATCGCCGCGGCCGGGAATCTCGACCTTGATCACCTCGGCGCCGAAGTCGGCGAGTAGCGTCGCCGCGAACGGACCCGCCACCACGGTTCCAAGGTCAATCACGCGCACCCCCGCGAGCGGGCCATCCGTGTCTGTCAGCATCGCACGTCCTCCGGGGGCATCCTACACGCTCTTGGGGGGTGACTTGAACCGCCAAGACGCTAAGAGCGCCAAGAGCGCCAAGCGTGAAAAGGAACGGCACGAAGAACAGACGAGCAACGCTCCCACCCACCCGCCAATTCATTCGTTCTCCCTTGGCGTCCTCGGCGCTCTTGGCGTCTTGGCGGTTCGGTAATCCTCAAAGGACGCGAGCAGCGCGAACGCCGCGCCGTATACTTCCTCTGGCACGGGACGCGGTGGGCGGGAGGGTGACGCATGATGGGCGGGCGGTTGGCGCGGACAGTGGTCGGTGGGGCGGCGGTGGCCGGCGTGGCGGGCTACCGCGCACGCCGCTGGCTGGTGGCGCGGGCGCTGCGTTTGCCGCCGCCGCGCACGGGCGTGACGGTTGAGCGCGATCTGGCCGTGCCCATGCCCGACGGCGTCACGCTCCTGGCCGACCACTACGTCCCTCGCACGGCGGAATCTTGCCCGACCATCCTGATGCGCACGCCGTATGGGCGCGGGCGTGAGGCGGGACTCGCCGGCCTTGCATCGATCTTTCTCGCACAGCGCATCGCCGAGCAAGGCTACCATGTTGTGGTGCAGGGGGTGCGGGGCCGGTACGACAGCGGCGGCCGGTTCGACCCGCTCACCCATGAGGGCGTGGACGGTCGCGCGACGCTCGATTGGATCGCGGCGCGGCCGTGGTTCAACGGCGCACTTGGGATGTGGGGGCCGAGCTATCTCGGCTTTGTCCAATGGGCGGTCGCCGCCGAGTCGCCCGCGTTCCTCAAGGCGCTCGTTCCGGCGATCACCTTCTCGCGCGGGCGGGACGTGTCGTACCCGGAGGGCGCGTTCGCACTCGAACTCAACCTGCGCTGGTCGTTCCTGATCGACGCGGCCGGAAGCGGGCGATGGTCCGCGTGGCAGGCGCTGCGCCGGTCGTTGCGCGAGGAATGCATCCTGTCGCCCGCGTTCCAGCGGCTGCCGGTGCGTGAGGCCGATGTCGTGGCCGTGGGCCAGCCGGTGGACTTCTACCGGGCGTGGCTGGCCCACCCGCGCGAGGATGACCCCTACTGGCAGGCCAGCGACCACCGAGCCGCCCCCGCCAGCGCCACGGCGGCTGTCCACCTGATCAGCGGCTGGTATGACGTGTTTCTGCCCGACCTATTGCGGGACCACGCGACGATGGTCGCGGCCGGACGTGCGCCCTACCTGACGATCGGCCCGTGGACCCATCTCTCACGCGGCGGCGTGTGGGTCATGCTGCGTGAGGGGATAACCTGGTTCGACGCGACATTGCGCGGTGACCGCTCCCGGCTGCGACCGTTGCCCGTGCGGGTCTACGTGATGGGTGCGGACGAATGGCGCGATCTGACCGTTTGGCCGCCGCCCGCCACCGAGACGCCCCACTACCTGCACGGCGGCGGCGTGCTGTCGGTGGCGGGACCGCTATCGGAGTCACCGCCCGACCGCTACCACTACGACCCGGCAGACCCGACGCCGTCGGTGGGTGGACCTCTGTTCGGTCCCGATGCCGGTCCGAGGGACAACCGCGCGCTGGAGGCGCGGCCCGACGTGCTGACCTACACATCACAGCCGCTGACGGCGGACCTTGATGTGATCGGCCCGGTGCGGCTCGACCTATACGCGCGCTCAACCCTCGCCCACACCGACTTCGTCGGGCGGCTGTGCGACGTGTACCCCGATGGGCGCTCGGTGAACATCTGTGACGGGCTGATACGGGCCGAGCCGGGGGCGGGTGAGCCGGTGGAGGACACCCTACAACTAGCGCTCGACATGCGGGCGACCGCGTACCGATTCCGGGCCGGCCACCGGCTGCGCCTGCTCATATCAAGCGGCGCCCATCCGCGCTGGAACCGCAACGCCGGCACGGGCGAGCCGCCCGGCGATGCGATGGCGATGCGCCCCGCTGACCAGACGGTCTACCACGACGCCCGCCATCCCTCGGCCCTGATCCTGCCGGTCACGAACGGTTGACACACCGCAGGCGCGAGCGACTGGCGCGACGCGTGAGGTGAGTCGCTCGGTCCCGGCCTTTCCACTGGGTCGGGGCATCGTCATGCCGGACGACCAGGCGGGTTGTGCGCCCCGATTTCTCGGTGGAATTCTGAGTCGTTCGCTAACCACCTCTCTCCTTGCATACCAGCGACGGAATGATACCATCCGCGATATGGACCCATGGTGCACGGTCGAGGCACACCCGGAAGTCCGGACCTGGTTGCTCGGTTTGGCCAATAACGAGTTCGGTCGCGCACGATTCTACATCGACCTTCTGGCGGATCGCGGGCCATTGCTCGATGAACCGTATACACGGCAGTTGCGGGGCAAGTTACGAGAGTTGCGCTTCTACCTGGGACGAGATCAGCGGCGGATCTCGTATTTCATCACCAGCGACCGGCGCGTTGTTCTCTTGACGGTATTCCATAAGACACGGCGCCAGGAGCGTGCGGAAATCGCTCGCGCCGTGGCCGAAATGGAGCGCTGTATCGAAGAGGAACATACGGCCGACGACGGCGATGAGTACCGATAGCTCGTGAGCGCTCAGCCGTCAGCGTTCAGCGACCAAGCTGCCCCGGTTCGCGACCACGGCGCGAGCGCGGGCGCCGCTAGCCACGTATCCACGTATCCTGACGGTACACCGGTGGACTGATAGCTGAACGTTTACGATAACTCCGTGTGGTGGCGTGGGAAAGGGCACGAGAGGCTGATGGCCGGACACAGCACTTGGCAACAGATTCAACGCCGGCGGCTGAACAACCCGGAGGTACAGGCTGGATACGATGCAGCCCGGCGGGCGTTCGAGCTTGGGGAGCAGGTTCGTGACCTGCGAGAATCACGCGGCATGACGCAGGCGGAGTTGGCGCGGCGAATAGGTTCGACCCAGCCGGCGATCGCCCGCTTGGAGGCCGGGGGCGTTGAGCCAAAGTTCGATACGCTCGACCGAGTCGGCAAGGCGCTGGGTATGGTGCTGACGGTCGAGTTCCGAGAACCAGCAGCAGCTTCGGCATAAGGTGTGCGTTACGTCGGGGAGAGCACAATCATGAATCTTGGCGCGCTTGGCGCCCTTGGCGCCGTGGCGGTTCACCGCTCGCCCGCGCTTCCGCCTCCAGTTGCAGCGTGAACCACCAGTAGAACGCGGCGTAGCCCCGCCAGCCGGCCCAGCGCGCGGCGATGTCGCGCACCTCGGCCTCGGTGGCGAGCCGGCCGAGGCCGTAGTCGCGCCCGATCACGCGCTTGAGACCGCCGTCGGCCGCCGGGATACTGTCGGGGTTGCCGAAGCCGCGCAGCAGCATATACTCCGCCGTCCATCGGCCGATGCCCTTGAGCGCCATCAGCCGCGCCAGCGCCTCCTCCGGCGGAGCCGTGCGTAGCGCTTCCAGGTCGAGCCGGCCGGAGGCGATCTCGCGGGCAACCAGGATGGTGTACTCCGACTTCTGGCGGGAGAACTGGAGCGGGCGCAGGTCGCGCTCGTGCTCCAACCCGGCGAGCGCTTCCGGGTCGGGGAACAGCAGGAACTCTCCCCCGTGGGCGGGGATGCGTGCTCCGAAACGCTCAACCAGTGCCCGCTTGAGCTTGGCCGCGAAGCGGACGTTGATCTGCTGGCCGATGATCGCCCACACCAGCGCCTCGAATGGATCGGCGATCAGCACCGGCCGCAACCCGCGAAACCGTTGCGCGACCGCCAGAAAGATCGGGTCGGCCGCGACGTCGCGCTCGATGTCGCCCACATCCGCCCGCGTGCCAAACACCCCCTCGACCAGTCGCATACCCGCCGCCAGATGCTCCCCACCCAGACCAACTCCATCCACCTCTACCCGCAGGGTGACGCCCTGGCGAGTCATGGGGGCGCCCCAACGAGCTGTACCCTCCCCCCTCCCTTGCAGGGAAAAGGGTCCGGGGGTTAGGTCTAAGGCGTCTTCCCCTTTCCCTTGCAGGGAAGGGGGCCAGGGGGTTAGGTCTCGCTCACGGGCGGCGGTCACGCGCACCACGGCCGGGCGATCACCCAATCGCACCGCGCGATGATAGGCGCCGTCCGCGATCACCTCCGTCACCGCCGACGGTGATGTCTCGAGGTAGCGCAGGGCGAGGTCGAAGGCGAACGGCGCCGTGGGGATGATGCCGGCGATGAGGGCAGGAATCGCGGACCTCCTGGGTAAGCTGCCCGTCCGACTCGCGGCCGCGGACATGTGCGCCCGCCGCGGATCCGCGCCGCGCGCCGTCACATGGGCGCCACCCGGCGTGTCGATGCGCCACACTATCGCGGGGCGGGCATGTCCGCGGGTAGATCGCCTATCAGATGGAGTTGCTGCCGAAAGGATAGCCGCCCGCGGGGCCGGCACGCCAGCGGCGCACGACGCGCGGGTCACGGAGATTACCGCGCCGGTGCGATCCACGCCCATGGGCAGCGACAAAACCGCCGCGTCCGGCCACGCCGATGTCACGGTTCTGATGGTTGTCTTAATCGTGGGATTCCGGGGGTTCGCGTCCCCCTTGCCGCCGAACGTTATCCCGCCCGAGGCAGGTATTCACGCGGATCCGTGAGGCTGTCGCTCACGCCCAGAAGAAGCGCCTCGATCGCCGCGCCATCGACCGGTCGCGAGAAGAGGTAGCCCTGCCCGGAGTCGCAGCGCAACACGCGCAACCGGTCGAGTTGATCGGCATGTTCGATACCCTCGGCGACAGTCTGAAGATTCAGTGTGTGGCCGAGCGCGATGATCGCTTGAGCCAGATCCGAGCGTTCCGCTCCGACGCCCAGGTTGTCCAAGAACGACTTATCCACCTTGAGGATATCGACCGGGAACCGTTGCAAGTAGCTCAGCGATGAGTAGCCGGTGCCGAAGTCATCAATCGCCAGCCGCACGCCCAGCGCCTTGATCGCGTGCAGTTTCGTGATCGCCGCCTCGGTATCCTGCATCATCACGCTCTCGGTGATCTCCAGTACCAGCGCATGCGGATTCAGCCCGGTTTCGGCCAGCGCCGCGGCCACATCATCGACGATCTCCGCGTGCTGCAATTGACGGCCCGACAGGTTCACGCTCATACTCAGCGGCGCCATTTCCGGGTACAGGTCGCGCCAGCGCTGGATCTCGCGACAGGCCTCGAACAGCACCCACCGCCCGAGCGGCACAATCAGCCCGGTCTCCTCGGCGGCGGAAATGAAGCTCAGCGGCGGAATGAGTCCCCGCACGGGGTGTTGCCAGCGCACCAGCGCCTCGACGCCGGTCATCCGGCCGCCACTTAGGTCGACGATCGGCTGGTAGTGCAACACAAACTCCCCACGCTCGACGGCACGGCGGAGATCGGCTTCTAGTTCCATCCGCTCGACCACCGCGGCGTACATACCAGGGTGATACACGGCGTAGCGGCTCTTGCCCCGGCTCTTGGCATCGTACATCGCGACATCAGCGTTCCGCAGCAGGGTATCGGCGTCGTCCACACCCGGGTCGCCGGCCGCGATACCGATGCTGACCCCGACGTGGATCTGCTTGTCGTTGATGGCGAATGGATGCCTCAGCGCATCGAGGGCCTTCCGCGCGACCGGGACCGCCTCATCTCCGCGCCCGGTGTCGTCGAGTAGGATGACGAACTCATCGCCGCCGAGACGGGCGACGGTGTCACCGGCGCGCACGCAGTCACGCAGGCGGGAGGCGACGCCAGTAAGCAGAGCATCGCCCACGGCATGGCCGAGACTGTCGTTGACGGTCTTGAAGTCGTCCAGGTCCAAGAACAGGATTGCCGGCCGGTCGCCGCTCCGCTGGGCGCGGGTGAGCGCGTGCTCAATGTGCTCCTTTACCAACGCCCGGTTCGCGAGGCCGGTGAGCGGGTCGTGGAAGGCCTGATGGCGGATCTGGTCTTCAAGCGCCCTGCGCTCGGTCACGTCGCGCGTGTTCAGCACCAGGCCCCGTACATTCGGCTCGTCCAGCAGGTTGGCGCCGATCGTCACATAATAGCGCCAGGAGCCGTCGGGATGGCGCATGCGCCACTCGCCCTGCGCTGTCGCCCGTGGCCGCCGCGTCAGCCGGGAGAGGAAGGCCTGCAGATGGTGCAGATCGTCGGCGGGAAATCCATCCGTGAGGCGCACGCCGATCACGTCGGCCGGAGCATGGCCGAACACGCGCAGCCCCGCCGGACTCTCGTACCGAATCGTTGTGTCCAAGTCCATGATCGCGATCACATCGGACGAGTTCTGTATCAGTGCGGCGAACCGCGCCTCGCTCTGGCGGGTGGCGGCTTCCGCCAGCAGCCGCGCGTTCTCGCGCAACGCGGTGAACTGACGCGCCACCACCAGCGCCGTCATGGCCACCGCCGCGAGGATCAGGTTGCCCAGCGGCCGGGTCAACTGGTCATGGGCGACGATCAGCAGTAGCGCGTAGCCGCTCGCGAGCGACGCGTACGGCAGCACGCTGAACGGCCGGCCCGCGGGCATGGGCCGCACAACCCTCGCCGCCGGCCCGAGGAGTGAGGCGCGCGCAAACTGGTACTGAGCGGCGGCGACCACGGCGAACCGGGAGGCCATGTACAGGCTATCGGACCAATGGCCGCTGTAGTACGCGTCCGTGAGCGACAGGTACGCGAAGATCGTGTCGTTCGCCACCTGGAGCAACAGCCCCGCCATCAGCAGCCGCAACGCGCCGCGGCTGCGCTGATCTGACTCGCGCAAGTGGATAAAGATGAGTCCGGCCAGCAGGGCGATGCTGCCCACCGGATAGGCGAGCGAGAGCGCGACCATTGTCAGGTCGTTGTCGTACTGAAGGGTGATGGGCCGCAGGACAAAATGCCACAGCACCATGCCGCTGCCCAACAGTATCATCGCCGCGTCGAGTCCGAACTTTGTCTTCCCCGCGCTCGATCGCGGCGCGGTTGGGAACATCAGCAGGGCGACAAACAAGAGTGGATAGAAGGTGATGAATGGCACGTCCGCCGGCGAGGGAAAGGCAGACGAGTGGAGGACCAACTCGTAGTAGCTCCAGATCAGATCAGCAAGCAGATACACCGCATATGCGACGGAGATTAGCCGCCATGCACGCCGTGACCGCGTGTCGAGTGCGCGCATGACCGAGAGTCGCCAGGGCAGCACGGCCGCCGCCAAGCCCAACGGCAGGATCGCGACATCGTTGATCAGATCGCGGCGCTCGGGGCCGCCCCATCCAACGATCAGCCACAGGCAGTACGTCGCCAGATACCCGGCAAAGACGAGCGTCGTCAGACCGCCCCAATCGCGCAGCGACAGCCGGATCACGGCGAGCCATCGCTGACGTGTGTCACTCGCGGGTATCATGCTCGGCCCCTTGGGACGGCGCGCACGATGTGTGGTAGGGAACAGAAGGCGGTCGCGTCCGAGGCGACTCCTCTCGCCCTCGGACAACCACCGTCCCACCACTGGGCGAAACCGTCACCTAGAGTATCGAACCGAAACAGGCTGGCTGAAGGCTTATGGAAAAGCGTGGGGATCAGGCGCCCATCGGCGGAGCGAGATGGGCGAGGCGCAGCAACTCGTAGTCGGTGGCACAACCATTGCAGAGGGTGACGGCGCCGTAGCGCACGGAGCCGGCGGCCGGGCGGTCGCGGCGGCACGGGGTGCAGTCGATGGTTTCGTCCGGCGTACGGCCGCGGTCGCGATCATCCTCGCGCAGCAGCCGCATGACCGCGTAGACCGCCTGCACCTGACCGTTCGTCGGACCGCCCATCGTTGCACCTCTCATTCGAGAGTACGCCTGTCTGGTTTCCGGCAGGTTTCCGACTGGTCACGTTTTGGTGAAATCGTGGTGCGGAGAGCCGGCCGGCGAACGGGATAGTAATCACCAGGGATGGGGCGAGCGCTGTTCGTAAGCGTCCAGCCAGCAGCGCTCGGCCCGCGCGTTCATGTGAAGGATAGCCAGCCACCGGCGAGCGCGGCCGGGCCGTGGTCTCGCATCCCCGCGGCTGGGCCGCTGAGCGCTGAACGCGTACCGCGGTGCAGGCGCCGCGGATGGTGGGGGATGGCGAATGTGACGGTTGTGCTGGCTCCCGCGATGCATGCAGTATGTGCGTGACATGGCAGCAACACGCACGAGGCAGCGCATAATGCAGATCGTACGGCTCTCCTGCAATCCGATCCTCTCACCCAGTCCGCACATTGACGCGCGGGTCGGAAGCAATCTCAACGGCCCCTCGCTCATCCGCGTCCCGCCCTGGGTGATTGACCGCCTCGGTCGCTACTATCTCTATTTCGCCCATCACGTCGGCGCCTCGATCCGGCTGGCGTACGCCGACGAGTTGGAGGGTCCGTGGCACATTCATGAGCCGGGGACGTTGCAGCTGGCGCGGTCGTTCTTCCTCGACCATGTCGCCTCCCCTGATGTGCATGTCGATGAGGAACGCCGCGAGATCCGCATGTACTACCACGGCGTCATCGCCATCGACGGTCATCGCCAGGGTTCGCGCGTGGCCGTCTCGACGAACGGCCTCGATTTCACCGCGCGTCCCGAGTTGCTCGGCGCACCGTACTTCCGCGTATTCAAGTGGGGCGACTGGTATTACGCGCTGGGCATGCCGGGCATATTCCTCCGATCCCGCGACGGTCTCTCCAACTTTGAGCAAGGTCCAACGCTATTCACCAAAGACATGCGCCACACCGCGCTCACGCGCGACGGCGACACATTGTCCGTGTTCTACACCAACGCGGGCGACTGTCCCGAGCGCATCCTGCTCGCCACTATCGCGTTGACGCCCGACTGGTGGGACTGGCGGCCAACGCCGCCGGTGACGGTGCTGGAGCCGGAGATGGACTACGAGGGAGCCGGGCATCCGCTGGCGCCGTCGGTTCGCGGGTTGGTCATGGGTCCGGTGCGCCAGTTACGCGACCCCGCGATCTATCGCGATGGCAGCCGGACCTACCTGCTCTATTCGGTGGCGGGCGAGCACGGTATCGCGATCGCGGAGGTATTGTAGGGGCGACCCGGTGGGTCGCCCGGTCCTCATGGGCCGCCCTGCCCCGGCGGATTTCCCGCGTCCGATGTGCCGCCCCCGCCCATTGAATGCCCCCCGCGCGCTGGAATGCGCTGGACCGGCGAATCGTCCTCACCCGGTTCAGACGCGGGTCGGGTGCGCCCGACCTCTACCACGGTGATCGCCTGCCCCTGCACACGGAGGATATGGAGCGTGACGGCGACGTTTCCTGACGGTGAACTGGAGGACGCGGCCGAACTGGGCGCGGTTGACGACCGCGGCGTCCGCCTGTGGGTACGGCGGCCCGGCGCGGCGCGGGCGACGGCGCGGCTCGAGGTCGAGGGGCTGCCACCGGTCGAGGGTGCGGTCGCGCTCTCCGGCGGCGACGATTGGACCGGTGTCGTCGCGTTATCGCTGCCCGAACCGGCGCCTGACCGGCCGTTTCGTGTCACCAGCGGGGGCCGGACGCTGATCGGATGCCTCGCGCCCGCGCCCGAGACGCACGCGGGTCTGACCTTCGGCTTCGGCAGTTGCCACCAGCCGTTCGTGGTGCGGGCTGATACCGTTACGATCAACCCCGCCGCTGCCATGTACCCGGCGATGCTGCGCGAGCTGCGGTCGGCGGCGGCGCGGTTCGTGCTGCTGCTCGGCGATCAGATCTACAGCGACGCCCTCGCCGTGTTGACCGTGCGACCAGAGGACATGGATGGGCGCGAGCCGCTCGCGGCGGATACGGCGCTGGCGGCGTACCGTCGCGTGTATCGCGTCTTTTTTGCTCAAGCAGGCTTCCGCGCGTTGCGTGAGGCGTTTCCCACGTACTGTACCTGGGACGATCACGAGATCTTCAACGACTGGGGCTCGCTCCTCGACGAGTCGGACGATGACCGTCTGCTGTTCACCGCCGCCGCCCGCGCCTATCGTGAGTATCAGCACCAGCGCAACCCGGGCGGGGCGGCCGCTCCGCCGTTTCACTACAGCTTCCGCCACGGCGACATCGGCTTCCTCGTGCTCGATCTGCGCGGCGCGCGTGACTACGATGAGGGCCGGCTGATGGGCGCGAGTCAATGGCGGGCGGTCCAGGAGTACCTGCGCGGCGACGACGCCCGCACGATTCAGACGCTGTTCGTGGTGTCGGGCGTACCGGTCGCCCATGTCGCCCGCTGGTTCGTGGCGTTGTTCCAGCGGCTGCCGATCCGCCGGGCGGCGAGCGTGCGCGACCGCTGGTGCTCGGCGGCATTCGCCGGCAATCGCGATGAATTGCTCGACGAGCTGTTCACCTGGCAGACAGCCGCCCCGGCGCGACAGGTGATCGTGCTGTCGGGCGATGTCCACGCGGCGAGCGCCTTTACCATTCGCCGCCGCCACGGGCCGGGAGTCATTCGCCAGTTCACCAGTAGCGCGTTCACCTCTCGCCTCGGCCTGGTGGAACGGGTGCTCAACACCGTGGTGGTCCACGGTGCAAATTTCATGGAGCCGCGCTGGCGGTTCCGGTTCCATTTCTTGTCGCTCCGCAACAACTACGGCCTGGTGCGTGTCGAGCCGCTGGCGCGCGGCGGCCATCGCGTCAGCTTCACCGTGCGCGCCTGGCGCCCGCGCGAACGCGCGCTGGTCAGCGCGGGCCGGCTCACCAGCAGACCGCCATTGCCCTGAGCCGCGGTGTCCCGCCGGCCACCGGCTCATGCCGCGGCGGTCTCATGGAGAAAGCCGGCGATCAGCGCGGCGAGGCGCGCCGGCTGATCCTCGGGGATGAAGGCGTAGGAATCCGGCACTTCGTGTAACGACGCATTGGGGAAAAGGTCTCGGAGGCGCTCGGCGTCGCGGATGGGAAAGATACGGTCCTCCGGCGCCCATACCAACAATACCGGCCGTGTGAACCGGTGCAACTTGTCTGCCGCTGCAAGCGTGTATCGCGGCGCGATACCGCGCATTACCTTGCCCAGGTCACGTCGCACGGCACCGTTCGCGATCACCGGACCAAAGTAGGCGGTTTCGGCCGCGGGAGACACGGGATGCTTGCATACCAATTGAAGGAAGAGCCGGCGGACCGAGTGCATGCGCATCATCCGACTGCTCAGGGTGACGAACCCGGGAAGATGCGCACCCCATACCAGCGGTTGCAACATCCGGGGCGGAAAGTTCTTGAAGGCGTCACAGTTTGTAAGCACGAGGCGCGCGAGCCGTTCGGGATGGTCGGCGGCCACGATCTGACACAATGCCCCACCATTGTCGTTGGCGACGAGCGTGACGGCGTCAAGATCGAGTGCCGTGAGGAAGTCGACGATCAGGCGGGCGAGGCTGGGAGGCGTCAGATCGGCGCCGGGATGCATCGCGACCGAGTGTGCGCCCAGGGGCCAGTCAGGAACGATGCAGCGGTAGTGCGCCGCAAGCGTCGGAACCACCGCGCGCCACAGCGTGCCATTCGCCAGCACGCCATGGACAAACACGATCGGTGAGCCGGTCCCATATTCGTGGTAGCGGATCGTGCCCTGCTCCAGACGAACCACCTTCTCGGGGCCGGCCATTGGGAGCGATTCCATGCGATCCTCCTCGGGATGCCCTACGATAGGGGGGCAACTGCTAGCACGATAATGAGATACAGACAGTATGTATGTCAAGAGGGGCAGAGCGGAGCGGTCCGAAGAAACCCGTGGCCGGCTGATCGATGTGGGGCGCCGGCTGTTCGCGGAGCGAGGGTTCGCCGCGACCGCGACCGAGGATCTCGTGCTCCAAGCGGGGGTCACGCGTGGGGCGCTGTATCATCACTTCCACGACAAGCGCGCCCTGTTCGGCGCGGTCTTCGAGCAAACCGAAGGCGACGTAGCCGCTCGGCTCAGTGCCGCGGCCGCCGAAGCGGGCGACCCGTGGCAGGCGCTGCGTGCCGCCGTGCAAACCTTCCTTGATGTCTGTCTCGACCCTGCCATCCAGCGGATCACCCTGATCGATGCGCCGGCCGTGCTCGGCTGGGAGGCGTGGCGGCAATCCGGAGCACGGTATGCCCTCGGCCTGCTTCAGGGCATGCTCTCCGCGCTGATCGAGGGCGGCTACATCGAACCGCAGCCGGTGGAACCGCTGGCGCATCTGCTGCTGGGGGCGCTCAGCGAGGCGGGGCTGTTCGTGGCCAGTGCGTCGGACAGTAGCGCCGCCCGTGCAGCGGTCGGAGAATCGCTCAACCGCCTCTTCGAGGGGCTGCGGTCACACGCGCGGTGATGAGGCGCCCGCGGTAAAGGTTGCGCAAGCTCGACAGGGAGCGGCCGTGACCGCGCCGCCCCGACCGCGCCGGGGGGCGACATGCGCGGCGTGGGCGACCTCCTCAGCGGCCGCGGAACACCGGTGTCCGCTTCTCCGCGAAGGCGCGCATCGCCTCACGCACGTCCTCGGTGGCGAAGCACTGACGGATCAGGTTCAGCTCGTGGCGCAACTGGGTGGGTAGCGAATTCGCGAACGATTGGGCGAGCAGGCGCTTGCTATTGGTCATGCCCAGCGGCGCGTTGGCGGCCAGTTGCGCGGCATACGCCTGGGCCTGTTCTCGGAATGTCTCGTCGGGGTAGACCGCGGCCACGATACCGGTGGCGAGCGCCTCCTCGGCGGCGACATCGCGGCCGGTGAGGATCAGGTCGGCGGCGCGGGTCATCCCGACAAGCCGCGGCAGGAAATAGCTCATACCGCCGTCGGGGCTGAGGCCGCGGCGGGCATAGCCGGTGGTGACGCGGGCGCCCGCGGCCATCAGGCGCACATCGGCGGCGAGCGCGATCGACAGGCCGGCGCCGGCCGCCGGTCCGTTGACCGCCGCGACCACCGGTTTCGACGTCTCGGTTATCACCAATGCCTGCCGGCCCACCCAGCCAAGGTCGTCGCCGCGCTCCCAGCGGCCCGGCTCCGGTCGGTCGCCATTGCGTGCGTCCTCCAACCGCTGCATCAGATCGAGTCCAGCGCAGAAGCCGCGGCCGGCGCCCGTGATGACGATCACATGCACGGCGTCGTCGCGGTCAGCCTCCTGAATCGCGGCGATCATCTCATTCGCGAGCTGGTCGGTCAGCGCGTTCAATCGCTCCGGTCGATTGAGCGAGATGGTGCGCACCCTGTCGCGGTC
>JBBQJF010000068.1:0-17704 GCA_038325665.1 Dehalococcoidia bacterium | reverse complement strand
GAGCACGCACCGTACCCGTGCGCCTTTGATGGCCGTCCGGACCACGCGGGCGGCGCCGCGGACGCCGCGACGCGTGTGTCGGTCGCGAAACTTGGATTGCGGCCGTCCACACGGGGCGGCGCCGGCTGAGCAGTGAACCGCTGTTGAGCGCCGGTCGGGAAACCAGACTCCCTCCGGCCAGCGCGGGCACTTCCCACGGAGACCCCGACAGGCGCGCGCCGAACGCGATGCTTTGGCTCCCCTCGTCAGCGCTCGCGCCGCTCGCCATCCCCAGGCACTCGCGGCCTGCTCGCGCATCAGGTATCCACCCTGGCGATGGCTGGGCGAGTTCTGGTGTGAGGCTATGTTTGGCCGAGGATGACGTGATGGCGACATATGTGCTGATTCATGGCGCATGGTACGGCGGCTGGTGCTGGCAGCGCGTCACACGGTTGTTGCGGGATGCTGGACATGAGGTTGTCACGCCGGCCCTCACCGGCCTGGGCGAGCGCGCGCACCTGCTCAACCTCGATATAGACCTGAGCACCCGCATCGCCGACGTGTTCGGCGTGCCGTGGTACGAGGACCTGACCGACGTTGTGCTGGTCGGTCATAGCTACGGCGGCATGGTCGTCACGGGTGTTGCCGCCGCGGCGCCCGAGCGGCTCGCTCATCTCGTGTACCTTGACGCATTCGTGCCGCGCGCCGGTCAGGCCCTGGTCGACCTCCTGCCGCCCGAGCGTTGGGCGCGATTCTTGGAGCAAAGCGCGGCCGGGGGCGAGGGGTGGACTATTCCGCCGGTACCGGTCGAGGTGTTCGGCGTGACGGACGAGGCCGACCGCGCGTGGGCCGTGCCGCGGATCGTGCCACATCCGCTCAAGACATTTACTCAGGCGGCGCCCGCCGCGCGGGAGGGCGCGGATGCTCCGCCCCGCACGTACATCTTGTGCGCCGGCTACGCTGGTTCCTTCGCCCCCTTCGCCGAGCGGGCGCGGACGGAACCCGGCTGGCGCTACCGCGAGCTTGCCTCCGGCCACAATGCGATGATCACCGCCCCGCGCGAGTTGGCCAACCTGTTGCTCGAAGTGGCGCCGGCGCCCGTGGCCGCCGGTCACTCCCTCGCATAGACCGAGACATGTCCCGGGCTCGTGGCGGTGAACGGCTCGCGTCGCCAACCGGACCAGCGGTGGCGTAGGCGCAGACCGGCCAGCCGCGCCATCAGGTCCAGTTCCGCGGGCCACGCGTAACGGAGTTGTACGGGGTAGAGCCGGATCCCCCCTTCGGCTATCTCGATGTGCTGGCTGGTGACGCGCTGCTGCACGGCGTCGTGGCTGGTCACGTCCAGCCGCACGCGATCCGGCTCCACGACCGAGGGATGCACCACACCGCCCAGGTGAAACCGCGCCGGGTCGGGCACGAACGCCTCGATCACGAAGACGCCGTCACCGGCGAGACGCGCGGCGACGTTCTGGAAACATCGCACCTGCTCATCCTGGGTCAGCAGCGCGAAGAATGTGTTGAAGACGACATACACGAGGGAGAAGGCTCCCTCCGCGCTCACATCGGTGAAGTCGCCAACCGTCACCGGGATGCGCTCACCCCCCGGCTTCGCCCGCAGCCGCGCGAGCATCGCCTCCGAGGCATCAATGCCGTGTACTTCGATGCCCCGCGCCGCGAGCGGAAGCGCGATCCGGCCGGTGCCGATCCCCAGCTCGAGTGCGCGCCCGCGCCGGGCCAATTCTGCCAGTAGCGTAACCGGCACCGCGACAGAATCCGGACCGGAGATCTCGGTCTGCCACGCGTCGTACACGCCCGCGATACGCTCGCCGTAGGTCGATGCGTCGTACATCGTCGCTTCGCTCCGGGGTTGTAGGTGATAGGTCACGGGTCACGGGTCATAGGGGACGAAGCGTGGAGTTCACGGCGTGATCATCGTCCCTATGACCTATGACCTATGCCCTGGGACCTCGCCCCTACGCCAATAGGCGTCGCAGTACGTAGGGCAGGATGCCGCCGTGGCGGTAGTACTCGATCTCGACTTTGCTGTCGATGCGGGCGATGGCGTTGAACTCGATGTCGGAACCGTCCTCGCGGCGGGCGCGGACGGTGAGCAGGGCGCGTTGGGTGAGGCCGCCTTCGATGCCGGTGATGCTGAAGGTCTCGCGGCTGGTCAGACCGAGCGAGGCGGCGTTCTCGCCGGGGAAGAACTCCAGCGGCAGCACACCCATACCCACGAGGTTGCTGCGGTGAATGCGCTCGTAGCTCTCGGCGATTACTGCCTGCACGCCGAGCAGCAGCGTGCCCTTTGCCGCCCAGTCGCGCGAGCTGCCGGTGCCGTACTCCTTACCGGCGAGCACCAGCAGCGGCGTGCCCGCCGCCTGGTAGCGCATCGACGCATCGTAAATCGTCATCTGCTCGCCGGTGGGCAGATGCTCCGTCCAATAGCCCTCGCGACCGGCGCCAAGCGCGTTGCGGAGCCGGATGTTGGCGAAGGTGCCGCGCATCATCACCTCGTGGTTGCCGCGGCGCGCGCCATAGCTGTTGAAGTCCTTGGGATGCACCTCGCGTTGCACCAGATATTTACCGGCCGGACTGTCCACCGGGATCGAGCCGGCCGGAGAGATGTGGTCGGTCGTCACCGAGTCACCCACCATCACCAGCACCCGCGCGTCAGTGATATTGGAGGGGTGGCCCGCCTCAAGTGACAAGTTCTGGAAGAAGGGCGGTTCTTGGATGTAGGTCGAATCGTCCTCCCAGGCGTAGAGGCCGCCCTCCGGCGCCGGCATCGACCGCCACATCTCATCACCAGCGAACACGACCTCGTAGGTCTTGCGGAACAGCTCGGGTGTGACTGCCGCGCCCACCGCCTGCGCGACCTCGGCCTGGGTCGGCCAGATGTCGCGCAGATAGACCGGGTCGCCGTTGGGATCCTCGCCGAGCGGCTGCTTCGACAGGTCGATGTCGACCGTGCCGGCGAGCGCGTAGGCGACAACCAGCGGCGGCGAGGCGAGGTAGCTGGCCCGCACCTGGGCGTGGATGCGCCCCTCGAAGTTGCGATTGCCGCTCAACACCGACGCCACCACCAACCCCTGCTCCTGCACCGCGTCCGCCACCTGGTGGGGCAGGGGACCGCTGTTGCCGATACAGGTGGTGCAGCCGTAGCCGACCAGATGGAAGTTGAGCGCTTCGAGATAGGGCATCAGGCCCGCATCCTCAAGATAATCGGTGACGGCGCGCGAGCCGGGGGCGAGGCTGGTCTTGACGTACGGCTTGACGTGCAGGCCGCGCTCGACCGCCTTCTTCGCCACCAGACCGGCGCCGATCATCACTGTCGGATTGGACGTATTCGTACAGCTCGTGATCGCGGCGATCACCACCGAGCCGTGGCGCAGTTCCGACTCCGCGCGGTCCATGGTCACGGTCGCGGCGGCCGCCGGCGACGGGTTGACGGCGACCGCCGGACCACCCGGCACGGAAGCTTGGCCGGCCGTGCCGCGGGTCGGGTCGATCACGCGCAGACCGCTGCCGGCGTCGGCCGGCTCCTTCGTGAAGTGCTCGGCAAAGGCGGCGCGGAACGTCCGGCCAACGTCGGGCAGCGGCACCCGGTCCTGTGGCCGGCGCGGCCCAGCGAGGCTCGGGACGACCGTGCCCAGGTCGAGCGTGACCATCTCGTCGAATGCCGGGTCGGGCGTATCGTCGGTGCGGAACAAGCCCTGTGCCTTGTAGTAATCCTCGACCAGTTGCACGAGCTGCGCGTCCCGTCCGGTCAGACGCAGGTAGCGCAGGGTTTCGTCGTCCACCGGGAACAGCGATGCGGTCGCACCGTACTCCGGGCACATGTTGCTGATCGTGGCGCGGTCGGCCAGCCCCAGGCTGCCGAGGCCGGCGCCGCAGAACTCGACGAACTTGTTGACGACGCCGTGCTTGCGCAACATCTCGGTGACGGTCAGCACCAGGTCGGTGGCGGTGCAGCCCTCGGTGAGCGCGCCGGTGAGCTTCATTCCCACGACCACCGGCGGCAGTTGGTACAGGGGCTGGCCGAGCAACACTGCTTCCGCCTCGATGCCGCCCACTCCCCACCCGAGCACGCCGAGGCCGTTGATCATCGTGGTGTGGGAGTCGGTGCCGACCAGCGTGTCAGGCATGACCACCGTGTCGGCGCCGATGGTGCGCGACACCACCACCGGCGTCAGATATTCGAGGTTGACCTGATGCACGATGCCGGTACCGGGCGGCACGACCCGGAAGTTATGCAGAGACTGCTGCGCCCACTTCAAGAGAGCGTACCGCTCGCGGTTGCGCTCATATTCGAGTTCGACGTTCACGCCGAAGGCGAGCACCGTGCCGAAGTTATCGACTTGCACCGAGTGGTCGATCACGAGGTCGGCGGGCGCCAGCGGATTGATGCGCTGCGGGTCGCCGCCCATTCGCGCGACGGCCGAGCGCATCGCGGCAAGATCGACGACGCATGGCACACCGGTGAAATCCTGAAGCACGACGCGCGCCGGTAGGAAGGGAAATTCCTTCCCGCCGGACTCGGGGTCGCGCGCTGCCACCGCGCGCACGTCGTCCTCGGTCACGAGTTCACCGTCCACCTGGCGCAGCAAGTTCTCGATCAGGATGCGGATCGTGATTGGCAGTCGCGCCAGATCGATACCGGTGGCGGTCGCGACCGCGTCGAGCCGATAATACGTCGCGGTGACGGCGCCGTGCCCGGACGTGAGAACGCCGCGTGCGCCGAATGGATTGATCGTCTGCTCAGCCATGATGTGCTCCTTCGTCACGCGGGAGTCGGGGGCGAGGGGCATTTCATCCATTGCCCGCTCGGCTCCCGACCGCCGGTCATCGCCGTACGCCGGCCCCGCGATAGTGTGAACCGCGTGGACGGGTGCCCATGTGGTCACAGGATACCGCGATGCGCCACCAGGCGCAGGCGTCCACGCGGGCCGAGTCGCCGTCCCGGTCGCTGCACTGACATCCGATTCGCGGCGCGGTACGCGCCCACCGACCTGGCGATGCCGCCATCGCCGCGTCTCCGCGGAAAGCGTTATGGGTTTGAGTTGCAGGCGCTGAATCTGTTCAGATTCGGAGGCCGCGGGCGCGGATTCACGGGCGGACGGTTGGACGGTATAGCAGTCCGATACACCCGCCTTCGTGCTCAGGCAGCGGCTTGAGTTGGTCGAACGCTAGAACGGCTTGGCCGTGCGTAACGACACGCTCAAGGGCTTGATCCAGGCAGCGGCTTGAGGTGCTCCGGCGCTACAATGGCGGCGCCGTCGAGCGTGCTGTCGGACTCATCCGCGGGGTTGTCTGTATCCTGGCGCGACGATGGGGCCGCTGTTTCGCGCTCGCACAACCGGAGCACGCCGATGGCCGCCGTCCCGCTCAGCCAAGCCCGCGATCCTCTGACGCTGGCGATCGATATCGGTTCGCGCGGGAGCCGTGCGCGTGTCTACGACGCCGGCGGCGCGCCGGTGCGCGGCCTCAAGCACCGGGTGGCTCACCAGTTTCTCACGCGCCCCGACGGGTCATCCGAGCTGGACCCGGACGCCACACTGGCCGAGGTGGTCGAACTGATCACGGCACTGACCGAGCGTCTCTCCGCGGACGACCGCGCACACGCCGCGCGGCGGATCGGCGCGGTGGCGATGGATACGTTTGCCTCGTCACTCGTCGGTGTTGATGCGGACGGGACGGCGCTCACGCCCTGCTTCACCTACGCCGACTCGCGGCCGGCGGCGCGGGTGGCCGAGCTGCGCGCCGAGCTGGACGAGGCGGCGGTGCAGGAGCGCACCGGCTGCCGGTTCCACACCGGCTATCTGCCCGCGCGACTACGCTGGCTCAAGGAGTCGTCGCCCGACGTGTTCGCGCGCACCGCCCGCTGGCTGTCGCTGGGCGAGTATATTTTCGCGCGTCTGCTCGGCCGGTACGCCGTCAGCTTTTCCACCGCCGCGTGGACGGGACTGCTCGATCGCCGCGCCGGCGTTTGGGATGCGGACTTGATTCGGGCGTGTGGCGCCAATCCGGCGGGGTTCTCACCGCTGCACGATGCGACCTCGCCGCTCACGGATATTGGCGCGGATGTCGCGGCACGCTGGCCGGCGCTGGCCGGCGCGTCATGGTTCCCGGCAATCGCCGATGGATACGCGAGCAACGCCGGCAGCGGCGCGGTCGACGCGACGGTCGTCGCCCTCTCCGCGGCAACCGGCGGGGCGATGCGCGTACTAGTCGAGGGTGTGCCCGAGCGCGTGCCCTCCGGCTTATGGTGCTACCGCGTGGATGAACGGCGGTCGTTGCTCGGCGGCGCGCTCAACGATTCCGGCCGCGTGCTGACCTGGCTGCGCGACCGGCTACAACTCCCGGATGACGCCGCGCTGGAGGTGGCGCTGCGCGCGCCGCCGGCCGGCAGTCTGCCGGTGGTGTTGCCCTTCCTCACCGGTGAGCGCAGCCCTGGTTGGGCGGTGGCCGCCCGCGCCGCCTTTGCTGGCGTGACCGAGTCCACGACCGCGCTCGACCTGTTCCTCGGGGCGATGGCGGGCGTGGCGCTGCGGTATGGCCGCATCGCCGCGCAACTGGATGAGGTGGCGCCGGCCGCGCGCCGCGTGGTCGCCAGCGGCAACATCACCGAGACGCTGCCGGGCTGGCTGCAGATGGCCGCGGACGTGCTCGGCCGTCCGGTGACGCGCGTGGCGACGAAGCAGCCAACGTTGCGCGGTACGGCGCTGATCGCGCTGGAGACGCTCGCCCCCGATGTGGCGCGCGCCCCTGCCGAGATGGGTGAGACGTATAACCCGCTACCGGAGCATATGGCATACTATCGGGAACTCGGCGATCGCCAGGAGGCGTTGTACCGTGCTCTCGTGAGTGGCCGCTGATGCGGAGCGCGGCCTGTCGTGGGCCTCTCCCCTATTCGGGCGGTCCCCCCTGCCCTGACCTGGCCCCGCGTCGCTATGTCCCGTGACCTATGACCCGTGCCCCGTGATCTGTGACCTGTCCCCGGCCTTACACGCCGCCCCCTGTCCCCGTACCATAAGCACCATCACAGCGTCGTCGAGCGACGGCAGACCGAGGCCGAGTCCCGCGCTGGCCTGGCTCGGCTGGATAGGGAGGGTGGTTCATGGCAGCAAAGCCACCGGCGGATACGACTAAGTCCGGGGATGGCGAGGGACGCGCTCGACGACCGAGCCGCCGGACGGTGCTGGGCTGGACCGCCGGCGGGGCGGCCGCGGCCGGCGCCGCGCTGGGCGCGTCTCTTGCCGGCGAAGCCACGGCCGCGCAAACAGCGCGCGGAATCGAAGGCTCGTGGCGCGTCATGGTCACGGTCGAGGACCGCGCCGATATTCCGCCGTTCGTATTGCTGGCAACGTTCAGCGGCGACGGCACCTACGTGCAAAACGGGACGCCCTTGCAGAGCACCGGACACGGTTCGTGGCTTCGCACCGGAGAGCGTACATTCGCCGTGACGTTGGAGGCGCTGCTGTGGGACGCCTCTAGCACCGTTGCCGTGAGCATTCTGCGTGCGCGGATGACAGTTGAACTCGATCCCACCGGCGCCGCGGGCGTCGCGCGCTTCCAATTCGACGTGCTGCTGACCAATGGCGAGATCATTGATGTCGGCTCGGGTATGGCGACCGCCGCCCGTATCAGCGTCCAGCCACTCTGAGAACGTTCCTACCGCGACGCCGCGGCAATGCGAGGAGAACCGAGATGGCGCACGAACAGATACTGTCCGAGCGGCGGGGCGCGGTGACGCTGGTCACACTCAACCGGCCCGAGAAGCTGAATGCTTGGACCTCTCAGATGCACAATGAACTGCGGGAGGCAATCGGCGCCGCCAACGATGACCCCGACGTGGGCGCGATCGTCGTCACCGGCGCGGGCCGCGCCTTCTGCGCCGGCGCCGATATCAGTGGCTGGCAGCGCGACTTGAAGGACGGCGACGGACCGGCCGCGCGCACGAACAGCCCGGCGACGCGGCCCGGTGACAGTTGGGTGCATTTCCTCCAGCGGTCGAAGCCGGTGATCGTGGCCGTGAACGGCGTCGCCGTCGGCATCGGCCTGACCCAGATGCTGCCGGCCGACATTCGCATCGCCGCCGAGGAGGCGCGGTTCGGGGCAGTCTTCGTACGGATCGGGGTGGTGCCGGAACTGGCGAGCACCTGGTTTCTCGCCCAACTCATCGGCCTCGGCGCGGCGCTGGAGATGTGCCTGACGGCGCGGATGGTCGACGCGAGCGAGGCGGCGCGTCTGGGTTTGGTGTCGCGGGTCGTCCCGGGCGAGACGCTGCTCGACGAGGCGCTGGCGCTGGGCGAGACGATTGCCGCGCTACCCGGCCCGCAACTGCGCATGGTCAAGCAGTTATTCGCCCGCAACGCCACGGAGTCCGATCTCGATGCGGTGATCGCCCGCGAGGGCGAGGCGTTGCGCGCCGCCTACGCTACGCCCGAATTCCGCGAGGCTGTGACCGCCTTCATGGAGAAGCGCCAACCGAATTTCCGGGCGGCAGTTGGCAGCCGGTAGCAACCACGCGGCGGCCTGCTCGCGGCCCGCTCTGTGGAAGGTGGTCCCTTGCGGCCGGCATGGCCTGTAGCAAAGACCCGACGTAGGGGTGGCGGCCGAATCACCCGCCTGCCCGCGCCGGGGGTCCCACCCTCGACGGCTGGTAGCCGAGAAGCCATGGGCGGCGCACCCGTGTGACAGGATGTGTGCGTGGCAACCAGCCGACCGGCCACCGCACCCACACCTCCCGCCCGCCATGATCGCTTCGCCGCCGCGCGGTTCGCCTGCAACGGCGCACTGCTCACGATCGGGGTGTATGTCGCATTGCTCGGTCCCGCGCTGCCTGATTTGACGCGCCGAGCGGGTGTGCCTCTCGGTGACGGTGGCGCGCTGTTCACGGCAATCTTTGCCGCGTCCATCCTTTCTACAATTGCCGCCGGACGGGCGCTCGACCGTTTCGGCCACCGACCGCCGCTGATCGCGGCCCTGGTCCTTCACGGTGCGGCGTTGTTGCTGATGCCCCTGGTGCAGTCGTGGACAGGGCTGCTGGCGGTGGCGGCGCTGCTCGGCCTCGGCGACGGCGCACTCGTCGTGTGCGCCCACATCCTCGTCGCGCACATCAGCCCCCGAGACGAGGCCGCGGCGCTCAACCGGCTCAATGTCTACTTCGGCGTGGGCGCGGTGCTCGGCGCGAGCGTGGCCGGCGCCGCTGCCGCGCTCGACGTACGGATCATCCTGCTGCTGCTGCCATTCGGCCTGCTGCAATTTGGGTATGCAGTCGTGCTCGCGACCACGTCGCTACCGTCCCGCCACCGCGCGGCGACCGGGACTCGCTCCGGCGAGGAGCCGAGCGTGTTGTTGTCGTCGCGATTGTTGTGGTTGTTAGCGGTGTTGCTGCTGGTGTACGTGGGTGTCGAGGTCGCGTTGGGCGGGTGGGCCTTCACCTACGCGCGCCAATCGGCGGGACTGAGCGGCACGGCGGCGGCGGTGCTCAGCGGCGGGTATTGGGCCGCGCTCACGCTCGGGCGGCTGGTCTCGCCGCTGGCTTTGCGCCGGGGTTCGCCGGAAGCGTTGTTGGTCGCCGCGCCGTTGCTGTCGGCGGCGGCCGCGCTCGCGCTGGTGTTGGGGGGCGACCGGGCGATCGTGCTTGTCGCGGGTGTGCTCGTGGCAGGGTTCGGCTTCGGCCCGGTGTGGCCGGTGACGTTCGCGCTCGCCGCCCGCGCCTTTCCCGCGTCGGCGGGCAGCGCGGCCGGCCTGCTCGGAATGGTGTCCGCGGTCGGTGGAGTAGGTCTGCCGTGGATGCAGGGCAGAGTGCTGGCCGCGGGCGGTCCCGCCGCCGGCATTGCCGTCACACTCGCGGGCTGTCTGATCGTGGCGGCGCTGGCGGTGGCAGTGCGACGGGAGTCAATCGAATAGTGACAGCGGTCTACCGTGACCCCCGTCAGGGGGCCGCGCCTCGCGCTTGCCCCTGTTGCCCGCACGGGCAGGCTATACTTTCGGGACGGCCCTACAACTCATCCAGCGGGATGAGCAGGCGGACGGTGGCGCCCCGGCCGGGAGTGCTCTCGATGTGGCAAGCGCCGCCGATGATCGCGGCGCGCTCGCGCATGCTCGTCATCCCGAGGGTGCGGCGGTCAGCGGGCGGCGACGCCGGGTCGAACCCGCGACCGTCATCGGCCACGACCAGTTCGACCGAGCCGCTGCTCATCGACAGACGCACATCGACGCGGGTGGCGCGGGCGTGCTTCGCGACGTTGTTGAACGCCTCCTGCGCCACGCGGAACACGGCCTCCTTGACCGGCATCGGCAGCCGCTCCTCGCCGTCAATCGTTAGCTTTACCTCGACACTTTCCCGGCTCGTGAACGCCTCGGCGTACTTGGTGAGGGCCACGATCAGCCCCTGCTCCTCCAACGCGGCCGGGCGGAGCTGGAAGATCAGCGCGCGCATCTCGGCCAGCGCCCCGCGCCCCAGCTCGTTGAGCCGGTCGATGCGCTCGCGCGCCCGGTCGATGTCGCGGTCGAGAATGCGCGGCAACGCCTGCGCGATCAGTGTGATGCTGAACAGTGAGTGGGTGACCGAGTCGTGGAGTTCACGGGCGAGCCGGTTGCGCTCCTCGCTGACCGCCAGTTGGCGTGACTGCTCGTAGAGGCGGGCATTCTCGACGGCCAGCGCCGCCGAGCGGGCGATTGCCATCGCCACCGCGAGTTCCGAGTCTTCCACCTGATGGTCGCGGTCGGTGATCGGCACCGCGGCGATGCCTATCACCCGGTCGCGCGCCGCCAGCGGCACGGCCACGTACGCATGAAAGGGCATCGCCTCCTGAATGCGCCGCTCGGCCTCCGTCATTTCATTCGGACCGGTGACGATGAACGGCTGTCGGTCATCAATCAAGGTGCGAATGCGGGGCGCGTCATCGACCGGCATCGGTGGCAGTGAGCGAAACACCCCGTCGAGATGCTGATCGGTCCGTTTGGCAACCCGATACGTCGGGAGAAACGTCTTTCCTTCCTCATCGAGCAGCCACACGGCGCAGACGGGCTGACGCAGCGCCGTCGCGATGGATGCCCCCGCGTGTCGGAGCACATCATCAAGCTGCAACGACGAGGTGACGGCGCGGGTGGCATCGAGAATCATCGCCGATTGGTCGCGCGCCTCACGCTCGGCGTCGAACAGGCGGGCGTGCTGGATGGCGACGTTGGCCTGGTCGGAAAAAGTGCGCGCCAGCTCGATCTCGTCGTCGGTGTAGCCGCGCACGCGGTCGTGGTACATCACGAACGTGCCCAGCCGCTCCAAACCCTTGGGCAGCGTCAGATACAGCATTGACCGAAAGCCCTCGCGCGCCACCGCCTCCGAAAGCGCCGGGGTGAGGTGGGAGGCCCGCGCGTCCGCGACATACACGCTGCGCTCGACATCGAGCACCACCGGCCACTCCTGGTGATCGTAGTAGTCCTGCACAGCCGCGAGGTAGGCGGGCGACAGGTTGCGCGATGCGGCACAATACATGCGGCGGGTGCCCGGATAGATCAGATAGAGGGCGGCGCGATCGGCCTCGAACACGCTCATCGCGGCGTCGAGTGCATGTTCGAGCGTCGTGGGCAAGTCGAGCGACTCGGTGACCGCGGTCGTCACCTGCTGGAACGCCCGCGTGCGCCGGAGTGAGCGCTGTGACGCCTCGTACAGGCGGGCGTTCTCGATCGCGACCGCGATCTGGCCGGCAAGGATCTGCAACACCGACACATCGATGTCGTGAAACGCACCCGTACACGACGCCTGTACATCGAGCACCCCAAGCGTTCGCCCGCGGACATGGATCGGCACCGCCAGCTCGGATTGCTCGTGGCCGCCGGCGCGGTAATGGCGCGGCTCGCGGCTGACATCGTTGGCGAGCAGCGGCTGGTTGTGGGCCATCACCCACCCGGACATGCTCGCGTGCTCGTCGAGCGGGATGCGACCCCCGGTGAGCGCCTCGTTGCCGAGGCCGATCGCCGCCTCCAGTATCAGTTCGCGACCCGATTCGTCGAGCAGCAACAGATTGGCGGACTCGTAACCCAAGCGCTCACGCACATGATGGACAATCTTGGGCAGTAGCTCGCGCTCGGCCAGGATCGAGCCGAGCTGGCGGCCGACCTCGTGGATCGTCTCCAGTTGTTGGGCGCGGGTGCGCTCGCGTTCGTACAGTCGCGCCCGCTCGATCGCGAGTCCGATCTGCTTGCCGACGCTGACGAGCAAATCTAAGTCGGCGGTGTTGAACGCCGGCTGGGTGCGGCTGACTGCCGCGAGTACACCGAGCGTGTTGCCGTGGACATGCAGGGGGATGGCGGCGTACGACCGGACTCCGTCCTCGGCCAGCACCGCGCGTGGTGTTCCCAATGCCTCAATGTCTTTGACGACCACGGCGGGGTCAGCGCTCGCGGCCACGTTGGACAGAACCGGTCCCGGATCGGCGGTGAGGCTATCGACCACTCCCGGACCGAGGCCCTTGTGGCACGTCAGCGTCAGCGCGTCTGTCCGGCTGTCGAGCAAGAAGAGCGCGCCGCCATCGACACCATCGATATCGAGCACGGTGGTGAGCGCGCGGATCAGCAGTTCAGTCAGGTCGACCGGCTCGCTCAACGCCGTGGTCAAGGCATCAAACACGGATAACCGGCGCGCCAGCGCCGTGGGCGCATCATCGGCTTCGTGACGTGGTGGTAACGATAGCTTCACCGGGGAAGTCCTCGCTGGTGATACCGGTTCGCGTGCATTCTATCATAGGCCGATCGGCCCGAGGCGGGGGCGCCTCGTTCGCCGCACGCTGCTTGCCCACGCCGCCACGGGCCGGATGTGAGCGACGCGCCGCCGCCCGATGTGGCAGCCTGCCAGGGCGCGCGACGCTCGTACACGGATGAACTGGCGAAGACCACGGGATTGCCGCTCAGCCGCCGGCGAGCTTGACGGTATACCCGAGCGCGCGGAGGCGTTCGGCGAGGCGGTCACGGTGGTCGCCTTGAATCTCGATGGTGGTGTCTCGCACGGCGCCGCCGGCGCCGCAGAACCGCTTGAACTCGGCGGCGCGTGCGCCGAGCGCTTCGCCGCGCTCGGGCAAGCCCCGGATCACGGTCACGACCTTGCCGCCGCGCCCGCCGCGTTCCCGGAAGAGGCGGACAACGCCGTCGTTCGGCACATCCGCCGGCTTACGCGCTTTCGGTCCGCGGTTCGGCGGTGGCGGTGGGTCGTTGGGCGGACGCACCCGGCCGCCATCCGTCGAGTACACCAGGCGGCTATCATTCATACATGCAGACTACCCGATTCTCCGGTGGCTCGTCGGGCGAGTTTGCGGCCCTGGTCGTCCCTGGGCGCGCTCCCCGCTCCTTGCTCCCCGCGTCTAACGTGATTAGGGAGATCACCTGATGTCAGGTGCGCCCTACTGGTGGGTATAACAAAGGGGAGCCTGAGGAGGTCACGTTATGGGAATCGTCATCCGCTTGCATCATCCGGCAGAATCGAACGCGGTGGTCATCGGGCGCACTCGCACCGCCGGTGAAGCGCTCGCGCTGGTACGCCAGTGGCGTGACGACAACCCGGACGCGTGGGTCGAGTACGTCGCCCCGGCGACGCGGCCGACGGCGGCATAACGTACGCATCGGATACCCGGTACGGCCGGATGCTACCCCGCGGACAGCAGTTGCGGTACGGTGACGAAGCTGTACCCGGCCGCCTTCAGTCCGTCAATGAGCGCGCCAAGTGCGACCACGTCCTGAAGCTGGTCCACATGAAACACATAGATCGCCCCCGGCGCTGCCGCTTGTAGTCCGCGGGCGATGATCTCATCCGCCCGCGCGCCATACCATGCCTTCGAGTCATAGCTCCACAGCACGTTGTAGCGGTATCCAAGCCCACCGAGATCGCGCTGGACCGTCGCGTCGCGATCGCCGAAAGGCGATCGGAAGTACGGCCGGCCGGATGTGCCGGTCGTTCGCTCCAGCGCACGCTCGGCCCGCTGCACCTCGTCACGGCGCTGATCGAGCGTGAGCGGCTTGGCCCGCGTCGAGGCGCCCGTCCACGAGGTGTGGCTGTAGGTATGATTGATCACGGCATGGCCCTCGGCGGTGATGCGTCGGGCCAGGTCCGGATTCGCGTCGCACCATGCTCCGGTCAGCCCAAACGTCCCGCGTACGCCCCTGACACGCAGCGTCTCGAGAACCGCGGCGGTATGACCCGCGCCCGCGCCCGCGTCGAACGTCAGCGCCAGCGCCTTGCGCGTGATACCGACGCGGTCGATCACCGTGGCCGGGCCGAGCGCCTCCGTGGGTGGGGATGAGGCGGAACCGAGCGGCATTGCTGCCTCGCTTGCCAGCCCCACCGTGACCGATGACGACGGCAGAGCGCGCGAACGTCCGGGCACGACCGGCGTATCCGAGGCAAGGAATTCGCGGACGGCGGCGGCATAGGCGCGGGCCAGCGCGTCGCGTACGTCGGGCCGGCTCACCAGTTCGGCCTCGCGGCGGTTAGTGAGAAACAGCGGCTCGACGATCACGCCGGGCATGCGCGATGGCCGCGGTCTCCCGCGCCACACTGGCCCGATCAGGTAGAAATGCGGATATCCCACATCGATCTTGGCCTGCGATCCGGTTTGGATCGTATCGTCCGGCACGATACCCCAGTCGCGTGGGGCGTAGCCGAGCGTGGTGAGCGCCTCGATCTGCGCCGTGTGGACCAGTGTGGCGAGCCGCTTGTTGCGGTCGGCAAACTCGCGCTTCGTGTTGTACCAGGTGCTCGAACCACCCAGCGGCGTGTCGGCGAGGCCATTGAAGTGGAGTGATAGCATCACGGCCGCGTCGCCGGCGTTCGCCGCATCAATCCGCGCCTGAACTTCGTCGACCACGTCGAGTGCGCCGTCGCCGTTGAGGTCGCGCTCCGGCTCATTCACGTCCGTGTCGCTGGTGCGCGAGAGCAGCACCTTGAAACCGTCGCGCTCTAGATAAGCGGCGGTGCGCTTCGCCATATCGAGGGTGAGGTCTTTCTCCTGAGGCATTCCCGGCAATGACGAACCCCAGCCCGGATCGCGGCCGCCGTGGCCCGCGTCGAGATAGACCGTGAGTTGAGCCGTGGGTGTTGGGCCGGTCGCGGGGGGGGGGGCGGATTCCCCACGCGGACGGGCAACCAGCTCGGCCGGACGGTTGGTTAATTCGGCGCGCGCATCGCCGCCATCCTGCCCAAGCCAGTGGGCAACGGCCAGCAGCGCGACCGCGACAAGTACCAGGGTGGATATCACTGGCGGCCGTTTTCGCATCGTGAGAGCAGTATACGCCAGTGAGAGGGGGAGGCTGGAAGATGTCTATTGATAAATAATCACCTGGGGCGCGGGCGTCAGGGCCATGACCTCCGCTTCACTCATCACTCGGTCGAGCTTAGCGTCCTGCTTGTAGAACAGCTTGATGCCGGGCCGCTGCACCTTTTCGTCACGAATCACTTGATTCCATTGCGCCAGCTTGACACCACGCGGCCCGAAGCCGTCGGCGTCGATCACGGTTTCGACGCGTTGCGAGGGCAGCACCATTGCCTTATTGGTGATCATGTCAGGCCGGAACTGGTGAACCACCAGTATTTTGTTCGGCAGCCGGTACTCGATGGTCAGCGCCTCAAGCAGATCCTGCGCCCGATTGATGACCGCCGCGTCGATATGCCCGATGTCGATCAATGGGTATTCGTCTGGTCCCCAGGCGAACTCGGGGTCGAGTGCGAGGTGAACGTGCGGCTCGCGGAGAAAGGGCAAGACGTGGGGCAACTCGCGGTCGATGGTGCTGCGGCCAAACTGAATGTCCAGAAAGAGCAGGAGGCCGTTCGCGCGTGTGAGGTCCACCCACTTTTGTACGAGACCATCGTCCATACGCAGCAGGTATAGTCCCTCCGCGCCCGGTCGCTCCTGAGCCACGGCATAGATGAAGTGGATCGCTCCCACGACCTCGCGGTCTGGGCTGAGTGGACGGTAGGCGTCCACCTGGGCGCGCAGCCGGCGGATCACTTCCTCCGGCTCATGCTCACCGAGAATGCCCATTTGGGCGACCAGCGGATTGCCGTAGTAGGAGATCACGCGATGGGTATCGAGGAACGGCCGGGGCGGAGGGGGAGGCGAAGGACGGGGGGGAACATTCTCTAACCGCTCAATACGGAAGGCCCCCAGCGCGGCCGTGCCCGAGTCACGCAGTTGCATGGCGCCGAGGGGGATGACCACGGCCGTGAGCACGGCCACACCGACGCGGGCAAAACCAGACCGTCTCCGCCGCCGTGGCGGGTCTGATCGAAGGCGTATCCTCATGCGCACCTGTCGCGGCGCCGGCCGGTATCCACGCCGGCCAGATGTCGCCTGTAGGATGGTACGGAACCTTCCGAGTTTCTGTCAAGTAGTAACCATATCGTAACCTTCGCGCGTACCCGCCGCCCGTTCGTGGTGCGTCACGGCTGACGGACGTGACGGAGGCGACGGCGGCTGGTAGGCGCGGCTGCAAATATCCCGCGCGGCTGGCCAAGGGATGTGCGCGGCGGCTGAATACTGACCGTGCGTGTCATATGAACGCGGGCGTGCAGATCGTACGCTGGGGTTGGAGGAACGTGTCGATGGTGGCTTTACAGATGTGGCATCACTGCCGTCCGGCGGTGGTCTTGCTAGCATTCGTGGTGAGCGCCGGTTGCGGTAGCGGCATGGCCGGTGCGCGCATAGGTTCGGTACAGCCGGCGACCGTCGCGGAGGGCGACTTCGTGCTGATCGCGGGTAACGGGTTTGCGCCCGGCGACAGCGTGTGGGTGGGTGAGACGCGGATGCAGAGTGTGGTGTGGGTGAATGACACGACACTCACGGCGGTGGCGCCGCCGGGTGTGGCGGATGGCGTCCTACCGCTGGAGGTGCGCGCGTCTGATGGCCGGCGGGCGCGGGCGACCGTGCGGGTTCAGGCGCCGCGCCCATCCGCGCCGGGTGCGGTGAGCGTGGAACGAGCGCCCGCCCTTCAGCCTGCCACCCCGACCGCCGCGCCGGCGACTCCGGCCACGCGGACTCTACCTCCGGTGGTGGCGACGCCTGCCCAAGCGCCGGCGACCGCCGCGTCCCCGCCGGCGTCGCGCCCGCCCATCTCACGGAGTCCGGCGCCCCGCGGAGACGATGCCGGCGAGCGCGATGACCAAAAGAAGAAGAATGACGACAAGGAGAAAAGGGATCAAGACAAGCGACCGGAACGGGGCCGAGGGCGGTGACATCCCTGCAAACCGCCGCTCTTGGCGCCCGATACTTTCGGCCGGGGTTCCCACGTCCTCTTGACCCATGCTACTCCTGCCCGATACGTCGGATCATAGATTGAGTGTCCATACGAGCCAATCCTAGCCGGCTTGCCGGAGGCGGAAGCTGGGGGGCCATGTGACGGCGCTTGCCAGTCTGGCCTCGATTCTCGAAGCACCATGAATGAGCGGGCCGCGGGTCGGTCATGATCTGTTCCCGGGATCGTGAGCTTGGATAGTGCGGAAAGGGCAAGAACACCGATGACCATGGCGCAACCCGAGACAACACGCACCGGCGATCCAAATAGTGGACCGATCATCGAGGCGATTGATGTGGTCAAGACGTACGACACGGGCGAGGTGCAGGTGCGGGCGCTCACGGGGGTGAGCCTGGCGGTGCCGCGGGGCGAGATGCTGGCGATCATGGGTCCCTCCGGGTGCGGCAAGACGACCTTGCTCAACTGCATGAGCGGTCTG
>JBBQJF010000067.1:0-17744 GCA_038325665.1 Dehalococcoidia bacterium | reverse complement strand
AGCCCTCGCCCCCGGCCCCTCCCCGGCACGGGGTGGGGTGTGCGATCCTCTCCCTGCCGCGGCAGCCGCTTCCGGCATGGCCGGAGGATGGGGGCGGCGGGTTAGGGGCCCCCCTCCCCGCGCAGGGAAGGGGGCCGGGGGGTTAGGTGATCTCACTGACCAAACGGGGTTGCGGAGTGACGATATGACGGGACGGACGGTGCTGGTCGGCGGTCGGGTAATCGACCCGGTGCATGACGTCGACGCGATCCTAGATGTCGAGTTTAAGGACGGGCGGATCAGTGCCGTGGGGCAGTCCCTCCCGACTGCTGGGGCGGGGCATGTGATCGAGCTTCCCGGTCGGGTGGTGATGCCCGGCGTGATTGACACGCATGTGCACGTTTCCGGCATCGGTCCGGCCGGTCGCAACGGCCATCGGATGATGGCCCGCGTCGGCGTCACCACCGCCTTCGACCTGGCCGGAGATCCAGACGACCTGCTGAGCGGCCTGGAAGAGGCGGGCGCCGGACTGAACATCCTCTTCGTGCGGCCGATCGTGCCCCGCCGCTCCGTGTCTGGCCCCGACCCCGACGAACGCGAACTGGAACAGTTCATCCGGTCGGCCCGCGCCGAGGGGGCGATCGGTGTCAAGTGCGTGGGCGGGCATTATCCGATCACGCCGGCCGTCATCCGTCGCGCGATCCAGACAGCGCACCGGCTCAGCGCCTATATCGCGGTGCATTGCGGCTCGACCGCGCACGGCAGCGACATCGAGGGACTCGAAGAACTGCTGCAGCTCGCCGAGGGGCTGCCGGTCCATGTCGCGCACGTCAACTCCTACTGTCGTGGGCAACGGACCGGCGATCCGTTGGAGGAATGTCGCCGGGCGCTGGCCGCGCTGGCCGCGTCTCCCGCCGCGAAGTCAGAGTCGTATCTCTCGACGCTGAACGGCACCGGCGGGGCCTGCGTGGACGGCGTGCCGGAGAGCGAGGTGACCAAGACCTGCCTACGAATGGGCGGATTCGAGCCGACCGAGGCGGGACTGACCGCCGCGATCCGCGCGGGGTGGGCCAGTGTGTGGACCACCGCCGGCGGCGAGACGCGGCTCCTCGCGGGCGAGGCGGGTGTAGCCGCCTGGCTAAAGGCGGGCACGGGGGCCGGCCTCAGCTTCCCGGTCAATCCGCCGGGGTCGGCGGTCGCCCTGGCCGTGGCGCGCGAGCCGGACGGCGGCTTCGCCGTGGACGCGATCAGCACCGACGGCGGCGGCATCCCGCGCAACACCATCGTCGAGCAGGGGCTTGCCCTGGTACGATTCGGCGCGCTCACACCGGCCGAGTTCGTGCAAAAGGCAAGCGCCAACGCGGCGGCAATGCTCGGCCTCAGGGACAAGGGCCATCTCGGCGCTGGCGCGGACGCCGATATCACCGTGCTCGACCTCGAACGCGGCCGGGCAGTGCTATCCTTTGTCGCCGGCGAGATGATCATGGTCGACGGCATGCCGGTCGGCAGCGGCGGCACGATACTGACACCGCCCGAGGGCGAGGCCAGCCTCCGCGCTAAACTGGCAGGCCGCGGGACGCCGATCCGGGTGACGGCTTTCGACGCGAGCTACTGACCCGCGGCACGCATCGACCACACGCACCATCCCTTCACGCTGATCTGGAGAGTGAGCGTCTCGGGGATGTGACTGTCAGACTGAGACGCCCCCGTCGCGACCCTCACCATTTTCGGTCGCGAGGAGGTGTTCGGTTGGAGTGCTCGGTTTCCCAACGTGGTCGAACAGACGCCGTACCCACGCGCTCGTTTGCCGGCGGTTGGGTCGGACAGCGGATCGCTCATGTGGCCCGGTTGGCGTCAGTCCGCGGCCACGCCCACTCCCGTTCGAAAGTGCGGCATGACCTCTTCCGCGAACAGCCGCATCGAGCAGGTCGTGACCTCCGGCGCCATGCCGCCAAGCTGGAAGGTGCAGTTGAGCGCCGTTATCCCGCAGGCCTGCTGGTAGCGGGCAAGCTTCTCCCGCACGGTCGTGGGACTGCCGGAGAGCGTGCGTGAATCGAAGATCTCGTTGAGCGCCGGCTCCCCCGCGACCGGCGTGGGATGGGAGAAGCCGTTCACGACCTGCTCCGTGCCGCCGCGTAGGTTCGCCACCTGGCGGAAGGCATAGCGAAAGTGCTCCATCTGGGACCGCGCCTCGTCGTCGGTGGGCGCGACGCACAACTGTTGCTGCACGGCAAACTCGGCCGGACCGTCCACACCGTGCGCCGCGCGGGCCTCGAGGAATGCCCGCCACCCTTCTTCCAGCACATGGATCGGCCGGCCGGAGTTGGTCGTGATCGCGTTCAGCCCCAGGCGGACGGCGATGTCGAAGCTCTCGCGGGTGTGCGCGGCCAGCCAGATCGGCGGCCGGGGCTGCTGGCGCGATTTGGGAAAGATCGTGGTCGGCGGAATCTTGTACGCCTTCCCCTGGTACTCGAATTCGTCTCGCGACAATGCACGCAGCAGAACCTCCAGCGCTTCATCGGTCCGTCCGCGCGCCTCGTCCATTGAGACACCGAAGCGGGCGAACTCGTACGGCTGATAGCCGCGCGCCACCCCGACCTCCAGCCGGCCATCGGTGAGCTGGTCGGTCATGGCGATGTCCTCGGCCACGCGCAGCGGATTCCAGAACGGCAGCACCAGCACGGCGGTGCCGATCCGCACCCGCCGCGTCACCGCCGCGACCTTGACCGCCATCAGCAGCGGGTTAGGGATGTAGCCGTAGTTCGAGAAATGATGCTCGGCGAACCACACCGAATCGTAGCCAAGCTCCTCCGCGAGCACGGCCCAGTCGAGCAGCCGCCGGTACATCTCCTCGGCCGGCTCCATACGCGGTGACCCGAGCAGGAAGAACGCGCCAAACTTCATCGACATTCCCTTTCCAATGACCGGCGGTCGGGCCGGCCGGCTTACGCCATCAGGCGGGCAGCGCACCAGTGGCTGGATGAGTGACAATCGCGGTGAGTGCTGGTGTCCGTTCACGCAGCTTCGACAGGTCGGGCGCCGGCCGGCGAAGGGCAGGGACGCTAGCGAACGCCCGCTCCAGCGCGTGCGCCGCTCCGAGCGTGAAGCGGTCGCCCCGCTGCGGTCCGACGACCTGGATACCGAACGGCATGCCGTTCTGGTCCACGCCGCAGGGAATCGAACAGGCGGGATGACCGGTGATCGTGATGCCATAGGTGAGAGCCAGCCAGTGGAAATAGCTTCGCAGCGGTGCGCCGTTCATCTCGCCCATGTAAAGCTGCTCCCACGGGAACGGCGAGATCGGCACCGTCGGCGTGATTAGCAGGTCGAACTCCTCGAAGAACCGCTGGAACTGTTTGTACACGCGGGTTTGTTCCATGTGCGCCCAGGCGTAATCCGCGAGCGACATTGCCGCTCCCTGCTCGTAGTTCGCGCGCACGTTCGGCCCCAGCGAGGACGGATCTTTCTCATAGGCTTCGCGGTGCCGGCCGACAAACTCCACCGCGCGGATCACCTCAAAGCAGCGATCCGCCTCGCCCATATCAGGCTCCGCCCACGCACACTCCTTGAAGTAGCCGCGAAACTCCGCGACCTTCGCCGCGAACACCTCGCGATACGCCCGATCGACCGGCGCGAAGCCGAGGTCGGCGCTGACCGCGCAGCGCAGCGACCCCAAATCGACCGGCGGCGGCGCGGCGAACATCGCGGCATCGACCGGCCCCGACAGCGGGTCGGCGGTATCGAACGCGGCCTGCACCGACAGCAACAAGCAGACATCGGCGACCGAGCGACCCATCGGTCCCGCCACCGATATCGGCGACCAGCCGAATGATTTATCGCCGCGCGGAACCAGCCCCGGCGAGGGCCGGAAGCCGGCCACGCCGCAGTAGGCGGCCGGGATACGCAACGAGCCGCCGGTGTCCGACCCGGTAGCAACCGGCATCATCCCCGTCGCCAGCGCCACCGCCGAGCCTCCCGACGACCCTCCGGCGTTCAGCATCGGGTTGAACGGGTTGCCGGTCGCGCCCCACACGGGATTGCGCGTATTGGCCCCGGCGCCGAACTCCGGCGTGTTGGTCTTGCAGAAGATCACCGCCCCGGCCGCCCGCACCCGCGCGACCATCGATTCGTCGCGCGCCGGTACGTTATCGCGGTACATCGGTGAGCCGTAGGTCGTCAGCAGCCCGGCGGTGTCGTTGAGGTCTTTGATGCCGGTGGGCAGGCCGTGCAGCGGCGGGAGATGTTCACCGGCGAGCACGGCGGCCTCGGCGGTTCGCGCAACCTCGCGTGCCCGACTGAAATCGCGGGCGGCGATCGCGTTGACCGCCGGATCGACCGCCTCGATCCGGGTGATGCACGCCTCCAACAGCTCGACCGGCGACAACTCCTTCGTGCCGATCCGCCGCCGCGCCTCGACCGCCGGCAGGCTGCACAGTTCGTCGGTGGTGTTCGGCATTCGGGGCCTCCAGTGATTACCTAACCCCCCGGCCCCCTTCCCTGCAAGGGAAGGGGGAGAACCGGAGTTGGTTGTCCATGGATTGGACTTCCCTTCCCATGCAGGGGAGGGGCCACCACGCCCCGGTCCCCTTCTCTTCTGCTAGGGAAAGGAAAATCCCGCTCTCCCCTCCCCTTGCAGGGGAGGGGCTGGGGGAGAGGTGAAGAGACGGCTCACGGCGCGGGCGTTAGGCGCAGGTCACCCTCGGCGTTCGCCTCGATGTCCGGCCAGTTGACGAATAGCGGGTGGTACTCCAACTGCCGCCACCGCTGAACATTGTCGCCGTAGTGCGGCGAGGCGGGCTGCCCGGAGTTGCCCGGTGGGATGACGATCCGCGCGGCGTTCAGGTCGCGTAGGTCGAAGATTTGGCGGTAGGAGACACCATGGTCCGACCCCTGACCGTAGCGGGCCTGGGTCGCCCATAGGGTCGCGCCATCGCCGCCGACCGGAGTGTCGGGCAGATTAAGCGTCTCGGCAAGCTCGCGGTTACGCCCGAGGTTGTGTCGCCAGGTCATCCAGTGCGCGCGACCCCAGCGCCACGCCGAGGTGTCCGGCCCAAACTTCTCGCGCAGCGCGGTCGCCGCGTGGGCCAATGCCCGTTCGATCGCCGCCTCCCACGACGGGAAGTCCCCGAGCAGCGTGCGGTCGTCGCGCCGCAGTGCACGCGTGAGCACGCCGCGCCGTTCGAGTTCGGGCATCGCGGCATTCCACATGTCCGCTTCGTAGCGGCGGAGAACGGTCAGCGCCAGAAGCTGCTCGGTCGTCTCCATGTACACCAGCGCCGCGCGACTCTCGACATCGACCACGCTATCCCAACCGCGCATCAGATCCTGCATGGCGCGCGCATCCGCGTCCACGGGCGCGGCGGCCAGGTAGCGCTCGACCAGCCCGCGCGCCATCAAACTGACAAGGTCGCCGTGCATGGGAACCATATCGTCGAGCGAGAACGTCTCCTTCGCGTCAAGGATCTCGCGCAGGCGGTCGGCCCGCCAGGGCGAGCCGGCGAAGGAGAGATAGTGCGGATAGTCGGGCGTGGTGGTGGTGTTGTTCGCGGTCGCGATGTAGCCGTTCGGCGGGTTCTCATCAGTTGGCAACTCGGCCTTGGGCACGGAGCCGTCCCACTCGTGCGCCCCATCCCAGCCCGGCACGGGCAACAGCCACGGGGGACGCTTGGGGATGCGGCCAGTGTACTGGTAGCCGATGTCGCCGCGCGTGTCGGCGAAGCAGAAGTTGCCGCTGATCGAGTCGTATACGCGGAACGCCTCGCGCGCCTCGGTGATTGTCGGGGCGGTGAACAGCGGCAGCAACGCGTCAAAGTCGTGACCAGGCTCGACCAAGCCCCACCTCGCCGCCGCTACTTCGTCATCAACGAGCGGGTCGCCCATCGCCACGAAGCCGTGCCGCGTCTCCCACACCGTCTCGCGCACCGGCGCGCCGTCGCGCACCTGGTACGTCTCGTCGAATCGCGCCAGCGGCTCCCATTGTCCCTCGAATTGCGCTTCCGGTCCGCCGGCGCCTTGCCGGATCCGTTCGCGGTACACATCCCAGCGGTCGCCACCAGCGTGAGTCATGGTCCAAGCGACGCGGGTGTTGTGGCCGTAATACAAGGGACCGGGTGCGCCGGGTGTACACGGCCCCGCGACGGCAAACTCGGGGCATTCCATATGGATCACATGCCACTCGGCCGGGATGCGGATGTTGAGATGGGGGTCGCCGCACACGATCGGCGCGCCGGTGGTGGTGCGCGAGCCGTGCAGCACCCAGCAATTCGAGCCGCCGCCCGCCGCGACCGTGCCCTCCGGCTCCTCGATCAGAGCCGCGACCGCACGCGCGAAGGGATGCTGATCGTCGGTCCAGCGCGCCCCCGAGGGCGTGATCAGCGCCATGTCAGGCACATGGTCGGGCAGCAGGTCGATGAGCGCCTCGCGGCCGAGCGCCGCGGCCACCTTGGCGTAGCGCAGCCGCGTCGCCCACTGGTTGCCGGCGGCAACCAACTTCATGATCGCGAGCGTGTCCACCGGCGACCAGGGCGCCATCTCATGCCCAAGCATGTGGAACTCATAGGGCGCCGGACCGGCAGCGATGGCAGCGTTTATCCCGGCGGCGTAGGCCGTTAGGATCATCCGCACATCGGGAGACTGGGCCTCCCACTCCCGCTCGGCATGGCGGTAGTAACCGGCCCGGCGGCTGATGCGATCGGCTCCGAGCAAGCCCCTGTTGAGAAAGCCGGCAGCGGTCCCCCGCGCCATCTGGCGGCGCAATTCGAGTTGAAAGAGGCGATCCTGACCGATGCAGAAACCCTGACCGAAGAACGCATCGCGGGCGCTCCCCGCGCGAATGTGGGGAATGCCCCAGCGGTCGCGCACGATCCGCAAGGGGCCGTCGAGACCCGTGACCGTGATCTCGCCCGCGATTTGGGGCAGGCATTCCTCGGGTCGCACCTGTACGGCTGTCATGATGCCCCCTTCCTGGGTGATGGGTAGTGGGTGTTGCGGCTCCTGGTTCTACTCTTCTTCCCTTTCTGGGTGATGGGTGTTGGATGATGGAAGACGACCACACCCCTCGGGCTACGAATCGAATAGCGTGCGCAGGTAGTCGTTCAGGAAGCGCGCGGACGGGTCGAGGCGCGCACGGTGGGCGGCGAAGGCGTCCCACATTGGGTAGGACGCGCGCAGGTCGGTGGCGCGGACGTTGTGAATCTTGCCCCAGTGTGGCCGGCCGTCGTGGGCGCGGAAGATCGACTCGATGTCGTCGAAGAAGGCACGAAACGACAGTCGCGCGTCCTGGTGAATCGAGATCGTCACCGTCGCCCGCCCGTACGCCGGGCTGAGCCACGCGTCATCCGCGGCCAGCGTCCGGTATTCGACCGGCCACACGACATCGGGGTGCCGGTCGAGCATGCGCTTCCGCACCAGCCGGAAGCATTCGGGACCGGCCTGCGCCGGTATCGCGTACTCCATCTCATTGAACTTCCGCACCCGCACCGACGGGATCACGCGGGCGCTCCAGCCGACCCGCTCCCGCGCGACCGGCGCGCGGGGCGCGGCTCCGGGAGCAGTGGGGGCCAGCGTCAGAGAGGGCACGGCCGCCGCGTCCGGTGACGGACCATCCGGCGGGCGGTCGGTGGGGTTGAGCGTCTTGCATTCCGTCTCGTCGGTGGCCGGGAACCAGAAGAACTCAAAGCGCGTGTTACCGGTAATCCGCTCGTCGAGCCGTTCGAGTGTGACCGCCACCGGCTCGCCCCACACCCGTTCGTGCAGGCGATAGGCCGGCTGCACCCGAAGCGTCACGGCGCTGAGCACACCGAGCATCCCCAGCGACACCCGTGCCGCGCGCAGCAGCTCGGCGTCACCCTGCTCGGATATCTCCTGCACCGCGCCCTCGGCGTCCACGAGCCGCAAGCCGGTGATGTGTGTGGAGAGATTGCCCAGCGATGGACCGGTGCCGTGTGTACCGGTGCTGATCGCGCCGGCGACCGACTGCACATCGACATCGCCCAGATTCGCCATGCCCACGCCGAGGGCGAACAACTCCTCACCCAGGTCGTGCAACTTCGTGCCGGCGCGCACGGTCACACGGCCGCCCGCGACATCGTGCGCCTCGACCCCCGCCCAGTTATCGAGCGAGATGATCACGCCATCGGTGGCCACCAGCGGCGTGAACGAATGGCCGGTGCCGGCCACCCGCACCGCGAGGCCGCCCACCGCGGCGTCCCGCACAACCCGGCAGATCGCCCCCTCATCGGCGGGCGTTTCGATCCGGCATGGCGCGCAGGACACACCGCCCGACCAGTTGGTCCACGCGGCCGGCGACTCAACAGCGGATGGCTCGGCACGGTCTTGCATTCGCTCGTTCCCGTTCTCGTGCGGTCGATGCCGCGCCCATGGGCCGCACCAGGGGCAGTGCGATCAATACGCGACGGGCGTGGCGGTCGGGCGTGTGACACCCGGCGTCACGCTGCCTACCACCGCCGCCAGATCGGACAGATATTCGTCGATCACCGGCTCATGCACGGGTGTGATCATCAGATGGATGCCGGGTGGCTGTTTGATCCGGCCGACGGCCCAGCGGCGGGCGGTCATGCCGTCCGCGATGGCGGCGATGTCACGCCCCTCGGCGCCGTAGCCCACCGCCCACAGCCCCGGTTCCCCCCAAACGTGCAGGCCGTCGATGCGCGTCAGTCCCTCGGTGAACCGTCGCTTCGTCCGCATCACCGTCTCGGCGATGTTTAGGTAGCCATCCTCGCCAAGATGATGCATCACGGCCCAGGCAGCCGCGATCGCCCCGCCGGGGCGGGTGCCGGTGAATGTCAGTGTGCTGTAGAGGCCGGTGGGCCAGTCGTCGAACTCGTACCGGGCGAACGACTGGCGCTCGGCGTCGCGGAACAGGATCACCGATGCGCCCTTGGCGGCAAAGCCCGACTTGTGTACGTCAGCCGACACCGACGATACACCGGGCAGGGCGAAGCCGTGGGCAGGCACTGGATGGCCGAGCCGTCGCACGAACGGCGCGAGCACACCGCCGACACAGGCATCGACGTGCAGCCACAGACCGCGCTCCGCCGCGAGCGCGCCCAGCTCGTGAATGGGATCGATCAGTCCCAACGAGTATGTGGGCGCCGAGCCGTACATCATGATCGTCTTCGGTGTGATCACCGCGGCCATCGCCGGCACATCGGCGCGAAAGTCAGATTGGGTAGGGACACGAATCACGCGCATGCCGAGGTAATGCGCGGCCTTGTTGATCGCCGGGTGGGCCGAGTACGCCGCGACGACCTCCGGTTCGGTGATCGCGGGACGGTGATGCCGTGCCCAATCGCGGGCGGCCTTGGCGGCGAGAAAGATGCTCTCGGTGCCGCCGGATGTCATCTGCCCCGCGACCGACGGATCACCATCGAGCAATCCTGCCACGATGCTCACGACATCCGCTTCCATCGTCCGCAAACTGGGAAACACCCGCGCACCCAGGCCGTTCTCGGTCATGAACATCGCGTGGGCGTCGCGCGCCACCCGCTCGACATCTTCAGAGGCGAACCACACGTATGCGGCGTGCCGCCCACCGCGCCAGTCGAGGTCGTCGCGCCGGAACCCTTCCATCGTCCGCTGCAACTCGGGCCAGTCTTGGCCGTGAGCCGGGAGATTCGCCGCCACCGTTCACCTCGCCGTTCTGATGCGGGCGGCAATCCGCCACGCCGGGAGCGCACGCGGGGTCGAGAACCAGCGGCGCCACGGACATGGTCGGTCACGCGCCGCCGAATCGCAACCACGACCCGGCGAGCAGCCCGCGCTCAGCGGCGCTCCAGCCGCGTCCGCACCGCCGCGACCAACGCCTCGGCCGGCGCCAGCCGCGGTACACCAGCGGTCATGTCCGGGTCCACGACCTCGACGCCCCACGAACTCAGCAGATCGAGCGACTGGCCGGTGCGTGGGTGAGCCGCCAATCCGGCGTTGACGGAGAGCGCGACCAGCACCGGCCAGCCGGCGCCGATGCCGTCGGCGGTGATCGATAGCGCCAGACTGTCGGCGATGCCGGCGGCGAGCTTGTTGAGCGAGTTGAAGCTGCACGGCGCGACCAGCACGAGGCCGGGGGCGGCCGGCATGCCCAGCTTGGCGTCAAAATAGCTATCGACAACCCCGTGCCGCGCGTCGAGGCCGTCGAGCGCGCGGTACAGTTCATGCCGCGCGACCACCGCCGCCGCGTTCGGCGTCGGCACGGCGAGCACGCTTGGACCCAGGCCCGCCAGCGCCCGCAGAATCTCCGGGGCGCGCCGCCCCGTGCCCGCCCCAGTCACGACCAGGTAGATACGCTCCGCCCATTCTCGATGAGCCGTCACGGCGCTCTCCGTCCCATCACGTCGTCCCAACCGGGATCGCGCGCTCCCGCGGACGCTCACGGCCGCATGGCGGGCAACTCCCCGGCTACCGGTCCACCGTCCGCGGCTCACGGCCGCACGGGGCTGTCACCGCCGTCCCCCATGAGCGTTCAGCAGTCAGTCGTCAGCCGTCAGAGGTTAGGCGTCAGCCTGCTGGCTCCCGGCTCCACGCCGGCGGCCCCGTCCCACGCCGCCCTGTACAGTCGCGGGCGAGCCCTCGCACGGTGTGGGACGCCCCGGTGGCTGGGAGATGAACGATCGGGTTCCCCCAACACCCATCATCCCTCATCCGTCATCCTCGCCCGAACGGCTGCCCCCAGCGGTCGGCGAAGGCGACTTCTTCGAGTGGGCGGCGTTGGGCCACACCCCAGCGGCCGATCGGGTAGCCGAGCGGGACGAGGGCGGCGGTTTCTACTTCGGGCGGAATGCCGAGCAGCGTCCGTACATCGTCTTCGCGGTTGCGATGGACCGTGGTGAGGGCGCTGCCGACGCCGAATGCCCGCGCCGCCAGCATCAAATTCTGCACCGCCGGATAAATCGACGAACCCGTGACCACCGTCGTTGGACGGCCGCCCGTGCGAATACAGGCAATCACGATCACCGGCGCCTCGTGCATGTGATCGCCGAGGTACAGCACCGAGCGCGCCATCCGGCGGACCGGCTCAGCGACCGCCGGGTCGTCGGAGGTGAGCTGGGCGTGGTAGGCGCCGCCCGGCTCAAACAAGGACTGGATCACCGGTCGGTACATCTCCGCCAGACCGGCGCGCAACGCCGCATCCTGCACCACCACGAAGGACCAGCTCTGCTGGTTGCCGCCGCTCGGCGCGCGGATGGCGGCGTCGAGAATCGCGCGCAATACGTCCGGCGGGATCGGGTCCGGCTTGAGCCGGCGCATCGCGCGGGTCGTGTAGATAACGTCGAGCACGTCCATCCCGGCGTGCGGTATGAGGCTGCTGTCGGGGGAGGCGGTCATGCTGGTCTCCTCGTTGTTCACGCGGTCCGCGGCCTGGCAGTACGGGCGTCGCGATAGGGCGTCGCGTGCATCGTCCGTGAAAGGTGACTCAACCGCAAACTCATGCGGTAGAGGCGAGAATGTCTGGTATTATTCGGAGTAGTTCGAGCACGGCGCACCCGCCGGCCGGGCCGTCCGGACCGGCCCGGCTATCCGCCGGTCCGACCCTAAGGCGAGGCCGCCAGGTCAGTAGTGGAGGAGAAGTGCGATGACCACTCGGTCGACCGAATACGAGATGCGCGGCTACAACCACATCGCGATGGTCTGCGCGGACATGCAAAAGACGGTGGACTTCTACGAGGGGGTGTTGGGCTTCCCTCTGGTCAAGACACTGGAGTTCCCCGGCGGCAGCGGCCAGCACTTCTTCTTCCAGGTCACGGAGGATGACGGTATCGCCTTCTTCTGGTTCCCGAAAGCGCCGCCCGCCGCGCCGGGAATCGCCTCCGCCCCCTGGGGCCGGACCGATGAATTCGGCAATCGCATCCCCGGACTCGCTGGCATGTCGGCGCCGGGGTCGATGCATCACCTCGCCTTCGATGTGCCCCTCGAAAAGATGGACGAATACAAGCAAAAGCTTCAGGACGCCGGCGTCGAGGTCACCGAGATCAATAAGCACATTCTCTACGGACCCGACGGCAAGCAGGCGGCCTCCCGCGACCAACTCCCGGCGGACGCCGAGATGGTGGACGAGTTCATCAACTCGCTGTATTTCACCGATCCCGATGGCATCGTGCTCGAGTTCGCGGCCTGGGTGCGTCCGCTCGGCGATGAGGATGTAAAGCATCAGCCGCGCACCGCCGCCGACGCCGAGGCGCTCCACGCCGGCCGGCAGCCGGCCGGCGCGACGGTGTGAGATGCTGAACCCACGAGGGACAGCAGCATCACGATGGTTGGGTCCGATGGCGTATGCGGGTAGGCCGGGAGTCTCGGCGGCCGGCCTCCAACACCTACATACCTAATACCCATCACCCAATCTCGTAGGAGCAACAACCATGGCGACGACGAAGTCAAGCAAGTTCGATGTGCGGGGCATCAACCACATGGCGCTGGTGTGCTCCGACATGAAGCAGACCGTGGACTTCTATTCGGGCGTGCTCGGCATGCCGCTGGTCAAAACCATCGAGATGCCGAACGGCGGTCAACACTTCTTCTTCGAGATCAGCGAACGCAGCGCTATTGCGTTCTTCTGGTACCCAGATCCGCCCCCGGCCGCGCCCGGAATCGTCAACGCCGGCTGGAACGGCCTGGATGAGCGCACCGGCCAGCAAAAGCGCGTCGCCGGCACGGGGATGTCAGCAGTCGGCTCGATGCATCACGTCGCCTTCGACATTCCTCTCAAAAAGCAGGAGGAGTACAAGGATAAGCTGCGCGCCGCCGGCGTGCCGGTGACCGAGGTCAATCACCACATTCTCTTCGGCAAGGATGGCAAGCAAGCCCAGCACCCCTCGCAGGTGCCCACGGACGCCGAGGCGATTGATGAATTCGTCAACTCGATCTACTTCCCCGGCCCCGACGGCATCATGCTCGAGTTCGCCGCGTGGACCCGTCCGCTTACCCGTGACGACGTCACGCACACGCCGGCCCGCGCCATCGTGGAGGACGAGGAGGTCCTCGCCCGGCCGGTGACGCGCGAGCGAGCGGCGACGGCCGGCGACTAAGACGGGGTGACCGGGCGAGTTGCCACGGTCACGGTGCCGCGGTGGCGGTCCAGGGCGACGCGACGGATCGCCCCCACATGGGCGTGGTGCGTATCCTCCGCGGGGCGACAAATTAGCCACGGCCGCCGTGATACGGACCCCGGCGAGGGCGACCGACCGGGGATCTGTCCCAACCAATAGGAGGACTAAACAACTGTTTTGAATCTGAGCAGGCGACCGGCGATGGACGCTGAACGGGGCCGCGCGGTCTGCTGAACAGTCGCCAGATTCAAAGCAATTGCTGACTCGCCCAATTGGTTGGGACGGATGGACCAACCGGGTCGCCCTTACATGGGCGTGGTTCGGGGCGTTTGGCACGGGGGACACCGTGGGTCGCCCGCGGTCGCGGTATCACCGCACGACTGGTCTATCCACGCATGGGGGCCGCCCACCAGCCGCTGGGCTGCCCCCATGCGAGTGTGTTCCGTGGGTTCTTCCGGTAGGGGCAGCCCGGTGGGTCGCCCACGGACCCACGATGCACTGCATCGCTTCGATCAGCGGGTGTGACGATGACCGACGGCCTGCCCGCGCTCCCGCTCACCGAGCATTCCGAGCGTCTGCTCCACCTGTCGCGTGAACGCGCGGGCCGGCGCACCGACGCGCAGTGGTCGCCGCTGGACCTCATCGCCGTGCTCGCGGATGACGAGCATCAAAGCACGGGGGCGTTGCTCGCGGCGCTGGACATCGAATCAGCCGCTCTGCGGTCGTGCCTGGACCGGATTGCCCGTCAAGCAAGCGCGGCGCCAGCGGGGTTACACGCCGCGATCGACATGGCCGGATTCATCGCCGTCGCCCACGAGGAGGCGTTACTCGCACGGGCGCGCGAGGTGGATGTCACGCACCTGATGCTCGCGTTCTTGGAGTCATCCGGCAGCGCGGGCGATCTCCTGGATGGAATCGGCGTCACGGGCGATGAGTTGCGTTCACGGCTCGGCGCCGCCGGCTACCGGCGCCGCCGCGGGTTGGTCCCGTTCAGCGCGTACCGCGCGCTCGCGCTCTACGGTCGCGACCTCACCGAGCGGGCGCGGCGTGGCGAACTCGATCCGGTCGTGGGCCGCGAGACCGAGATGCGGCGGCTCATGCAGATTCTCAACCGGCGGGTGAAGAACGCACCCATTTTGGTCGGCGATGCAGGCGTCGGCAAGACAGCGATCGTCGAAGGACTCGCGCAACGCATCGCGGCCGGACATGTGCCCGAGCGCATGAAACACCTGCGGATCGTGTCGCTGGATATGGCAGCGCTGGTCGCCGGTGCGCGGGCGCGCGGACAGTTCGAGGAACGATTGCAGGCGATCATGCACGACCTCGAACGCGCGGGGGGTGATGTGCTGCTGTTTGTCGATGAGGTCCACATGATGGTCGGGGCCGGGGCGTCCGAGGGCGGCTTCGATGTCGCCGGCATGGTCAAACCGGCGCTCGCCCGCGGCGCGCTCCGACTGATCGGCGCGACCACGCCCGACGACTATCGCCGGTCGATTGAGCGCGACGCCGCCCTTGAAAGGCGACTGACGCCGGTTTGGGTGGCCGAACCATCCGCGACCGAGAGCGTCGCGATCCTCCATGGACTGCGGCCCCGGTTCGAGCAGCATCACCGGGTCGCGATCACCGACGCGGCACTGGACGCGGCCGTGCGCCTCTCCACGCGCTACCTCGGCGACCGGCGCCTGCCGGACAAAGCGATCGATTTAATCGATGAAGCGGCGTCCCTCGCCGTGCTCGACAGCGAGGCGCGACTTTCCGTGCCTATCCAGACCGCGGAACGGACGGCCCCGACTGATCACTTGACCGGCGCGGACTGCTCGGGCGAGTGGGCGCGACGGGCCGAGCGCCGCCAGCGGCTCAATTGGCTCGCCTCCGAGCCGCCGCCCGTCACCGAGGATGATGTCGCGGCGCTGGTCGCCGGTATGACCGGCATCCCGGTGGCGCGTGTGCTGCAAAACCAGGCAGACGTGTTGCTCAACCTGGAGCAGCGACTCCACCGGCGGGTCATCGGACAGCATCACGCGGTGACGGTGCTCGCCGGCGCGATCCGTCGCGCACGGACAGGGCTGGGTGATCCACGCCGGCCGATCGGCAGCTTCATCTTTCTCGGCCCCAGCGGCGTCGGCAAGACGGAACTCGCCCGTGCACTGGCGGAGGCGCTGTTCGACGACCCCGAGGCGCTGCTCCGGCTAGATATGTCCGAGTACATGGAGCGTCACAACGTCGCGCGGCTGTTCGGCGCCCCGCCCGGCTACGTCGGCTACGATGATGCCGGGGCGTTAACCGAGCAGGTGCGGCGGAGGCCATACCGGGTAGTGCTGTTTGACGAGATCGAAAAGGCGCATCCCGACGTCTTCAACGTGCTGCTCCAGGTGCTCGACGCCGGCCGTATGACCGACGGCCGCGGCCGGGTGGTCGATTTCCGCAACACCGTGCTGATCATGACCTCGAATCTGGGAACGGGCGATGAATCGGAGCCGGCCGGCGTGGTTGCGCGCAACGGCGGCCCCCTTGAACGCGCCTCACTGGACGCGCGGGTCGCGCTCGCCCTGCGCGCGACCTTCCGGCCGGAGTTTCGTAACCGGATCGATGAGGTGGTGGTATTCGAGCCGCTCGGCCGCCGCGATCTGTCGCACATCGTCGAGCTTCAGTTGGCCGAGCCTCGTGCCGCGCTGGCGTTGCGCGGGGTGTCGCTGAGGCTGACCGCCGCGGCGCGTGATGCGCTGATCGACGAGGGCTTCAGCCCGGCGTTCGGGGCGCGCCCGTTGCGACGCGTGCTCGATCGTCAGGTGATCAGTCTGCTCACGACCCGGCTGCCGCGTGGCGACATCGCGTCGGGTGAGACGGTGGTCGTGTCCTACCGTCACGGTCGCTACTCGCTGCGGTCCGCGGCGTCACGCGCGGGGTCGCGGACGGCCGCGGAATCGGTGGCCGCGATGGGTACGTCCCCGGTCCCGCCCGCGACCGCGCCGTCCCCTGCCGGGTGGGATGCGCCGGCGGAGCCAACATTCCCGCCCGTGGCAGAAGCAAAGCAGCAAATCAAGGACCACGAGATTCCGTCGTATTTTATCTAGCGGGGTATCAGCGCGAAGCAAGAGAGGACCACGCCATGCCGCGTCTGCGCCAAGTCTCGCGCGCCGAGGCCGACCCGAAAGTGATACCGAGCTATGACCGACTATTCGGCGATCGTGACCCGGTCACGAGTCCGGGGACGGCCACGGGTACGCCCGGCAACTGGTGGACGACCTTTGCCGTCGCCCCCGATCTGATGGCGTCGGCGGTCGAGCAGTTCGGACTGTTCACCAGCAAACAGCGCAAGCTGGCGCCGCAATTGCGCGAGCTTGGGTTAACCCGCGCCGGCTACGCGGGCGGCAGCCAGTTCGTGTTTTCGCAGCACTGCAAGGCATCACGCGCCGCCGGCATCGCCGAGGAGAAGATCGCCGATATTCCCTCGTGGGGCAGCTCAGACAAGTTTACGCCACTGGAGCGCACGGTGCTGGCCTACACCGACGATCTCGTGCTGGCCGACGGGCGGGTGTCCGACGCGACCTTCAGCCGGCTCAAGGCGTCCCTCTCGGACGAGGAGATCATGGAGTTGACCTTCGCGGTCTGCACCTACAAGCTCCACGCGACCATGTGCCGGGCACTGCGTATGGAGTATGACGACGTGGACGAGCGGGTCGTCGAGATCGCGGCTCCGGCGGGCCAAGCCAGCGCCAACATTCTCGAACAGATTAGCCGCGGTGATACCCGCTGACACGGGGCGCGACAGCGGGTGGGTCCCATGAATCATTCAGACGCCGCACATCGTGGCGGCGCTGCCGGCCGGCGCACGCGTCGTCGGCGAGTGCGTCCGGCAGTTCATTGCGGGGTCGCACCGAATCATCCACCGGCGCCGGCCGGCCGTCCACGGGTTGCCGGCCAGTGCGGCGCTCCACCAGCTCCCATCGCACCGTGGGTGCGCTCGTGTGCCTCAACGCCGCGAGACGATGCCGCGGTGTTTACCGGCTGTTGACCTGCACTAACACGCCCTTAATGGCCATGGCCGACGATGGGGCAGCCCGAGTGAGCGCTTCAGGCTCGGGCGCGTCTCCTCGGGCGAGGCCCACTTCCCCTTCCCTCCATGGGCCTCGCCCGCCTCGTCCTCCCCGGAGGCAGGCGCCATGCGCTTTCGGCACGTTCGTCTGCATCCCGCGGCGCTCGCCCGCGCCCAATCAGCGGCGTGGCGGAGCGCCGTACGGGTGGAATGCCCGCTGTGCGATCAGCCCTATTATGCCGCCACACTGCTGGGGCTGTGGCAAGGCGTGATGCTCGACGCCTTGCGGATGCTTGTCCAAACCCACCTCGCACGCGAATGTCCCGACCATCCCCATGTATTCGAGTGGTAGCCGGGGCATTCCGCCGCACCGGGCTGCTGGTTGGCCTCGTCGCGACATGGGACACTCTCACGACGCCTGGGTGAACACCAGGGTGGAATGATCCACCAGGCGATCAGAACACATCGCCGTCCGCCCCGGCGTGCGTATGTTGTCACGCGATCCGCGGCACGATTAGGCGGCGGGTACGGGATAGGGTCAACGCATCTTAATTTCCGTGGAATACCTGAAGCAGGAAGTCGGTATCCCAGCCGGCGCGGAGCCGTTTGGCTTTGAGACTCATCCGCGTTCCTTCCTGGTGGCGCAGAAGGTTCAGGGCGATGTGGCGCAC
>JBBQJF010000066.1:0-17806 GCA_038325665.1 Dehalococcoidia bacterium | reverse complement strand
TGGCCATGTGCTGTACGTCAGCGAGGGAACGGGTCGCGCCCTGCTTCTGCTCGACGGCCAAGCGGTCGAGGCAACCTGGCGCAAGGACAGCCGCACCGGCCGCACCCGCTACCTCGACGCCTCCGGCCAGCAGATCGCCCTCAACCGCGGCGCGACCTGGGTGGAGATGCTGCCAGCCGGAGCGCCGCTGTCGGTGTCGTAGTATCCACGTTGCCATCAGTGTGTCGTCAGTTCAGTTTTGGTCGCTGGGTTGCCCTGTTCGGGTGCAGCGCGACCCTCATAACTGACGTGAGCAACCGAACGCGCCGCGTGATCGCCCATCAGGTTGGTCCACCGCCCGATCCATATCGCCCGGGTGCTACACTCCGATAGATCACGGCGGCGCAAGCCGCGCACGGTGGGAGGTTCGTTCCCATGGTTGCCACACGCCGTCTGAGCCTGGATGAGTGGCTGGCGCAGCCGGAGACTGAACCGGCGAGCGAGTACGCGTGCGGGGAGGTGCTCCAGAAGCCCATGCCAAATCTGCCGCATTTCCTTATTCAGAACCTCTTCCTGATCGTTCTGCATGACTGGGTGCGCCAGCATCGCCTTGGACGATCGGGTGCTGAGTTGCGGTGCGTTTTTGGCCCACAATCCGGGCGGCGGGGATACATCCCCGACGTGGCGTTTATCAGTTGGGCACGACTGCGGCGTGGCGATTCGTGGAATCAGGTGCCATTTCGCGAAGCGCCAGACTTGGCGATCGAAATCCTCTCACCCGACCAGGCGATGGGACGGTTCACCGACAAGATTCATTTCTACCTCCGCCACGGCGTGCGGCTGGTGTGGGTGGTAGACCCGCGCGCCGAAACCGTCACCGTCCACCAGCCGGACGCCGACCCGTTCACCCTCACCACCGGCGACACGCTCGACGGGGGCACGATCCTCCCCGGCTTCACGCTCGCGGTCGCCGCCATCTTCGCCGAACTGACGTTGGACCAGGAGGAGGCGGCCGAATAGCCGGTACCGACCCTGATCGCCATCCACTTCCTCAACCCCGAGCCCGGTCAGAACGTTCGACTGCCGGCTCCGACATTCCGAGAATCCCGTATGTGCCGGTCAAAGCTGCTTCGAAATCGCAACGTGTTTCGCGTCGTACAGTGGCTTCGAAAGGCAGGGGCCGATGGTCCGTGAACTGAACCCCATCGACATTACGAGCATGCCAGAACTCGACCGCCTGGCGGAGGAAGTCAACCGTACCGGCCGCCCCCGGCGCTTGCGCCGTGGTACTGAAGATATCGCCGTGCTCATACCGGCGGCGCCACGCACACCCCGCCGGCGAGCGCGGCAGCCGTCGCGGGCAGACATTGATGCCTTCCTATCGTCGGCCGGCAGTTGGAAGGACGCGGATACCGATAAGCTCGTTGCCGATATCTACGAAAGCCGGCGCACATCGCGGCCGCCGGTTGAGCTATGAACTACCTGGTAGATTCCGATTGGGTGGCCGATTGGCTCAAAGGTCGCGCCGCCGCCGTCCAGTTGCTGACCGCGCTCCGCCCCGCCAGCCTTTCCGTTAGCGCTGTGACGTACGGGGAAATCTACGAGGGTATCTACTACGGCTACGACCCGAAGAATCAAGAGAGAGGATTCCAAGCCTTCCTGCGCGTGACCCCGGTGCTTCCGGTAACGCGTCTCGTCCTGCGACGCTTCGCCCGGATCCGGGGCGATCTGCGTGCCCACGGCCAGCTCATCGGAGACATGGATCTGCTGATTGCGGCCACGGCCCTCGAATACAACCTCGTCCTCGTGACCCGCAACCGCACCCATTTCGCCCGCATCCCCGGCTTGATTCTCCGTTCGTCGTAACACAAGGGTTCCACGCCGCGACCACCACTGACCCCTTATGCGCTCGGCCGGACGGGGCAGTTGCAACGCGTACGCGCCGGCCGCCTGAAGGCACGTCGACCGTGAAGGTTGGTGGTTGCATGAACTGGGAGCAGCCCTCACGTTTCGCCGAATGGCCGGGCTGCCTCGTGTGCGGTCACTACCAGCATAGGCGGTGCATGGCTTTCCCGGAGGGAATCCCACTCCCGATTATCTCAGGGAACGTCGATCACATGGTCCCTCGGCCGGAACAAGAGAGCACTACCGTCCTCGAGTCGATGGACCCTGATATGTGGCGCATCGAGCACCGGCGGGCGCCCCTGGCGGCTTCCCGGCCGGCATCGCGGTCGTGACACGGTCTGCGCCAGTTGTCTAGTAAATGTGTCGGGCTAATTGGATTTCGGCTCGAATCTCGCACGCCCGGTCGATCAAAATCATGCACAATTGCAGCCAGCACAGCCGGCCAATGATTGGTTTTCTCCTCCTCCATCACGCTGGAAACGATGCTGCCGTCCGCGTTGAGAGTTGTCGCACGAATGTGGGCGCTGGACCCCGGGTCCGGCCCCGACCGCATCAGTGTGCGCTACTCGACCGCATTTTAGGCGAGGTCGGCTGCATGTTCGCGGTCATGGCGGCTGAAGTCGAGCAGTGCGGCTCCCAGGCGGGCGGGAGTATCACCGAACTCGACGACCACATCAAGGTGATCTGGCTGAAGCCGGCGCATGAGATGGAGCACCATTCCGCGGGTGGCGACCATTTCGGCGATGAGATCCTCAACTGATGTGTGCCTCCGCGCCTCGACGTTCCGCGCGTTGGCGGCGTCGGCGTCCGGAGTGGCGTCTGGACGGCCAGTCTCGATCAGGGAGCGCAGCAGCGCCAGCCGGACCACGTACCCCGTCGCCAGATGGGCGAGCACATCCTTGTTGGACCAGTTGGGGTAAGGACCCGGCCGCAACCACTGGTGAAGCGCGATGCTTCCGACGACGGACAGCAGGTCGTCGGTAGCGCGTTGCCACATGTCGATGGCCGCTTGCAGTTCCGATTCCATCGTCACTCCTCACCTGAGCTGCCCGGGCCACGACGCGACGCGCGTGGCGTCCGACCACTTCCGTCGCTGCCAGGCTAGTCTATCGTGCCGGCCGCTCGATGTGTGGAATGCTCCCTCCTCACCATGCCGAGACGCATCGTGGGTGCTTTGGACGGCTGACCGAGCGGCGACGACCGAGCGGCGAAGGCCCGTGCTACACTGCGGTCGGATACGCCAGAGGGTTGGCTCTGCGCATGGTGGGAGGTTCATTCCCATGGTTGCCACACGCCGCCTGAGCCTGGATGAGTGGCTGGCGCAGCCGGAGACGGAACCGGCGAGCGAGTACGCGTGCGGGGAGGTGCTCCAGAAGCCCATGCCAAACTTGCCGCATGCCCTGCTCGCTGGGCTGTTCGTCCGCTTGCTGTACACCTATATTCACCCAATGAAACTCGGCGTCGTCGTACCGGATCTGCGCTGCGTGTTCGGACCGCCATCCGGTTCGCGCGGGTACGTCCCCGATGTGGCGTTCATCAGTCGCCCGCGGCTGCACGGTGATGCCCGTGCCCTGGTGCCGTTTCGGCAGGCGCCGGACCTCGCCATCGAGCTTCTCTCGCCCGACCAGGCGATGGGGCGGTTCACCGACAAGATTCATTTCTACCTCCGCCATGGCGTGCGGCTGGTGTGGGTGGTGGACCCGCGGGCGGAGACGGTGACCGTGCACCAGCCGCACGCCGACCCGTTCACCCTCACCACCGGCGAGACGCTCGACGGCGGCCCGGCTTCCGCCTCGCGGTCGCTGATATCTTCGCCGAACTGACGTTGGACCAGGAAGAGGCGGCCGAATAGCCCCTCATTTCGATCGAGTGCCCCACCACTCCCATTTGCACAATCCACGCACCCCGCCACGCGTGCGCCCGGTATATCGTCTGTGCGCCGCCGTGGGCGCGAGGGCGCGACCCGGCGTCCAACGTCGCATCCAGTGCGTCCATATGAAGTTCATGGTGGTTCGGACCTCGCGCCTTGACTGTAGGGCGTCGCGGCGGCATAACCGGGTCATGCGTGCGGCGTGCACGAGCCGCGCACCACGAGAGAGGGAACACCATGAAAGCATCCGCGGCCATCGCCGAGATTCTCAAGCGTGAGGGGGTCGAATTCCTGATCGGCTATCCGGTCAATCCGATCATCGAGGCCGCCGCCGAGGCAGACATTCGCACGATCATCGTTCGCCAGGAGCGCACCGGGCTGCACATGGCCGACGCGGTCAGCCGGGTGACCTTCGGTGAGCGGATCGGCGTGTTCTGTATGCAACAAGGCCCGGGCACCGAGAACGCCTTCGGCGGCGTCGCGCAGGCGTACGGCGACTCCGTACCGATCGTGGTGCTGCCCGCCGGCTATCCGCGGCGGCTGACGAATATCCCGCCCAACTTCAACGCCTTTCTCAACTTCCAGCATGTCACCAAATGGATCGAGCAGGTCAACCTCGTCGACGCGGTGCCCGACGCCATGCGCCGCGCCTTCACTCAGGTGAAGAACGGTCGCCCCCGCCCGGTCATGCTCGAGATCCCCGCCGACATCTTCAACGAGGAGGTGGCGGAGCCGCTGGTGTATCAGCCCGCCCCACGGGCGCGCTCCGGCCCCGACCCGCGGGCGGTGGAGAACATCGCGCGGGTGCTGGTGGAGGCCGAGCGACCCGTGATTTACGCCGGCCAAGGCGTGCACTACGCTCAAGCCTGGGGTCCGCTGCGCGAACTGGCCGAGCTGCTGGAGGCCCCCGTCACCACCAGCCTTCAGGGCAAGAGCGCATTCCCCGAGAACCACCCGTTATCGCTCGGCTCCGGTGGCCGCTCGGTGCCCCAGACGGTGTACCAGTTCCTCCAGGATGCCGACGTGATCTTCGGCATCGGTTGCAGCTTCGCCACCACCAGCTACGGCGTCGCCATGCCCAAGGGCAAGGTCATGGTCCACGCGACGCTCGACCCGGCCGACCTGAACAAGGACGTGCCCGCCGACCATGTGCTCGTCGGCGACGCCGCGCTGACGTTGGAGGCGCTGGTCGCGGCGGTGAAGGAGCGGGTGCGCGGCCCACGCGGGCGCGCCGACGCGGTGGCGGGCCAGATCCGCGCGATCAAGGCCGGGTGGATGGAACAGTGGATGCCAAAACTGACCTCGGACGAGACGCCGCTGTCGCCCTACCGCGTGCTGTGGGACCTGCAACAGACGGTGGACGCGGCGACCACGATCATCACACACGACGCCGGCAGCCCGCGCGATCAGCTTTCGCCGTTCTGGGAGACGACGGTCCCGCTCAGCTACATCGGCTGGGGCAAGACTACGCAACTCGGCTACGGACTCGGCCTCGCCATGGGCGCGAAGCTGGCGCAGCCCGACAAGCTGTGCATCAACGTGTGGGGCGACGCCGCGATCGGCTTCACCGGCATGGACTTCGAGACGGCCGTGCGCGAGCGCATCCCAATTCTGTCGATCCTGCTCAACAACTTCTCGATGGCGATCGAACTGCCGATCATGAAGACCGCCACGGCGAAGTACCGCAGCACCGACATCAGCGGCAATTACGCCGATATGGCGCGCGCCTTCGGCGGGTACGGCGAGCGCGTGACCGAGCCGCGCGAGATTGTGCCGGCAATCAAGCGGGCAATGGAGCAGACCCGCGCGGGCACCCCGGCCCTGCTCGAATTCATCACGCAGCAGGACTACCAGTATTCGATGTTCGGGCGGTGAGGGTGGGGAGCGGGGAGCGAGGAGTGGGAGCGGAAAGGGAGGTGCGGGCGACCATGCCGGCTCACCGAATTGCGCCAGGCATCACGGTGTCCGGCCGCGGGTCGCCCCTCGTTGGGTCGGGCAACGGATGCTGGTGGAAGCGCTCGGCCCGTGACAAGGGCCACATGCGCACGCGAGTCCACCTCGCGCGGACGCGCCGGCGCCTCGCGCGCCGCCATGTCCAGCCCGACGCCACCCGCCGCGACCAGCGCCTGTCGGCCGCCGGACCACGATCCGCTTGTTTTTGAACTCCATCTCGGATGGGTATGGGGGACGCCCCCGCGTTTAATCGCCGGTGACGGCCGGCGGCGCACGGTCAACTCCCGTGTCAGTGGATGCGGCTGGCCGGGTCAATGGCCCGAGTCAGTAGAACGGCGCGCATGACACGCGGTTGACCACTATACGTTCATGGGCGTCCGTGCCGTGGTCATAGCTGGACCGATCGCCGCCCACCATCGTCAGTATTTGACACGTAGTCTCATAATGTCTACCGTAATACCTGGGGTATGAGCGTGAGTAAGCATCCGAACCTCTCCAGCGTCATTCAGAGGATGGAGGACCGCGGTCACCGCGTCACCGCGCCGCGGCTGGCGGTCCTGGCAGCCGCCGCCGATCTGGGCGACCAGTTCTCCGCCGAGGATCTGGCCCAACGGCTACCCCGTGTCGGCCGGGCGACGGTATTTCGCGCGCTCAAGCTGCTGGTCGAGATGGATGTGCTCTGTCGTGTGTTGCTCGACGATGGCAGCCTTCGTTATCGATGGAGCCGGCGCGGGCATCATCACCATCTCGTCTGTAGCGAGTGTGGCGCCGTTGAGGATTTTACCGCCTGCGATGTAACCGAATTGGTCAGCGAACTGACACGCCGCTCGAAATTCACCGTCGAAGGTCACTGGCTCGAAGTCTATGGTCGCTGCAGCGCCTGCGCCGCCGGGAACCACGCACTGCACGCGCCGGCCGGGGCGGTCGCCCGATAAACCTCACCCTCGCGTGGTTAGTAGTGATACGAGGTATCTCAAGTGGCAATGCGCTTCATGTCTTTGCTCACCGTGCTGGCGTCGCTGGTCAGCGTCGCGTGCGGTAGCGGGAGCGGCAAGACGGAGTCCGGCACGGGGCCGGTACGGGTCGCCACCAGCATCTCCGTGTTCAACGACATGGTACGGCAGGTGGGCGGCGATCGTGTGACGGTGATCTCCTTGATCCCTCCCGGCGCCGACGCCCATACCTATCAGCCCGGTCCCAAAGATGTGAAGCGGCTCGGTGACGTGCGCGCGGTATTCCTCAACGGCGCCGGACTCGAGGAGGCGCTCAAGGGGGTCATCGACAACAATGTGCCGCGGTCAGCGCGGACGGTGGAACTTGCAGCGGGGCTAGCGGCAATCGACTTCGATCAGGAGCCGGTGGGTCCGGGCGGTGCGGCGCGGTCCGCGGCTGACGATGCTGACTACGCGGACGGTGGCAACCCCCACTTCTGGCTGGATGTGCAGAACGCCAAGCACTATGTGACGACGATTCGTGAGACGCTCACCGAGGTTGATGCCGAGGGCCGGCCGGTGTATGCCGCCAACGCCGAACGCTACCTCAAGGAGCTAGATGACCTTGACGGCTACATCCGGGCACAGATTCACACGATCCCGCCTGACCAACGCCGGCTCGTGACCTTTCACGACGCCTTCCCCTACTTCGCCCGCGCCTATGGGCTGGAACTGGCGGGGTATGTCGTGCGCGCTCCCGGCCGCGAGCCAAGCGCTCAGGAGATCAAGGCGCTGGGCGACGTGCTGCGCCGCCAGCAGGTGAAAACCGTCTACAAGGAACCGCAACTGAACGCCGGCCTGCTCGACCGCGCCGCGAAGGACGCCGGTGTCAAAGTCGATGTACTGTATAGCGACGCCCTTACCAAAGACATCACGAGTTATGTCGAAATGATGCGCCGCAACGCCGACAACATCGCCAAGGGCCTAAAGTGATGGCACAACACATCTCGCCCGCCGGGGAGACCGCACTGACATTCGACGCGCCGCTGCTGCTGGATGGTGTCTCCGCGGGATACGACCAGGTCGCGGTGCTGTCGCACGTCAGCTTCCAACTGCGGCCGCGGACACTGACCGGGCTGGTTGGCCCCAATGGGGCGGGAAAGTCCACGCTAATCAAGATCATCCTCGGTCTGCTCAAGCCGTGGGCCGGCTCGGTCAAGGTCTTTGGTGAGGATGTCGCGGCCGTGCGTACCCGGATCGGCTACATGCCGCAAATTGAGCTGGTGGATTGGGCCTTTCCGGTATCGGTCGAGGAGCTGGTCATGCTCGGGCGGTATGGGCGGCTGCGTACGCTGCGCCCGCCCTCGCGTGACGACCGCGTGGTGGTGCGCGACGCGCTGGAGCGCGTTGGTTTGTGGGAGCTGCGCCGGCGCCAGATTGGCGAGCTTTCCGGCGGCCAGCAACGCCGGTTACTGCTCGCCCGCGCGGTTGCTCGGTCGGCCGAGCTGCTGCTGCTGGACGAGCCGCTTGCCGGACTCGACCTCGGCGCCCAAGAAGACCTGGAGCGGCTGGTGCGCGACCTCGCCGACGCCGGGAGCACGCTGCTTGTCGCCACACACGACCTGCATCACGTCGCACACTCGTATGACGAGGTCCTGTGCCTCAATGGCCGCATCATCGCCCAAGGTCCGCCCGAGGTCGTACTCACCGAGGAGGTACTACAGGAAACCTTTGGGCGCCATCTGATGCTCCTGGAAATCGGGGGCAAGACGTACGGCCTCGCGGCGCGCGGCGGCGAGTAGCCGCTCAATCCTTCGCCGGTGGAGGCGCGGCATGTGGGCCGGTGTCCGCATTCGTCGCGTCTCGCACATCCCAGCGAAATGCACGTCGGGGAGAAGCAATGGCGAATCGATTGACGGCTCGCCGCACGCCGGCGCCGAATCGTGACGCCCAGCCCATGCGCGGGACCATGAGCGTGGTGCGTAGTGTCTCTGCCGCGCCCGACAATCGCCTCGAAGCCGCCGCGCCGGGAGAACGTTGATGGATAGCATCTCCGAGCCGCTCCGGCTCGCCTTCAGCAGCGCTGATCATTGCCGCCGTCGGCGGAGTGGTGGGCACGTTCGTGGTGCTCAAAGGGCTGGCATTCATCGGCGACGCGCTTGCACATTCGGCCTTCGCGGGAGTGGCCACAGCATTCGTGCTCGGCGGCAGCACCTATCTCGGATCGATCATCGCTGCCGTTCTCACGGCCCTGGCGATCGGTTTCGTCAGCCGCCGCGGCCGGGTGAGCTTTGACACCGCGATCGGCATTCTGTTCGTGGGCGCGTTCTCGTTCGGCATCATGCTGATCAGCGCCTCACGCTCATACACGGTGGATCTGTTTAGCTTCGTGTTCGGTGATGTACTCGGTGTCGGCTGGAGCGATATCCGGGTGATCAGCGCACTCGCCGCGGTCGTGCTCGCGCTCGTCGCGCTGTTCTACCGCGAGCTGCTGTTCACCGCGTACGACCCGACGATGGCGGCCGCCTCGGGGGTGCCGGTGGCGGCGGTGCAGTACGGCCAGCTCGCGCTGCTGGCGCTGACCACGGTGATCACGATCAAGGTCGTTGGTATCGTGCTGGTGGTGGCGATGCTGGTCACGCCGGCAGCAACGGCGCAACTGCTGGTCCGGCGGGTGCCGGTGATGATGGCCGTGGCGGCGCTGACCGGCATGGTCGCGACCACGGCCGGCCTGTACATCTCGTACTACGCCAACGTTGCCTCGGGCGCCGCGATCGTGCTGGTGGCGACGGGGTTCTTCCTGGTGGCGTTGCTGTTTTCCCCACGAAACGGACTATTCACCGCGTGGCGGCGGCGCGCCGGGGCGCGCCGCGCGTTGGATGGCGGTTCGATGGAGAGCACCTAACCTCCGGCGCCCGGCCACAGAACCCCGCCCCACCACCACCGGGGGGAGCGGTACAGGCGATGAACGCCGCTTTAGAAGCTGACCTGTACCGGGGCGCGCGTCCCGGCGTCGGCGGCGAAGAATTCAGCCGGCTGGAATCCGAACGGCGCGGCGATGAACATCGACGGCACGGTCTGCACCTTGCCGTTGTACTGTTCGACCGCGCCGTTGTAGTAGTTGCGCGCGTACGCGACCTTATCCTCGGTGTCGCCGAGGTCGCGCTGGAGCTCGAGGAAATTCGCGTTGGCCTTGAGATCGGGGTACGCCTCGGCAACGGCGAACAACGATCGCAGCGTCTGGGTAAGATGGTTGTTCGCCTCGGCCGCCGCCGCGGGAGTCGTGGCGGATTGGAGCGCCGCCCGCGCGCTGGTCACGCTGTCGAGTGTTCCCCGTTCATGCGCTGCATATCCCTTCACCGTCTCCACCAGATTGGGGATCAGCTCGCCCCGCCGCTGGAGTTGCACATCGATCGCACTCCAGGCCTCACGCACCCGCAGCCGCGCCCGTACCAGCCCGTTGTACGCGGCCAGAACCACGACCACCAGCAGCGCCACGACCACGAGCGCGACAATCAGTGCGATGTTCATTCCGATTCCCTCCTAACCTCGACGACCCCCGCGTGTCGGTCGATCGGGCGTGCACCCTACCAGCTTCCGCCGCCACCGCCGCCGCCACCACCACCAGCCGACCCGCCGGAAAAGCCCGAGCCGCCCGAGCCACCCGGCGTGCTGCTAATCGTGGTGGACACCGCGCCGGAGAAATCCTGGAGGTCACGGGAAAATGACGACGCGCTGAAGGCCGACGAGCCGGCGTACCAACCGACGGTCGCGGCCTGAGCATCAATGTCACGGAAGGCCCGCGCCCAGCGATCGACCAAGCCGTAGACGATCGCGTACGGCAGATAGCGGGCAAATATCATTGACCGCTCGTTGAACTCGTGGCGGCTCTTCTCCGCCGTGTCGATGTAGCGGCGGAAGCCGAGGCCGCGGCGGAACAACTCGCGCCCGGCGGCGGCGCGGCGGGGCATGGCATTGGCAAGAGCCGCCAGCGCCAGGCCGGCGAGGATGAGTGGAGCGGCCGCCAGCGCGGCGCCCCACTGGCGGCCGAACAGATACATCAATCCGCCGCCGGCCGCCGCCACGCCAAATCCGGCGACCATGTACCAGGAGCGCACGCTGGCCGGATTACGCACGAACCAGCCGCGGCGCGTCGCATCGCGATATAGGGCGCCCTGCGCCTTCGTGAGATAGGTGCGAACCTGAGTCTTGAGGTCCGACATCTCCACCGGTGAACCCTTATGGAAAAGTCCGGTGAGGATCACCTGCTCGTACTCGAGTAAGGCGTCGTCCGCGTCCTTCAAACGCTCAAGCCGCCAGTCCTTTTTGCCAAACAGCCCCGTCTTGGGGATCTCGGTGATGCGCACATATCCACGCACGGCCAGGTCCACGATCGTGGCGGTGAGGTCGAGCGTGTCGGCGCGCTCGTCGATCAGCAGACCGAGTTGAGCGGGGCGCAGATCATCGGGCGGCTCGAATTCGACCACGACCGGCTCGTGCGAGAACGGCAGGCGGCTCTCCTCGTGCGGATCGTCGGTCAGGTAGTTGAGCGTGGTGTAGCGACGGTCGCGCCCCACCCTCCACCACAGCAACCCGAGGCCGCCGAACGCCGTCGCCGTCATTAGTGCGGCGGCGGCGAGGATGGGTGAGGTACGCTCGAAGTAGTCAGCCGGCCGCCGTGGCTTCGCGGTCAGCGCCGGCGCTGGCTCCGGAACAACTCCCTTCGGCAGCGCGACCACGACCGTCAGTTGCTCACCGGCCTGCAGCAAGCGGGTCGCCGCGAATCGTGCGGCGCCGGCGCCGGCCCCGACGCTGCATCGCTCGGTGGAGCCGGCCGCTCCCTGGTAGCACGCCGCCTGCCCGACTCCCCCACCAGGAGCCGTGACCGTGACCGTGGTCGTGGACACTGGCACGGGCCACACGCCTGTAACGTTCCAGTACAGCTCATCGTGATCAGGGAAGGCGTTCAGCGCATCGCGTACGCGGTAGCGGATGTGGTAGCTCTGCACCCCCGACACGGTGCGATCCGGGTCGCCGATTGTGAAACGGACGAGGCGGCCGGGATGACTGGTACGTGTGGGGATGGCGCGCCCATCCGGGTTCATGACCCCTGTCAACCCGATGTCATACCGGCGGAGATGATCACGGTCGTACTCAAGCATATACGGGATGTCCCGAAAAATGCCGTGGCGCGGCGTGCTGAAATCGACATCGACCACCTCGATGACATTGAGACTGCCGTCCGGTTGGATCGCGATTTGGATATCGAAGCGCGTGATCGCCCATCCCTCGTCGGCATGGGCCGGAGGACTTGAGAACGGCAGCAACATGGCCAGTGCGAGCAGCACCGCCCCGGCGAGTCGGATCCGGTGCGGCCACCACAAGGAGCGTTGGTGACGGATCACGGCGGGACTCCCGAAATAGATGTCATAACGCGTGGTTTGGAACCGAACTACCACCACGAGAGGATGGTTCCGCGAACGTGTCGGCTGGACACTTATGCAGAGCTGGGGCACCGCGTGCCCGTGCTGGTCACGCGGTGGAGGCTGTTGGGCGTGCCGGCTCTCGGAGCATACCACGCCTCGGCCATCCACCGGGCGGAGTGCTTCCTAATTGACTTGCAGACGATTTGTTAAATGTTTGCTAAGAGGCTTGACTTGCATTTTCCAGGGCCATATACTTCAAGTTGTCCTACTGTCCCCTCCAGCCGTGCTTCCCTGGACCTGGTCGGAGACGGTATCGCCCCAGCCCGCGGCTCCTGCGCGCGCATGTGGCGACCGCCGTTGTATGTCCGCGCGGGTGCGCGGTCGCGGTGCGGGAGTCGAGTGGTCGCGAGATTAAGAGGTTAGACGATGCCACGTACAAAAAAGAACGCAATGACGCCCATGGCCGGCGTTTCGACCAACTCCTCATCGGATGACCGCTGGGACGAGGAGGACGAGCGCGACGAAGACACGCGCCCCGCGGCGGCTGGTGTTCCCGTATTCGAGATCAACGACGACGCCGGTGTTCCCGACGAGGACGGTGTTGTCGCGCGAAGTGTCCGCGCGCCCACCGACGACGACACACCCGATGACAGTGTCCGTACGTATCTTCGCGAGATTGGGCGGGTCAAGCTGCTCGCCTTCGCGGATGAGCAGCGGCTCGCGCGACGGATGGAAGAGGCGCGTAAGCTGGCAGCGGTCGACGCCGATCTGGGAGAGCGCACGGGCCGCCGCGCCTCGGCAAATGAGGTCCAGGCCGCGCTCTTGATGGAACTCTCGACGCTTCGCCCGGTGCTCGCGTTGGCCGCGGTCATGGCTGGTATCGAGGATATCACGGACACCGTGGTCGATGACCCACGGGTGCGAAGTCTGATTGACGGTATGGTGTCCACCGACCTGATCGAGCGGGTCGCGACCGACATGGCTATTGAACTCGACCAGGCGCAGGCGCGGTTGACCACGCTTTCCGTGATCACCAACCTGCTACCCGCCGCGTTGCGCGACCTTGACGTCCCAGCAAAGGATCTCGACGCGCATTTCCGCGCCGTGCGGCGGATGGGCGAGGAGGCCGACCGGCAGATCACGCAGGCCAACCTGCGGCTGGTGGTCAGCGTGGCAAAGAAGTATCTCGGCCGCGGTCTGTCGCTGCTCGACCTGATCCAGGAGGGCAACCTGGGGCTGATGCGCGCGGTACAGAAGTTCGAGTATCGACGCGGCTTCAAGTTCAGCACTTACGCGACGTGGTGGATCCGGCAGTCGATCAGCCGCGCGATCGCCGATTACGGTCGCACGATTCGCATGCCGGTCCACATGGTCGAGCTGGTGAATAAGCTCCAGCGCACCAGCCGGCAGCTCGTGCAGCATTACGGTCGTGAGCCGACCTTCGAGGAGATCGGCCGCGTGATGGAGCTGCCCGCGGAGCGGGTGGCCGAGGTGCTGCGGTCGGCGCAAGAGACGGTATCACTTGAGACGCCGGTGGGCGACGAGGATGAGTCGTCGCTTGGCGACTTCGTCCAGGACGAAAATGCGATCGCCCCGGTCGAGGCGGCGACGCACAACCTGATGAAGATTCACATCGCCAAGGCGCTGAGCACGCTCACCGACCGCGAGCGGCGGGTGCTGACCCTGCGCTTCGGCCTGGAGGACGGCCGCGCCCGCACCCTCGAAGAGGTCGGGCGTGACCTCGGCGTCACCCGCGAGCGCATCCGCCAGATCGAGGCGAAGGCCCTCCGGACCCTCCGCCATCCGAGCCGCAGCCACACGCTCAAGGACTTTCTCGACTAACGAGCGGCAATACGGCAGCATCGATGCGGAGGCTAAGGTCAACCGTCATACGGGTAGCTTTCGGTGACACCGCGGTCAACAGAAGTTGACAGCGAATGGCTCCGATCCGATACTCATAGTGGAGACCGCGCTACTTTGCTCGGTCGGCAGGGGACGTTCTACGGGGCGTCCCTTGTTTTATGTTCTTCTCCAAGCATCGCGGCAAACAGTTCGTCAGAATGTGGGAAGACCTTCAGACCCCATCCCTGAATTCTGCCCTGCCCTTTATCATAAAGCTTCCGTCGGGCAGTCCCCCATCGGAGTGGATGTGTCGCCGGTGCATTGAGCTTCTCGGCGACGGCCTTCAACAGAATGTCGATGAGCTGCAGGCCAGCCACATTGTCGTGTTTGTCATGGAAGGTGATATGCGGTCCAAGCTGGTAACGGAACCAGGTCGGTGCTTGGAATGCCGTGCCCTCGATCTGAAGTCGTTGGTATTCCAGTTGTAGGGTTGCGTCTTCCGCGCGGTTTCGAGATTCAGCATAGACATTTCATAAGCGTTCAGTCCCTGGCGAGGGGCGGGTCGCCGGCATCGGGGAAGGGGAGTAAGGTGCAGGCATGACGGACGGTTCGATGCTGCCACCCGCACTCCGCGCCATCCTGCCACCGACGGTGCAGGCGTACATCGCCACGCTGGAAGCGGCGCTAGAGACCACGGGACGGGCCATGGGGGTGGTCTCCGCGGAGGTCACCGCGTTGCAGGTGCGGGTGGCGGAGTTGGAAGCGCGCCTGGGACAGCACTCCGGCAATAGCTCGCGCCCCCCGTCCTCGGACCCTCCGGGCCAGCGCCCGTCTGCGCCGCCGGTCGCCGGGCGGCGGCGGGCGGGGGGCCAACCCGGCCACCCGGGGACCTTCCGCGCGCTCCGGCGGCTGGCGGAGGTGGACGAGGTCCGGCGGGTGCTGCCGGGGCCATGTGTCGGGTGCGGACAGGCGCTGCGCGTCGATGCGGGGCCGGATGACCCGGCCGACATCCGCCATCAGGTGACCGACGTCCCCCCGGTATGCGCGACCGTCACGGAGTACCAACTGGCGGGGCGGCGCTGCGCGGCGTCGGGCACGCGTGAGCGTGCCCGTTTGCCGGAGCGGGTCCCGGTGGGACCATTCGGCCCGGTGTTGCAGGCGATCCTCACGCTCGTGACGGGGCGGTACCGCCTCAGTAAGCGGGAAGCGGCGCAGTGTGCGGCCGATCTATTCGGCGCACCCGTCTCCGTCGGGTCGGTGAGCGCGATGGAACAGGCGATGAGCCGGGCGTTGGCGCCGGTGGTGGCCGAGGCGCGGAGGGCCGCCCAGCAGGCACCGGTGGCGAACCTGGATGAGACCGGATGGCGCCAGGGGCGGACGCGGGCCTGGCTGTGGACGATGGTCACGGCGCAGGTGACGGTGTTCTGCATCGACCGCCGCCGCAGTGGGGCCGTCGCTCGCGAGATGGTCGGGCCCGCATGGACCGGCATCGTGGGGTCGGACCGGTTCGCGGCGTCCGGCTGGCTGCCGGTGGAGCAGCGCCAGGTCTGCTGGGCGCACACCATCCGAACGCAATCCGTCGCCGGGCGGGCCAGGTCGGGCCGAGTCCGAATCGGGGCCACGTAAAGGGATGACATGGCGGACCTCCAACGTGTCGTCACCGACGATGATACGCTCAATGAGCAGTGGCAGGATGGCCTGGCGCTCGGCCAGCGTCGCCTCGCCCAGCCGGCTCCGGACCCGCTCGCAGAAGGCGGTCAGATCCGTCAGCACCTCGTGGGCTTGGGCGCGCTCCCGGCGCAGCCCGGCCTGCTGCTCGCGCTGGGTCTCCAGCGCCTGCCGCTGCAGGTGCAGGTGCTGCCGCCGCTCGGCCAACTCCGGCAGGCTGATGACCTCAGCTTGATAGGCGTCGAGCAGGCGGCGCTGCTCCCGGTCGAGCCGGGCCAGCCGCGCGGTCAGCTGCCGGGTCTCGGCCTGCTCGTGGGCATCACCCTCGACGACCAGTTGGGCGTAGCGCTCGAACTGGGCCAGCAGCCGAGCCGGCTCCTCCAGCAGCTGCGTGACGTGCGCCCAGACGGCGGCTTCCAGCTCCTCGGCCTTGACGGCCCGGCGCGGACACGGCGCGTCGCGCGGGCGCACGACCGGGTCCTTGCCGTGGCACTGGTAGGTGCGGCGCACCCGCCCCTCCTTGCCTGTGCGCTGGGTGACGCCGAACATGGCCAGCCCACAGTGAGCGCAGGTCAGCAAGCAGCGCAGCAGATAGGTGTGCTTTGTATTGTTGCGGAAGGACAGGGCGCTGTTGCGGGCCAGTTGCGCCTGGGCCCGATCATGGGTGGCCTGGTCGATGATGGCCGGGACGGCGATGGCGATCCACTCCTCGGGCGGCTTGAGATGGCGACAGGAGGCCTCGCGGGCACGCGGGCTGTCCGGCAGGCGGGGCTTGACCGGCGCGGTGTAGGCGTAGCGGTTGACGTATGCCATGCCGGTGTAGATCGGGTCGGCCAGGATGTGGTGGACGGTGGCCGCCGACCAGTGCGGCTTGCCCGAGCGTGGCCGCCACGGTCCGGCGAGCAGCCGCTTGAGGATCTGGCGAACGCTCAGCCGCTCGTCGATGAGCCACCGATAGAGCATGCGGACGATGGCCGCCTCGGCGTCATCGATGACCAGTTGACCGGGGCAGCCATCCCGTTTGGGAACATACCGGTAGCCATAGGCGGGTTTGTTCCAGACCACCTGGCCGGCGCGCGCCTTCTGGAGCTTGCCGCGGCGGAAGCGCTCGGCCAGCACGGCGCGCTCGTACTCGGCAATGGCGCCCTGGATCTGGAGCAACAGCTGGTCATCGGGAGCGTCGCCGATGGGGTGCTGGACGAAGACGACCTGGCAGCCGGCGCGTCGGAACTCCTCCAACAGGAGCACCTGGGCGGTGTACTTGCGGGCCAGCCGGTCGGGGCTGAGGATGGCGATGAGCTCGACGCGGCCAGCCTGGACGTCGTCGCGTAAGCGGTCGAGGGCCGGCCGGTCGAGGCGCGCACCGCTGACGCCCTGGTCACGGTAGAGGTGCTCGTCGGCCACGGCATGGCCCTGAAGCTGGAGCCACTCCCGGACGGCCGCCACCTGACTGTCAATCGTCTGCTCCCGTTCCTGGCGGTCGGTCGAGACGCGGGCATAGATCGCTGCACGCATCATGGGCCTCCTGGACGTGGCGCCCGACACCGGTCAGGAACTGGGCGCCGGATGAACTGTTGGCCGTGGTGAGGCCGCCATGGGCCGTGGCGGCCGGTGGCGCGGCCAGGAGTAAGCGATACGCATGGTCGAGGCGCTGCGGCCCATCCCGCACCCGCACGACAATCGAGCGAATCGTCCAGCGGCCGGATGGGGTCGGAGCAGGCAAATCGGGCATCCTGGCACCTCCGTAGGGTCCAGGATGCGGCCAATGGGCTACGGCAGCAGGCTTCCCGCGCGGCGGCGGGGCTGGTAAGGCGCGGTGGTGGGGTAGAAGGGCAGAACCACCGTACCGCGTAAGGTCGCGATTGCGTTCGGATGGTGCATCTGAAGCGGGACTTCCAACGGCTGGTGGATTACGGGCCGGGGCCGCGTCCCGTGGGGCAGCGGCTGCTGGCTATCGACGCGCAGGTGTTCGAGTTGTGGCATCGGTTCATCGCGGGGGAACTGGACCAGGCGGAATGGGACGCCGCCATCGCGCGGGTGGCGGCCGAGATGGCGGCCGTACTGGCGGATGGGGCCAGCCATGGTCATCCCGTGGCGCAGACGCTGTGCCGCGCCCTCCAGCGGGTGTGGCCGGCACTGTGGACGTTTGCCGGGGTGGCGGGGGTGGACCCGACCAACAACGCGGCCGAGCAGGCGCTGCGGCCGGCGGTCCTGTGGCGCAAAGGGAGCTT
>JBBQJF010000065.1:0-18137 GCA_038325665.1 Dehalococcoidia bacterium | reverse complement strand
CCGCTCGATGCGCACGGTATGCTCGCTCTCAACCACCGGCGCGATCGCCGCGCCGCAGTTTGGGCAGATCACCGCATCAGGGGAGAGCGGGCCGTTGCACTGGGAACATCGAGCGACCATCTGCTGCTCCTTGCCGGACATATCGTCCGCACCCCCGTTATCGCTGCTCAAACGACTCCTGCCATCCACCTACAGCACAATCCCGTGGATGGGTGATGGGGGTAGGGCGGGGAGCGGGGAGCGGGAAGCGGGGCGTCTCAGGCACGGTAACGGAAGGAGTGAACCGTCACGCGGTCGTAACCCACGGGCAGGCAATGCCGGGTATAGTACAAGCGACGATCGAGGGGGTCGCCGATGCGCCTGACACCGACCGAAATGGACCGGCTGACGATCTTCAGCGCGGCCGAGCTTGCCCGCAAGCGTCGCGCCCGCGGCCTGCGGCTCAATCATCCCGAGGCGCTGGCGCTGATCTGCGACGAGATGCACGAGGCGGCGCGCGACGGCGCATCATATGACGAAGTCGTGGCGGTCGCCTCGCGTGTACTCACCGAGGACGAGGTGCTCGACGGTGTGCCCACGCTGCTCGGCACGATCCGGATCGAGTGCCTGTTCGCCGATGGCGCGCGCATCGTCTTCGTCGAGGGGCCGGTACGGCCGGCGGGAGGCGACGCATGATTCCGGGTGAGACGCTGTTCGCGAGCGGCCCGCTCACGCTGAACGCGGGTCGCGCCGCCATCGAATTGGACGTGACGAACACCTCCGATCACACGCTGTTCATCAGCTCGCACTACCCATTCTTTGAGGTCAACCGCCGGCTAGTATTCGACCGCGCCCAATCCTGGGGCATGCATCTCGACATCCCGGCGGGAGACGCGGTGCGCTGGCTGCCGGGCGAGGTCAAGACCGTGCGGCTGGTGTCATACGGCGGCCGGCGGGTCGTGCGCGGCTTCAATGGCCTCACCGATGGACCGGCCACCGCCGAGCGGCGCGCGGCAGGGCTGCGGCGTGCCGGGGAGGGCGGGTATCGATCCACCTAACCGCGCGGCCCGACCTAGCTCGCTGGCCGGACCTAACCCCCCGGCCCCCTTCCCCGCGGGGAAGGGGGAGAACCCGAATCCGTGAGTGGAGTCACACAACCTTCACCCACGGGTGCATGAAGCGAATCTGGACTCGCGGATTCGGGGAACGGGGGGCGATTGACCGGCTGGCAGGGGAGCACCGGACGTATTCTCGAGCGGTGGGTTTCGCCAGGAGCGTGGGGAACAGACCGGACTGGTGAGGCCCCTCCGCTTTGCAGGGGAGGGGCCAGCGAGCGACGCGAGCGGGGAGAGGTCATCCTGTTAGGAGTGCGCCCATGGAACTTGGCCGCCGTGAGTACGCCGACCGCTACGGCCCGACCGCGGGCGACCGGGTGCGTCTGGGCGACACCGACCTCGTCGCCCTGATCGAGCGTGATGAGGCGAGTTACGGCGACGAGGTGCTGACCGGCTGGGGCAAAACCTTCCGCACCGGCCTGCTCGCGAGCGACGAGACCACCGCCGACAGCGAACTCGACACCGTGATCACGAACGTGATCGTGATCGACCCGGTGCTCGGCGTGTTCAAGGCCAACATCGGCATCAAGGACGGCATGATCGTCGGTGTCGGCCGGGCGGGCAATCCCGATATCGCTGATAACATCGACCTGCTGATCGGAGCGGGCACGGCCCCGATCCCCGGTAACGGCTTGATCGCGACGCCCGGCGGCATCGACACACACGTCCATCTCGTCACGCCCAAGCTGATCCCGGTAGCGCTGGCAGCGGGTATGACCACGCTGATCACCGGCGGCCTGGGCAATAACCCCGCCTTCAACCTCTGGCGGCAGTTCGAGGCGTTCGAGCATCTGCCGGTCAATCTCGGCGTGCAGGGTCGCGGCGCCAGCTACCGCTTCGAGCCGATGGCGCGCCAGATCGAGTCGGGCGCCTGCGGTCTGAAGATCCACGAAGACTACGCCGGCTTCCCCACGGTGATCGATCAGGCGCTGAACGTGGCCGGGGCGTACGACATCGCCGTCGCGATGCACACCGATGGCATCAACGAGTCGTGTGAGCTGCCGGAGACGGTGGCGGCGATCGCCGGGCGCACCGTCCACGCCTACCACGTCGAAGGCATCGGCGGCGGTCACGCGCCCGACATCCTCGCGATCGCCGCGGTCGGCAACGTGATCGGCTCCTCGACCACGCCGACTATACCCTACGGCCCCAACGTCGTCGCCGAGCACCACGCGATGATGTGGGGCGTCCACGGCATGAACCCGCGCGTGGCAAGCGACCGGGCGATGGTGGAGGCGCGCATCCGCGCCTCCACGATGGAGGCGGAGAGCTACCTGCACGAGCTGGGCGCGATCAGCATCATCAATTCCGACTCACAGGGCATGGGCCGCATCGGCGAGGTGATCCGCCGCACCTGGCAGCTTGCTCATCAGATGAAGCAATTGGGCGGCCCCGCGCCCCACCATGACAACGCCCGCGTGCTCCAGTACATCGCCAAGTACACGATCAACCCGGCGCGCACGCACGGCATCGACCGGTGGGTGGGGTCGCTGGAGGCGGGCAAGATGGCAGACATCGTGCTGTGGCATCCGGCGTTCTTCGGTGTCAAGCCGGAGCTGGTGATCAAGGGCGGATTCGCGGCGTGGGGGGCGATCGGCGAGGGCAACGCCAGCGTCGGCCGCGGCGAGCCGGTGCTATACGCGCCCCAGTGGGGTGGCACGGGCATCGCGCCCGCCAGCCTCAGCGCCAGCTTCGTCTCCCGCGCCGCTGCCGAGGAGGGATTCGCGCGCCGGGTTGCCACCCGCCGCCGCGTGCTCGCCGTGGAGGGTACGCGGCGCGTGACCAAGCGCCACATGCTCTACAACCAGGCGAACCCTGATATCGCCATCCACCCCTCTACCGGCGAGGTGATGATCGACGGCGCGCCACTGCCCGCCATGCCCACCGGCGAGCTGCCGCTCAACCGTCGCTATCTGCTGCTGTGAGGGCAGAAGACGGCTACACCCGACATCAAGCTACAACGACCCGCCGGGCCAGGGCGACCCGCCAGGCATCTGTTCCAACGGGGTTGAGCTTCCCTCGTGCGTTCACAGACCAGCCATTGGGTTATCCGCGAGAGCCGGCGACCCATCTGGTCGAACCTACACGGACTGTCCGTGTGCGCTGATAGGGGCGGCCCGGTGGGTCGCCCACCGGCGCGGGATGACCACGGCTGGTCGGTGAACGCATTAGCTTCGCCGTCGGGCGCGGAGCACGGCGTCCTGGATAGCGACGGTTCGGCCCTCCGGGTCAGTCGCGCCGCGCGACTGCTCCGCGCTGACGATGATGTCCCACTCCCGCCGGTCGAGTAACGCGGCGACATCAGCAGCGGTGAAGTATAGCTCGGCTCGCGGTGAACGCGGCACCGTGGTCTGGAGATCTGAGAAATGGTGGCCCACGATGAGCAGGGTACCGCCGGGGGACACCAACGCGGCCAGCCGCTGGAAGACCCGCTCGCGCTGCTCCTTGGGAAGGTGCATGAACTGTGCCGACACCAGGTCGAACTGCAACGGGGGCGGACTCCAGGACAAGAGATCGACCTGCTGCCAGGTGATCCGGTCCGCGACCGCCTCCCCGGCCTCGGCGGCCCGTTCCGCGGCGCGGTCCAACGCCACTGTCGATACGTCGATACCGGTGACCTGCCAGCCCCGCGCGGCCAGCCATATGACATCGGCCCCTTCGCCGCTGCCCACGTCCAGCGCGGTGCCCGGCGCGAGGTCCGCGATTTGCTCGACAAGGCGCGGGTTTGGGTTCCCGCTCCACATCTTGTCGGTGGAGCGGTAGCGCGCGTCCCAGAACTCCGGGGTGAAGAGGATGGTGCTCTCCGCGGTGTGGTCGTGGCGCTCCACCGCGCTCGCGGATACGCGCTCGGACGCGGCGGAGCGCGAGTCGCGATAGGCTGTGACAGCCCGCCGCGTGTCCTCGGCCACCAGGTCGGCGTTGATGGCCGCGGCCGCCATGTACCCGGCGGCGGCGGCCCCGACCACCGGGGCCATTAGGTCTGCAACATTGCCCGCTACCCACACCCCTGGCGCCGCGGTCAGACCCGTCGCATCGGCGGCGACGTGGCTGCCGACACCCATCGGGTGTTCGGTGGTCGCGAGGCCGAGCGACACCAGCACGCCGGCGCGGGCCGCGAACCTGGGCGCGACCACCACGGCCTGTCGAGGAACCACCGTGCCCGAGGCAAGTCGCACTCCGGTGAGCCGGTCGTCGGTGATCACGAGTCCGGCGACCTCCCCCTCTATTACCGATATCCCACACGCGGCAAGCTGCTCCGACTCCGCATCGGTCGGCTGTGGCGCAGTGTGCACGAACAGCATCACATCCCGCGTCAGTTGCCCGAACAGCAAGGTTTGATGCACGGACATCGGCCCGCTGCCGAGAATCCCGATCGCTTGGTCACGCACCTCCCAGCCATGGCAGTACGGACAGTGCACCACGTCGCGACCCCAGCGCTCGCGCACGCCGGGAACGTCCGGCAACTCATCAACCAGTCCCGTGGTCACCAGCAGCCGGCGCGCGCTGACCAGCCGGCCATTCTCTAAGGTCACGGTGAAGCCGTCGCCGGTGCGGGCAGCCGCGCTGACCCGCCCCGCCACCACCTGCCCGCCATACCCACGGACCTCCGACCGGCCGATCTCCAGTAGCGCGGCCGGGCTGATGCCGTCGCGGGACAGGTAGCCGTGTACGCCGGCCGCCGGAGCGTTGCGCGGTTCACCCGCGTCAATCACCAGTACCGAGCGGCGCGACCGGGCCAGCAGCAGCGCCCCATTCAGACCGGCAGCGCCACCGCCGATCACCACCACATCGTACGCATCTGCTATCGGGTCAGTCATGATTACCACCTCCGCCGTGATCATCGCCGGCGCGGGGAGGATTGACAAGTTATGTTGCCGGTATGGCAAAATGGGGGCATGGACGATGACGTTGACCGAGTCCTCACCGCGGTCGGGGCACGGCTGCGCGCGCTGCGCCAACGGCGAGCGCTGACGCTGGCCGACCTGTCGGCGGCCACCGGCATCTCGGTCAGCACGCTGTCGCGGCTGGAATCCGGGCAGCGCCGGCCGAACCTTGAGCTGCTCCTGCCCCTCGCCCGCGCCCTTGGAGTCCCGCTCGATGAGCTTGTCGGTACACGGGCCACTGGCGACCCGCGCGTCCGCGCCCGCCCAATCACGCGGAACGGGATAACGATCCTGCCACTGACCCGCCGGCCGGGCGGGTTGCAGGCCTACAAGCAAATCATCCCGGCGAGCCGGGAGCACCAGGAGCCAGACCCGCGGGTGCACGAGGGCTACGAGTGGCTCTACGTGCTCAGCGGGCAATTGCGGCTGGTGCTTGGCGAGCACGATCTCGTGTTGTCACCCGGCGAGGCGGCCGAGTTTGATACCCGGGTACCGCACTGGGTCGACCGCGCCGGCTCGGAGCCGGTCGAGTTCCTCAGCCTGTTCGGCCCGCGGGGCGAGCGCGTGCATGTCCGCGCCCGCCTGACAAAGAGGTAGAAGGCGAGCCTTCATGCGGCGACGGCCGCGAGCCAGCATGGCGTCTCCCAGACCTCTGGCAAAGCTCGACCTGAGACGAACTCGGGTTTACTACCGTGCGTCGCCTGCTGGTTGGCCGAGGCGCAGGACCGGAGCAGCCGGCGCCGCGGGAGCCACTGCGCGACCGGCGAGATAGGGCAGGCGCACGGGCCGTGCGCTCAGCCAGTACGCGCCGCCCACGAAGAGGGCGCCGCCGGCGATGTTGCCCAGCGTCACGGGCGCGAGGTTGTGGACGAAGCCGGCGAACGACACCTCGGGGCCGTGAGATTGCAGAAACCCCAGCGTGAGCAGCGTCATGTTGGCGACGCTGTGCTCAAAGCCCGCCCCCACGAACGCGAACAGGCACCACCAGATCATTGCCAGCTTGGCCCCTTCGCTCTGGGAGCGCATCGCGCTCCACACCGCCAGGCACACCAACCAATTACACAGCACCCCGCGGAAGAACAGTTCCCCCGCCGGTAGATGCATCTTCGTCGCCGCTGTCTTCTGCACGAACTCGGCCCCCGCGCCGCCGCCAAGCACACCACTCCGCGCCACCAACCATGCCAGCGCCAGCGCGCCGGCGAGGTTTCCGGCGAAGCTGACCAGCCAGACCGCTGCCAGGGCCGGGGGCGAGATACGCCGTCGCAACAGTCCCACGGTCATCACGAGATTGTTGCCGGTGAACAATTCCGCGCCGGCAAACACCACCAGCGACAGCGCGATACCGAATGTTGCCCCCATCACCAGCTTGACGAACGGCGACCCGGCGGCATTGAGCGGGGCGGCGACGGCGAAGCTGATGATCACCCCGAACCCGACGTACGCACCCGCCAGCATCGCCAGTACCAGATACCCGGCCGGATAGCGTCGTAGGTACGCTGACTTGCCGGCCGCCTGCTCGGCCATCGCTTCGACGGGCGCGGCCGTGGGAGGCGTCTCATCCCGTGCATGGACGGCAGGGGCGCTCGCCACCTGACGAACACCGTCGGGATCGGGAACGGCTGGGCGCCGCGACGGAAACCCCGTCAGGAGGGCGAACGGTTGCCCATAGCCCGATTTGTGTTCGGTGGCGTGGACGACGGCGGGCCACCTCTCCCCCGCCTCCTTCCCCCCGGCAGGCCGGGGCGGGGCGGCGAAGGGAGAGGATTCCGGTTCTTCGCTCTCCCCCACGAAGCGGGTCGGAGGGGTAGGTGATGTCGCGGGCTTTGGGTGAACGGCGTACGTCACGGGTTCGATGACGAGTGCCGCGCCGCAATCGCGACAGAACCGCGCACCGGCCCTGTTGAGATCGCCACACGAGCCGCAAGCATGCTGATCGTCAGCGGGCGACAGTGGTATGGGCGGGAGCGCGGCCACCGGGAGCGTGGGTGATAACTCGGCCTGTCCCATCAGGTAGCTCCTTGTCGCAGTTCCACCCGTGGGGCCGTCCAAAAGCTCACGAGGCCTATATCTCTACGGAACGTGCGTGGTCGTGCAATTTGCTCGGGTGGTATTCTTCGAGGCGCTACCGGGGTGTGCCCGGGCCCGGCGGACGCGCTCTCCCATTCGCGGTACTGCAATGGTGGCGCGTTGCTTTGCTCCCGTCTGTATCGTGCATTACACCCGTGGCCGCCGATGGTCGAGCGCGGGAATGCGCGGTTGCTCGTTATTCTCGATAGTCCTTGTGGTGTTCGTCTTGTGACACAATGATGCGAGCCGGATCATGTCGTTCGCGAGCGCGTTTGTCGCATACCCTTCGCGGCTGCTCGCGATCCCGGTCGGCATAATCTCACTCAGGAGACGCGGATCGATGCGTATAAGATGGGGAATCCTCGCCCTGACACTGGCAGTGCTGTGGGCCGCTGTTTCGCACGGGGATACACGGTCCGCGCGTGCCCAGGCCGGTGTGTCACTGCTCGATGCCCTTGACCAGGGATTGGTCGAGGCGCAATTCGAGGCCACCGGCGCTGCCTCGGGCCATGTCGTGAACGTTCGCCTGCGCCGGCTCACGGCCGAACCGCTTACACTCGCCGTCCCACCCGGGCTGGCACTGCTCAATGAGAACACCGGGGAGCAGGATTTGGTCGTGCGTATTCTGCTGGGCGCATCCGCCGGCGGAAGCCGCTACAACATCGCCGGCGCCATTGTGCTGATCGACGATATGGCCCATGTCTACGCTCTTGATGGATATTGCCTGGAGGCGAACAACGACAATCCATCCGAGGGCGCACGGCTGTCGCCGGCCGGGCTTGCCAACCCCGAGGTCGTGCGTGTGATGCTCGCCGCCAACGATCTGCCCGGCGCCGGCGATGAGATCAGCGCGATCCAGGCCGCCCTGTGGGCCGTCACCGACGACCTCACCGAGGAGCAGCTCGCCAGCATCGGCTACGCGCTTTCGCCCGACGAACGCACGATCGCGCGGACAATCCTGGAGCAGGCAGGGCTAGACCCGGCGCGCTACCGGCTGTTTGGCGCATAGCGGCGGCGCGGGCGCGCATGTTGGGTCTAGTGACCGCCGCCGAGCTGTTCGAGTCCGCCGGCTATTCGTGCCCCCATAACATTCCAACCCCTTCCGCCCGTCCGTGGCCCTTGCCCCGGCCCTATGACCCGTGACCCGTGACCTATCACCCATCACCCGCTCGGCGGGGAATGCTCTACGATGAGTGCTGCCGGTGACGGGCGTCCGTCGCCGCCAGCCACCATCCGAGGGTACACATGAATACTGCCGGCGCGTCGCACGCTGCTCCCTCTCGCATCGTCGTACTGGCGGGCGGTGTAGGCGCGGCCCGCTTCCTCGAAGGGCTGATCACGGTTGTACCGCCGGACGAGGTGACGGTCATCTCCAACACCGGTGACGACCTCGACTTTTTCGGACTTCGCGTCTGCCCCGATATCGACATCGTGATCTACACGCTCGCCGGCCGCGTCGACGCCGCCCGTGGCTGGGGCCTGCTGCACGATACCTTTCACGTCGTCGAGTCGCTGCGCCGGCTGGAGGCGGCGCCGGCCGTACCCGGCCCCGCGGCGCCCGCGGCTGGAACGGTCCCGCCTGCACCAACAGCCATCACTCGACCACCATCGCCCGCGACCTGGTTCAACCTCGGCGACCATGACCTCGCCACCAGCCTCTACCGCGCCAACCGGCTGACCGCCGGCGCGTCGCTCACCACCGTCACCGCCGAGATCGCAACCGCCCACGGCCTCGGCGTGCGCGTGCTGCCGATGACCGACGCTCGGGTCGAGACGCGGGTGCAGACCCCCGCCGGTGAGTTTGCCTTCCAAGAATACTTCGTGCAGCGCCGTACCGAGGACGACGTGCTCGGCGTGCGCTTCGCCGGTATTGAGTCCGCCGCGCCCGCCGCCGGTGTGCTCGATGCGATCACCGCGGCCGAAATCGTGCTGATCGCCCCCAGCAACCCGATCGTCAGCATCGGCCCGATCCTGGCCGTGGCAGGCATCCGCGAGGCGCTGCGGGCGACGGCGGCGTCGGTGGTGGCGATCAGCCCGATCATTGGCGGTGAGACGGTCAAAGGTCCGGCGGCAAAGATGCTGCGCACCCTCGGCCATGAAGTCAGCGCCGCCGGCATCGGGTTGTTGTACCGTGACTTCCTCGATGTGCTCGTGATCGACCAGGTCGATGCCGCGCTCGCCCCGGCGGTGGCCGCCGCCGGTCTACGCCCGGTGGTCACTGATACGATCATGCGCGGCCGCTATGAGAAGGCGGCCCTGGCACGGGTGGCGCTGGCGGGGTCATAGGTCACGGGTCACGGTGGGACGGGCGGTGAGTCAGGGTATGGTGAAGACCAGTCAGGGGGAGGGGATGGAGCCGGACGCGGCGGTTATCGGGGAACTGGTGCGGCGGATCGTCGAGGTGGCGCATCCGCGCCGCATCATCTTGTTCGGCTCCGCCGCCCGCGGCGCGATGGGACCGGACAGCGACTTCGATGTGCTGGTGGTGGTGGGCGAGGAGGCCGACCGACGGGCAACGGCACGCGCTGCCTACCGCAACATGATTGGGTTCGGTTATCCGACCGACATCGTCGTGGCGAAAGAGAGTGACCTGCGCAGCCACGGCGACAACGTCAGTCTGGTGTACTATCCGGCGCTGCGTGAAGGGCGCGAAATCTATGCCGCCTGAGCGCCCTCAGCTGGGAAGCCCCGGTGATTGGCTTCGGCATGCCCGTAGCGATCTCGGGGTTGCGCGTGGACCTGCTGGAGAGGATGTTTTGTTGGAGACGCTGTGTTTCCATGCTCAGCAAACGGTTGAGAAGAGTATCAAGGCCGTGCTCATTCACTTCCGCATCGCGTTTCCGTATACCCATGACATCGCGGTGCTGCGTGATCTCGTGCGGAGTTCCGGCAGGAACTGGCCGAACGACCTTGACCGCGCCGCGGAACTAACAGACTACGCGGTGGAGAGCCGTTATCCCGGTCCGTTCGATGAAGTCACACGCGAGGAATATGATCAGGCGGTGGCGCTTGCCACGCGGGTGCTCGCCTGGGCCGAGCAGAGCATTGTCGGCGACGAAACCAGGCAGTAGCCGGGCGATGCCGCCGGCGGGAGTATGCGGGAAGAACACGGCCCTGGTTTCCAACATCTCGCCGGGTATCGAGGGAATAACGGCCAGCGGGCCGAGCGCCGGCCGGGCGGCTCCTCCCGGCCAAGCGGCGGACCGCTTACCATCACATCATGATCATTGATGCGCTCGTCCCGGTGAAAGCGGCGGCGGCCGGCAAGGAACGGCTGGCGGCGCTGCTGTCGCCCGCCGAGCGGGCCGAGCTGGTGCGCGCCATGCTGCGAGATGTCGTGAGCGCGCTGCGGGCATCGCCATACCTCCGCACCGTGGCAGTGACCAGTCCCGACGCGGCGATGCTGGCACTGGCGGTTGAACTCGGCGCCCACCCGCTGCCCGAACCACCGGCAGGAGGCGGCCTCAACGGCGCGCTCGCCGCCGCGATCAACCGGCTGGCGCGCGATGGGGCGGAGGCGGTGTTGATCGTTCAGGGCGATGTGCCGCGGCTGGGAGCCGGCGACCTGGCAGCCTTGCTCGCCCCGCCGCTCACCGCCGCCGGGAACCGGCCGATCCTCCTCTCACCGCCTGCCGTTTCGCCGCCAGCACCCCCGTGGTCCCCGACCGGCGCGAGCGACAGCGTCGCGGCTCCGCCGGGGGACGGCGAGCCGGTCGCGCCGCTGGTTCGGGCCGTGCCCTCGGCCGACGGCGGCACCAGCGCCCTACTGCTGCGACCCCCGACAGTGATCGCGCCCGCGTTCGGTCCCGATAGCTTCGCCTGCCACCGCGTTGCGGCGCTCGCGGCCGGCGCCCTGTTCGAGCGGTGCGAGCGTCCGGCGCTGGCGTGGGATGTGGACCGGCCCGAAGATATCGCCCGACTGTTGCGCGACAGCCTGCCCCGCGAGAACGACGCGCCCGCGGGCGATGGTCATGATGGCGGTGATCCGGGCGATGCGCCGCCCGCCGGACTCGCCGCCCACACCCGCGCGGCATTGCACCGGCTGGCGGCGAGTGCGAGACTCGCGGTGATCGACAGCGCGGGTGGCGAGGTATCCTGAACGGCGGCACGGCGCCACCGACCACGAGGGATGCGTGATGTCGAACCAACCGCCCAGGCTGTACGACGAGTTCGCGGACTGGTACCACCTGCTCACCCATCCATCGGAGTACGACGAGGAGGCGGCGTTCTATTGGCGTGTCTTCACGGAGGCGCTGGACACTCCGCCGCGGACCTTGCTCGAGCTTGGTTCTGGCGGCGGCAACATGGCGTCGCATTACAAGCAGCACGTCCGCGCGACGCTGACCGACGTGTCGCCGCGGATGCTCGATATCAGCCGCGCCATCAATCCCGAGTGCGAGCATATCGAGGGCGACATGCGCACCTTACGCCTCGGTCGCGTGTTCGATGTCGTCCTGGTACACGACGCGGTGATGTATATGCTGACGGAGCATGACCTGAGGCAGGCGATCGTGACCGCCCACGCGCACCTGCGGCCGGGCGGTGTCGCCATATTCGCGCCCGATCACCTGCGTGAGACCTTCCGTCCGCACACGGACCACGGCGGCCACGACGGCGTCGGGCGCGCGCTACGATATCTGGAATGGACGACCGATCCCGACCCAACGGATATGACCTACCAGGTTGACTATGCCTATCTCCTGCACGAGGACGGCCGGCCAACGCGCCTTGAGTACGACAGACACGTCGAAGGGTTGTTCGGCCGCGACATCTGGCTGGCGCTGCTCGCGGCGGCGGGCTTCCGCGTCAGCACACGACCGCTCGAACCGCGCGAACCCCCATTCGAGGACAACGAAGTCTTCGTCGCCCGCAAACCGGCCGGGGGATCGTGACGGCCGCCGGCTGGGCAACGCGGACGCGGGCGACCCGCTGGGCTGGGCGACCCGGTGGCTCGCCCAGCGTGGGCGCGATTGGTGTGCTTTGATTGGGCATCCCGTGGATGGGCGGGGAGGGGCGAGCCGGTGGGAGAGCCCACCGGCTCACGCGAAGGCGCACTACCGCGCCGCGACGCGCTGCCCAGCCACGGCAAACCCTTCATACCCCTTTGCCGCGACCTCATCACACATCGTGCGGTAGGCACCAAGCCCGCCGACGTACGGATAGAGCAGACGCGGCTTGCCGGGGATGTTCGCCCCGACCCACCAGGAATTGGTCCGCGGGAGCAGCGTGGCCTCAGCCACCTCGGTGGCGTGCGCGACCCAGCCCTCTTCCGCGTCCTTGAGCGGCTCGATCTCGTCCTTCCCGTTCGCCCGCAGGTACGTGAGGCAATCGGCGATCCATTCCCCGTGTTGCTCGATGGCAACGGGCATGTTCGTCAGCACCGATGGGCTTTGCGGCCCCGTGATCATGAACATGTTCGGGAAGCCGTGTGTCATGATGCCAAGGTAGGTTCGCGGCCCCTCCGCCCACGTCTCCGCCAGGGTCACGCCGCCCCGACCGCGGATGTCGATCCGGGCGAGCGCCCCGGTCATCGCGTCGAACCCGGTCGCGAACACGATGCTGTCTACCTCGTATTCGGCGCCCCCTGTCCGCACTCCCCGCGGGGTGATTTCGTCGATTGGCGCGCCTCGCACATCGATCAGCGTGACATTGTCCCGGTTGAACGCCTCGTAGTAGCCATGCTCAAGCGGCGGGCGCTTCGTGAAGAACGGGTGGTCCGTCGGCGCGAGCAATTCGGCCACCCGCGGGTCGTGGACAACCTCACGGATCTTGGAACGTACGAACTCCGATGCGGTGTCGTTCGACTCCTTATTGACCAGAAGATCACTGAATGTTTCCAAGCCGATACGGAAGCCGCCTTTCGCCCAGGCCGCCTCGTAGATGCTCTGCCGCTCCTCCGGCGTCGAGTCGAGGGCCGACCGCTCCGTCACCTCGTAAGGCAGACCGAAGCCCGACTCCCGCGCCTTCTGCCAGATATCCTTGTAGCCGGCCTTGATCTCGCTCAGGTACCCCTGATCCAGCGGGCGATTGCCACCCGGGATGTCGTAGTTCGGGGTGCGCTGGAACACGTACACATGCGCCGCCTGCTTGGCAACCTCCGGCACGACCTGGACCGCCGTCGCACCGGTGCCGACCACCGCCACGCGCTGCCCGGTGAAATCGACCCCTTCGTGGGGCCACTGGCCGGTGTGATGCCATGTGCCCTGGAAGTTCTCGATCCCCGTGAAGTCGGGGATATTGGCGGCGGACAGGCAGCCGACGGCGTTGATGAAGTACGTTGCCGTCACCTGATCGCCATCATCCGTGCTGATCTCCCACCGATTGCGCGCCTCATCGTAGACCGCCGCCGTGATCCGGGTGTTGCATTGGATGTCCCGGCGAAGGCCCAACGTGTCGGTGACATGATTGAGATAGCGCAGGATCTCCGGCTGGCCGGCGTAGCGCTCGCTCCAGTTCCACTCTTGCAGGAGTTCCTCGGAGAGGCGGTCGGAGAAACTGTAGAAGACGCTCTCGCTGTCGCAGCGGGCGCCGGGATAACGATTCCAGTACCAGGTGCCACCGACATCGTTCCCCGCCTCGTAGACCCGCGCCTACAGTCCCAGTTCGCGCAGGCGGTGGAGCATTTAGAGTCCCGAGAACCCCGCGCCCACGATCACCGCGTCGAATTCAGCCGCCCGCTCCGACCCCTTGTTTCCATCGGTCTGCTGCACGGTCGTCATACATTCCTCTCCTGTCGTGCTCGGTGTGCTCCTACCACGCGCTGTCCATGCGTGTACGAGTAGGAGACATCATCAGCGTACGCCTGACAAGCGTCATGGCGAGTAGTCACGGGACATTATACAGAGTTCGAGGAACGGCGGGACGCCATACCACCCGAACCGAGCGCGCCCCTGTACGCGTCATGGGGGCGACCCGGTTGGTCGCCCGCGGCCCGATTCGCGGGTATGGCGACCCGCCGCGTCGTTTCGGTGGTAGAATGCCGGCACTCTCTTACTGGAGGTACGTTCAATGGCGCGCATCCCGCTACCCACCCGCGAGTCCCTGTCTGACCCGGAGATGCAGCAACGCTGGGATCGCTTTGCAGCTCGTGGTCCGGTCCTCAACGTTCTGCGCATGTTCATGGTCAACCCGGAGATCGAACTGAACGCCCGCCAAGTGTGGGGGGCCAGCGGCCTGACACCACGCATGCGGGAACTGGTCATTCTGCGCTGCGCCTACGTGCAGCGCAGCACCTATGAATGGCACCAACATGTACGGATCGCCACGGGCGAGGGTCTCACCGCCACCGAGATCAACGCCGTCGGCACATGGCAGAACGCGACCGTGTTCTCGGACGAGGAGCGTGTGCTGCTCGCCTATGTCGATGAACTCGCGCTCATGCCCCGGCCCAGCGACGCGGTGTTCGAGACGGTGTCGAAAGATCGCACACCGGCGGAGGTGCTGGGAGTGACCATGCTGATCACGCTGTACTTCCAGCTCGCCCGGATGATGGCCGCATTCGACCTGGAGACGGAGACGCCGTTCGTGGGTTGGGAGATCGGAGCGCCTTAGGGCACGGGGCATAGGGCATGGGACGCGAGGGAAGGGTCAGGATGGGGCGACGCGCACCAAATTGGGGGCGCGCGTAGCGCTAGCGTCAAGGCAGGCGACCAGTTGGGCTTCCACGGCGCGGCCCACGTTCACGCGGAGTCGGAACTGGGCGACCGGACGGGCCGCCGATACCGGCGAATACGGACCCCCTGTAGGGGCGGCCCGGTGGGTCGCCCTGACGCGCGGGACACCTACACGACTGGTCGGTGAACGCGCGAGATCGATGAAGGGGCACGGGCGTGTAGGCGGCGACGGAATGACGGGTTCCCGGCAAATGTGGCCTCGGCGACGCGCCACCGCAACGGGAAGGGGGAACGTAGTGTCTCGTTCGGGCTAGGAGGGCGGCGCTCCCTCGATAGCGTAATGAACCTCCACGGTGACGCTGAAGATCTGCTCGCCCGCCGAGATCTGGGCCGGGAAGGGCGCCGGCGCACGGCCGGGTGCCGCGACGGGGAATGGCACGGCGGTGGCGGTGCGAATGGGGCTTGGTCCTGGGGCCGAGACCTCTTGCACGAAAGTGACGGTACCCAGCCGGAAGCCAAGCCGGCTCGCCATCCGCTCCGCCTTCTGCCGTGCATCGGCGAGCGCGGTTTCCCGCGCCCGCTCGATGAGTTGCTCGTTGTTTTCGACCGTGAAGAAGATACCCTGCACCTCGCCGGCATCCTCCAGCGCGGCAACCGCCCCACCCACGACTTGGCCAACCCGGCTGAAGTCGCGCAACTGGATGCTCAGAGAGTGGCGGGACCGCCAGCCGAGGAAGACCGGCTCGGGGTGGTCGGGCGTTCCAGGTCGGTACTCCTGGAAAAGGCTGAGCTGGCTGGTGGTGATGTCCCGTTCGGCGACGCCATTCTGGCGCATCACCGCGGTCGCGGCGGCAATCAGCCGCTCGGCCCGCTCGAAGGCGGCGTCGGGGCGGTCGCGCAACACGGAAGCGCCGAGATTGATCACCGCGAGGTCCGGTTGGGCCACGATCTGCCCCTGACCGGTGACGCGTACCCCCGTGCGCTGCTCGGGCGTCTGTGCATGCACGAACCCGACACTCGCGCCGATACTGACGAGCAGGACGAAGGCGCTGATCAGCAGCAGTCGCGTGGATGCCATCGACTTCCTCCGTATTCCGCTTTGATACCGCAGCGTACGCCGCGGGTTGTGCGCTGCGGCAACATGAGCGAGCGTCAGCCGGTGGCTCGCGTACGCGTCGCAAAGCATGGCGAGTATAACGCCTCGGTCGTCAGGATGTAGGCGGGTTCTCTGGGGCCGCTGCCATTCTGCTTCGACCGGTTCCGGTCTCCGCATGTCGCGCGGCGCACCTGCTCAGGGGATGAAGAACGGGTCGTCTTTGATCGATGTCAAGCATTCGGACAATGCTATGTCTCGAGCGATCTCGATCCATTCGCCGGTGTGACGCGGGAAGGCCAGATGAAAGCGGTCCCCACCCACGTACTCCAAACGAGCGAAGTTGTGTTCGAAGGAGGGGGCAATCGCGTTCGGACCGGGCGAGCAATACGTCGCGCTGAAGTAGAAGTAATGCCTCCACCACTTGGAGGAGATGCCCACGAGATAGTTGAACCGCGGTTCCTTCGGCGGCGGCTTGATATGCAGAGGGCCGAGCACCGTCTCGATGAACTTCCGCGCCTGAACGTGCATGTCTGCCTTGAGTCCGGCCGGCACGGTGGGCGCTCGTGGTTTCGGGGGGCTGTAGGTCCAAACCTTTCGTGGTTTCGCCATGGCGCGTCCACCTCCGGCGATGCGGCCCAAGTTGATGCAGGGTGAGCGCCGGCCCTCCGGTCCGCTGATACCGACTGAAGGGGCGACCTCACCGGCGGGGGCATCGCGTACGATGCCTATCTAACCATCCCACGCCCACGGGCTGCCACCGTTCTGACGGATTGCTCCCCCGGCTCCGGCGAGCGATCGTCCCGGAGCACGAGCCGCACCAGCGCGATGCCCGTGACCGCCCCGACGATCGTCCCCATCAGCACGCCGCTCACGATGAATACCGTCGCCCACACCGCCGGTGGGCTGCCGTCCGGCACCAGCGCCGGGCCGATGAACGTTACGGGGAGTCCGAGCAGCCAGGCGAGCGCGTTGGCCGGCGCCCACCATCCGGCTCGTGGTAGGTGGCGGCGCAGCACCAGCCATTGCGCCACGCCGATAGAGCCGAGCAGCGTCACCGCGAGCACGATCGCGCCGGCGACCAGCACGATCGGGTGGAGGTCGCCGAGGCCCCCCACCGTGGATGGCAGCAGCCCGAGCGCCCAGGCCACGCCCGCCGCGAGGCTGGTCGCCAGCACCCACGCCCGCCGGCCAACCCGCGTCACCCATCGACGCAGGACAAGCCACTGCGCCATGCCCAAGACCGCCCCCTCGCCCATGCCGGCTGCCACGAGAAGAGCGTACATCACCATCCCGGCGGCGCCACCTTCCGGCTTATCGAGCAGCCTGAAGGCGGTCAGCCCGACCACGGTCGGCACGGCGAACCCCGCGAGTTCACCGACCGCCGTCGCCAGCGTCCAGGACCGCCACAAATGGCGCGCCCGCTCATGATCGACCACCGAGACCGCTACCGGCTTCATGTCGCTCGTTCCCATCTCGCCCGGCCAGCGCTAGCGGCGTCGTGTTCGCGGGGCCGGTACGCGCCACCCGCACGATCACCCTGGTCCGGGCGAGGCCAGTGAAGGTGAGGGGGTCGGTCGGCAGGCCATCTGCCCCGAGGGGGATGCGGGAGTACCGGCGGAAACGGGCGTTACCCCGCGCGATCAGCAGCAGTTCATCAGCCACCGCGTCAGTGTCGTCGCGGACCCGCCCAACACCGGTGTATGTCTGGCCTCGCAACCGCACGACGACCGCTGCGCCACCGCGCAGATTTCGCCACCACGTCCGGTCCCGCCGGCTCACGATCACCAGGTCATCGCCGTCGCGCACGTAGTTCACGGGGACGGTATAGCGCGTCCCGCTCCGGCGTCCGCGGATGGTCATCAGCACGGTGGACCCACTCAGGAGGCGATGTGCCGGTGACCGAAGGAGCGCGATGATGAACACGTTGGAGAAGCGACGCCAGTTCACGACTGCTGCCCCTCTCGCCCCGCGGTCACACCGACCGCGCGCACTACGAGTATCGTCGCCGGGCCGCGTCCGCGCCGCGGGGTAGGATACCCAATCGTGTGGGGCATGATCCGACAGACGCGCCACCGGTGGCCTCGTATCGCCATTCGAGGGCGCCGAGCGACGAGGCTCCGCGTTCATCGTTATGTCCATATCTGCTATTCCGCCCCTTGCTCGGTGTTTGCGTCGTTCATCCGGGTGCAGTACAGTTCCCACGCCGGAGACCCGGCGGTTTCCGGCGCGAACTGGAAGGGGCCGTCCCGTCATGCACGTCTACGTCATCCGGCGGCTGCTGCTGACCGTGCCGGTGCTGTTCACGGTCGCGTTGCTGACGTTCATCATGCTGCGGCTGGTGCCTGGCGACGTGACGCTGACGCGCATCGCCGAGGGCGGCATC
>JBBQJF010000064.1:0-18154 GCA_038325665.1 Dehalococcoidia bacterium | reverse complement strand
GCGGCGGTCTGGCTCAGTTGCACCGCCTCGACCAGTGACCTGTCTCGGTCACTCTCAAGCGAGCGCCGGTACGACCAGGCCGAGAACAACACGAGCGGCAGGATCAACGCGACAAAGGCCAAAAGCAGCCATGCCCACGTCCGCAGGGCGACACGACCGCCCATATTGGGCCTCCACTCCCACACAATCCGTCCAGTGCGGACTAGCTTGGGATGACCATACTCTTACGCGCGATCTCTGCCTAGTGCAAGACCCTGGGAATGTTTGACGGCCGAATGGTTACGGCCCTATCGGACCTGCAGGGACGGGCGGGCAGATCTCGGGAAACCGATTCACGGCCGGCGCGACGTTTGGTATGGTCCAAACTCGCGTTCTGGCAACTGTCCGCCCCCGCGGCGAGCGGAGGAGAGGGCAACTTAGCCGGCGCATGGGAGGATGTGCGCGATCTATCGGAGCGCGCCGCGTTGCGCGATGATAGATTCGTGATAGATTCAGGATAGAGGTCATAAATGCGCCCGTGGGCGGTCACGATGTGAGGCAGTTCATGGATCGGCCGGCGGCATCCCGACGCACGTTTCTCCGGCAGGCGGTCGCGGCAGGCGCGGCCGGGGTACTCGCTGCCTGCGGCGGGGGAAAGGACGTGCCACCGTCCACCTCATCCGGCGGTTTGCCGGCGGCAACCGCCACGGCCGCCGCTGGCCACCGCCTCGCGGGGACGATCACGGTCGCGTACGCGGATGAGCTTGGTAAGAAGCCGCCCTATGTCGAGCAAGCGGCGGCGGCCGTGCGCCAGGCGCACCCCGACGCCACCGTGCGTATCAATCACCAGAGGATTGGCGGCGGCGATTTCTACCGTCAACTGATCGCGTCGTTGGAGGCCGGCGATGCCCCTGATGTTATTCATGCCGGTGGCGACCGCATCGGCGAGCTGGCAGACGCTGGCTACATCGCCCCGCTCGACGCCCACATCAAGGGCTGGGCCGATTGGCAGTACTTTCCGCCCACGGTGGCCGAAGGTGTCACCTACCAGGGGCGGATCTGGGCGATTCCGTACGGGCTTGACACGCGCTTCCTCTATTACCGGCGCGACATCTTCGCGCGGGTAGGACTGCCGGCCACATGGCAGCCGCGCAACCCGACCGAGGTGCTCGACGCCGCCGCCCGCGTCAAGGCGCTGGCGCCCGACGTGATTCCATACGCGCTGTATGCCGGGCCGGCCGGGGACGCGGGCACGGCCTTGCACGGATTCGTGCCATTGCTCCTGGCGTACGGCGGGACACTCCAGGACAAAGGCGGCTTCTGGGTCGGTGACAGCCCCGCCGTCCGCAAGGCGCTCGCCTACTACGCGCGGGCCTATCAGGGCGACCGGCTGTCGCCGCCCGAGTTGCTGACCACCTCCCGGCCGTGGGTGAACATGCGCGAGCGCATGGGCGCCGGCAGCCTCGCCTTGCTGTACGAGGGCGCGTGGGTGTACGGCGGATGGGTCAGCAAGAACCGTGAGGAAACCGAGAGGAACATCGGCTATGTGCTGCACCCTAGCGAGCGCAGCGGCGCGGCGTTCACGATCGGCGGCCCCGGCACCTGCTGGTATATCGCCGCCGCGAGCAGGGCCAAAGACCTCGCCTGGGAGTTCATCACGACGTTTAACAACCGTGACACCGTGGGCCGGCTCAATGTCGAGGATCCGCATCCGGTGGCGCGGGTCGATTCGGTGAAGGTGCCGGAGTACCGGGCGGACAGATTCTTGGTTGATGCCAGCGAATCATTGCGGCGCGCGCACTTCCCGCCGGTGGACGCGGATTTTGGCAAGGTGATCGCGGCGATCCAGACGGCCACCGCGCGGGTCGCCACCGGCGCGACCGGCCCGGACGAGGCCGCCGCGCGCTACACCGACGACCTGCGCGAGGCGGTTGGCGCCGCGAAGGTCGTGACGCTGACCTGACGGGTCGTTATGCCAGATCGCGGCGTACGTATCGGCGATTGCAACAATCAGCTCGTACTTTCCTCACGCGACCAATCAGCCCCACATCTCGCGTCGCGCCCCATCAATGTCCTCGGCGGAAGGCGCGGGACCGCGATCAGACAGTACGCCGCGGAGCGAGCGCCTTGGCTCCGGCGTATCACCTGGTACGTCGTGGCGCGGGCGAAACGCCAGCCGCTCGATCAGCCGGGGCTTGTCGGCGGGGGACAGCGCGAGCGCCAGTTGGCCGATCTCCTCGTAGGTGGCGGTCTCGGTGCTCATGGATCATCCCCGTGGTCTGGTCGAGGCGCGGCGCATCGTGCAGAGAGGATACCAGACCGGCTCACGCCACCCCAAGAAGCGGTGAACCCGCGTCCGCGCTGTCCGACGTCGGTCCCGGCGCCCCGCCGCCGCGCCGTTATGGATGGAAGTTTGGGTTATCGACCGGCAAACCTTCAGCGGTCGCCGCGACAGTGAGCTCATCATCAGCGGAGAGAAAGATCAACGCGCGCAGACCGCGCGCAACCAGCCGGTCACGGGCCGCGAGCGCGCATGCCAGTTGAACCGCGTCATAGCCGCGCAGACCACGGCGCTCAGCCAGATCCATGGCTCGTTCAAGCACGTCGTTGGTCACCCGGACGCGCCGATACCGAGTCCAGAACTGATCGCGGAAGGCAGCAAGAGCCACGGTTGCGGCTGGCTGAGTCATCGATCCGGTGCGTACCCGCCGGCTGAGCGCGGCAACGATTTCAACTCCCGTGACCTGCGCCGTGTAGATCCTATTGCGCGCGGCCGGCTCAGTGAGTGTGATTATCCAGGCGCTCCCTACTTCACGGATGTACCGCTTCGCGAGAGCGCTGCTGTCGCCATAATAAACAGCCATCAACGACGCTCTTCGATGATGGTTTCCGACAGCGGCTTACCCTGGATCGGCGCCGGCTCAAAATTCGGCGGGATATCCAGCGGTGGCTTGCGCCGAGGTAATAGCAGCCCTTCTGCCCGCATGCTTTCCTCGGCCGCGTCGAGCCGGGCGTCCTCAAGGTCACGCTCCAGCGCGGCAATGAGCGCGGCAACGTCAAGCCCACGCGCTGCTGCCTGCCGCTCCAGCCGGGCGTACACGTCATCGGGAAGGGTTATTGTCATGCCCATGGTCCACCATCCACGCCATTCTGCCGGCCACCGCCGTCGTACCTCTCATGATTGTATGCACCAACGGGGCGAGGCGCGCATCCTACCCTGCTTGGTGTCCGGCCGCGGCGCGCGGACTGGACGCGCATCCTCGAACGAACCAGGGCCGCGACCGCCGCGCCGCCGGCGTAGACCCACCCGCGTGGACCGCGCCACCCTGATCACCCGCCCGCGTGACGCCCTCGGCGCGGGCGCCGTCTACACCGAACCGGGTGAGGTGCTGCCCTACGGCTACGACGCCGGCATCGAGCACCATTCGCCCGGATAGGCAGCATCGTTCTATAGAATGATCGCAAGAGAATGATCGCAATCGCTGAGCTGCCAGAGTTCAGCGACCGCGCGGCTCTAGTTCGTCCGCGACGCGGGCACGGACGCTGATGGTAGGGTATCCTGACGGTGAACCGATGGGCTGATCGCTCAGCACTGATGGCTGAACGCCTCCGTACGATGAGACCATCACGGTCAAGCCTGGCTCGACAGTGCAAACAGTGAGGACAATGCGGTGACGGCAGAGCGTGAGACAATACCAGACGACGGCATCTTCTTCACGCATGAGGAGGGTTGGCAAATTCTGGAGGAGAACGCTCAGCGATATTTGGGGATGAGTGCGGACCAGTTTCTCCGCGCATGGAGGGCCGGTGAAATCGAGCAACCGGATCGGCCCGAGGTGATGCGGGTCGTCAGCTTGTTGTCACTTGCACGGTAGGACACCCCACGAAGCGGTCACCCGCTACATCGGAACGGTTCAACAGGCACTCTCGGTTGTGACCGCCGGCGTCGTACGCGCCGGGGGCTTCGATCCGGCACGGGCGCCGTTTCTTCTCATACTGTCCAGGGGAGCAGCAGTGCCGCTCGGTGGGCCTAATCCGCTCTCGCTTCGCGTGCGCGTGGAGTACACACTCGGCGCGAGTGGAGCAGGCGGAAACCGGTGGACGGTCGCGGTCATCGCGTACTGGTTGACGTTGGAGCAGCCGGAAACCGAGCAGGAGTTGATGGCATTCCATTGGCACCCACGGGTTGCCGGCGTCGGGTTTCCCCATCTCCATCCCGGGCGTCTGTTCGTCGCTGACCCAGCATTGACCGGCATACACGTCCCCACGGGTTTGATCGCGCTCGAAGATGTCATCTCGTTCGCAATCACCGAGCTTGGTGTCCGGCCGCGGCGCGCGGACTGGACGCGCATCCTCGAACGAACCAGGGCCGCGACCGCCGCGCCGCCGGCGTAGACCCACCTCCATGGACCGATTACCCTACCAGGACGCGACACCCGCGGACGACGAGGGACGATTTATGGACCGCGCCACCCTGATCACCCGCCTGCGTGACGCCGTCGGCGCGGGCGCCGTCTACACCGAACCGGGTGAGGTGCTGCCCTACGGCTACGACGCTGGCTTCGAGCACCATTCGCCCGATATCGTCGTGCTGCCGCGCACCACCGAGCAGGTGCAGGCGGTGGTACGGCTGGCGAATGCGGTGGGCGTCCCGGTCGTGCCGCGGGGCGCGGGGACTGGCCTGTGCAACGGCGCGGTGCCGATGCAAGGCGGCATCGTCGTGTCGCTTACCCGCATGAACCGCGTGCTCGAGATCGACTACCGCAACCGCCGCGCCGTGGTCGAACCGGGGGTCATTAACCTCGAGCTAAGTCAGCAGACACTGCCGAGCGGCTGGTACTACGCCCCCGACCCGGCCAGCCAGAAGATCTCCAGCATCGGCGGCAACGTCGCCACCAACGCCGGCGGTCCGCACTGTCTCGCCTACGGTGTCACCACCAACCATGTGCTCGGCCTCGAGATCGTGCTGCCGGACGGTGAGGTGGTCCGCACCGGTACACACGGCGCCGACGCGCCTGGCTATGATCTCACCGGCCTGCTGGTCGGTTCCGAGGGCACGCTCGGCATCGTCACCAAGGTCACGGTGCGGCTGACCCGCGTCGCCGAGGGCGTTCGCACCGCGCTGGCGTCATTCGCGACGATCGACGACGCCTCGGCGGCCGTCTCCGCGATCATCGCCGCCGGGATCGTGCCGGCCGCGCTGGAGATGATGGACCGCCTGATCTGCCGTGCGCTCGAGGCCGCATATCACGTCGGCCTGCCGGAGGATGCCGGCGCGGTATTGCTGGCCGAGATCGACGGCGCCGAGGCCGGACTTGACGACACCCTTCAGACAATGGCAGATCTGATGCGACGGCACGGCGCGCAACAGGTGCGGCTGGCGGCCTCGGAGGCCGAGCGGGCAGCGCTGTGGGCGGCGCGCAAGGGCGCGGCCGGCGCCATCGGCCGGCTTGCACCGAACTATTACATCCAAGACGGCGTGGTGCCGCGTACCCGCCTACCTCGGGCGATGGCCCACGTCGAGGATGTCTCCCGCCGCTTCGGTATCGAGATTGCCAACGTCTTTCACGCCGGCGACGGCAACCTTCACCCCGCGCTGCTGTTCGACCGGCGCCACCCCGACCAGATCACGCGCATCATGCAGGCGGGCGACGAGATCCTGCGGATGTGCGTGGATCTGGGCGGCGCGATAAGCGGCGAACACGGCATCGGCTTCGAGAAGAAGGAGCAGATGACCTACGCCTTCACCCCCGGCGACCTGGCCGCGATGGCCGGTCTGCGCCGGACGTTCGACCCGCGCGCCCTGTTCAATCCCGACAAGTTGCTGCCCTCCGGCTCGCAGTGTGTCGAGATCACCGACCTGCGCGCCGGGGCGATCCCGGCCCAGCCAAAGGATTGGTTCTAGCGCGCCACGAACGCGAGCGGCGGAGAGAGGGCCAGCCATGACTACCATCAGCGACACCGCGCTGGCCGAGCGCCTTGCTGACGTCGTCGGGCCGGACCACGTTGTGACCGCCCCGAGACTCGATGTAGGCAGCATCGCGCTAGGATTCGCGGTCAGCCCGGCGACGCTGGATGAGGCAGCGCGGGTACTGGCCATGGCGAGCGCCGTGGGCGCCGCGGTGATTCCCTGGGGCGGCGGCTCCGGCCAGCGGATCGGCGCGCCGCCCACGCGGGCGGAGATCGCGCTCCACACGACCCGGCTGAACACCGTGATCGAGTGGGAGCCGGCCGACCTCACGGCCTGCCTCCAGGCCGGCATGACGCTGGCCGCCGTCCAAGCGGCGCTGGCGGAGCACGGCCAGCAACTACCGCTCGACGCGCCGTGCGCCGGCCGCGCCACGCTCGGGGGATTAGTGGCGACAAACACCTCGGGACCGCGTCGCTGGCTGCACGGGGGCTGGCGCGATCTGATCATCGGCATGCACATGGCGCTGCCCGATGGCGCGGTAATCAAGAGCGGCGGGCGTGTCGTGAAGAACGTTCAGGGCTATGACCTCGCCAAGCTGTTCACCGGCGCGCTCGGCACCCTCGGTGTGATCGGCCAGATCAACGTCAAGCTGGTTCCGCTCGCGCCGGCCCGCCGCCTGATCAGCGGCCGCGGGCCACTGCCGGCCGTCGCCCGGTTTCTCGCGGAGGTCGCCGCCTCGACCGCCCGTGTCTCGACCGTCGATCTGCTCGACGATGCCGCGGCCATCGCTTGTGGGCTGCCGCCGGGAGGCCACGCGGGTCTGACGCTGATCGAAGGCGGCGCGCCGGCGGTGGACGCCGTCGCCCATCAGGTCGAAGCGATGGCCCGTGACGCCGGCCTGCGCCGTGAGACGCTCGATGGCGATGCGCTCGACCCGGTATGGCAGGCGTGGGTCGATCTCGGCCGCACCGACGATCTGGGCGCGGATGAGGCGCTGCTGACGGTCAATGCCCTGCCAGACGAGGTGGTGGATGTGCTTGGGACGCTGGAACACGCGTCCAATGCGGCGGGTGTACAGGGCAGGGTGTGGGCGCGCGCCGGCAACGGCGTGATCTTCGCCCGCTTGCGCTGCACGGGAAGCGGCGCCGACCTCGCCGGTGTGCAATCCACCCTGCTCGCACCTGGAGGGAGCGGGGAGCGGGGAGCGGGGAGCGGCCATGCTCTCGCGGCTGTTCAATTCGCACTGCTCGCGCGCTGGCCGGCGACAACGCTGACGGCGGCCGGCTCGGTCACTGCCCGCGCGGCGCGACCGTGGGGCGCCGAACCAGACGGACTCGCCATGATGCGTTCGCTCAAAGATCAGTTCGATCCGGGGCGAATCTTGCAGCCGGGGCGGTATGTCGGTGGGATTTAGCGCGATCTGTCATTGAGGAGAAGGAACCCCGCCATGACCACTGCTGATCGTGCATCCCTCCCCTTCGCCGGGTTCTCCGGCGGGGACATCCCCGACTACGAGATCCTGAACACCTGCGTGCAATGCGGGTTGTGTCTACCCACCTGCCCCACGTACCGCGAGACCTACCGCGAACAGAGTTCCCCCCGCGGCCGGCTCCATATGATGAAGGGCGTGGCCGACGGACAGCTCGACGTGCTCGACCCCGCGTTCGCCGGCCAGATGTACGAGTGCCTCGACTGCCGCGCCTGCGAGCCGGCCTGCCCCAGCGGTGTCCTATACGGCCGGGTACTGGAGAGTTCACGTATCCAGATCGAGCGGGCGAAGCGCCAGCGCGCCACCCGCCCCCGCGGGGAACGCGCCCTCCGGTGGCTCGTGTTCGGGCAGGTGTTTTCGAATATGCGCGTATTCCGCACGCTCAGCGCACTGGCCCGCGCCTACCAGCGTTCCGGCGCGCGGCGGGTGCTCCGGGCGAGCGGTCTGTTGCGCGCGTTGCGCCTTGAAGCGATCGAGAGCCAGTTGCCGGAGATGAGTCGCGCGTTCTTCGTGCCGCGCGGCCAGGTCTATCAGCCGATTGGCGCGCGCCGCGGGCGGGTCGGGTTGCTGGCCGGCTGCATCATGAGCACCGCGTATGCTGATGTGCATCGCGCCACCGTGCGCGTGTTGAGGCGCAACGGCTGGGAGGTGGTCGTGCCCGCGACGCAGGGATGCTGCGGCGCACTGCACGCGCACGCCGGCGACATCGACCGGGGCCGCGGCCTGATGCGACGGAACATCGCGGCGTTCGACGAGGCTGGCGTCGACACTGTCGTGAACAATGCCGCCGGCTGCGGCGCCGCGCTCAAGGAGTACGGCCATCTACTGCACGAGGAGCCGCGCTGGGCAGACCGCGCCGCCGCCTTCAGCGCACGGGTACGCGATATCACCGAATTGCTGGCGTCTGAGCCGCTGCGCGGCACGCTCGGCCGCGTCGATCTGACGGTCACGTACCAGGAGCCGTGCCACCTTGTCCACGCCCAACGGGTCGCGGCGGCGCCGCGGGCGCTGTTGAAGGCGATCCCCGGCCTGCGACTGGTCGAGATGGCCGAGTCCTCGTTGTGCTGTGGCAGCGCCGGCGTGTACAGCGTCACCCAACCGCGGATGAGCGCACGGCTGGTCGAGCGCAAACTCGGCCACGCCCTCGCCACCGGGGCGCGGGTGATAGCCGGCGCTAACCCCGGCTGCATGCTTCAGCTTCGCGCCGGCCTACGGCGCGACCATCCCGAGCTGGGGGGGAAGGTGGAGGTGCGCCACATCATCGAGCTGCTCGACAGGTCGTATGGGGTGGGTGATGGGGGTTAGGTCATAGGTCTTAGGTCACAGGGCATAGGGGGGACGGGGGTGGCAGGCGAGCCAGGGGTGATGGCCGAAGGCGGGGACGACCACGGGGAGATCCCCTCGGCGGGTCGCTATACATAGGTAGGGGCGACCGGGTGGGTCGCCCGCGGCCGGCCATCAACGGGTCGCAATGGCGTTGGCGGATTGGCCGCGAATGGCATACCGCAACCAGCCCGGGCGCCTCGTCCATGGTTCCGTCGCCCGATACCTCACGCTATGATGGTTTCAGGGAGCGGATCGGCCGGGGGCAGGCCGGGCACATTCCGCGTGCGGATACAGCGTGAAGCGTACCGATGTCACCGCGGCCCGCCCGGCAGGGCAGCGCCGCGGGTTCATGCGTTTGCGGCCGGGCGCCCTGGTGGGGCTGGCCGTGTCCGCGCTCGCGATCGAGGTCGTGCTGATCCTCGGGTTCACGCTGCCGCTGTCAATCTGGACCAACCCGGCGGTCGTGCCCACCGAGCGACCGCTGGCAACCGTGCTAGGCACGGGCGCCGGCGGCGCGCTCCGCTTTGGCGCGGCGGTAGCATGCGCGTTCGCGGCGTTTGCCTTGGCGCTGTGGTGCGCGCGCCGCGTCAGTGGTCGGGCGGTGTTCGCGCTCGTGTTGCTAACCACGGTCGTGTTCTCAGCCACGCTGGCGCCGCTGAATCCACTGGCCGCGCACGATGTGTACCACAACATCGCTGATGCGCGCACGATGTGGATCTACGGCGACAACCCCAACATTCTGCCGCCAAACGTCTACCCCGACGACCCGTACTTCGAGCACGTTGCCGCGTGGAGTGATTTCGCCTCGCCCTACGGCCCGGTGTGGTACTTCGTCTCGGGCGCGCCCCTGCCCTTCACGGGTGACGGGCTGTGGCCGAACGTGCTCGGGCAGAAGGCGCTGACCTCCGCCTTCCTCTTGGCCGCGACGGCGCTGGTGATGCTGATCGCGGCGCGGATTCGCCCCGGCGCGGCCGCCGCGGCCGGTGTACTGGTGGGCTGGAATCCGCTGCTCCAGTTCGAGACGGCCGGCAACGCCCATAATGACGTGGTGATGGTCGTGTTCGCGCTGGCGGCGCTGTACGCCGTCACCCGGCGCTGGTGGGTAGCCGTGTTTCCGCTGCTGGCGCTGTCGGTGGCGAGCAAGTATGTGCTAATCCTGCTCGGCCCGATCCTGCTGATCTGGATGCTGAAGCGGACCGACGTGCCGCGCCGGTGGGTCGCGCTATCACTGGTATTGGGGGCGATAACCGGCGTCGCGGTGTACGTCCCGTTCTTTGCCGGCGCTGACACGCTCAACATCCTCCGCCGCCAGACCAACTTCAACACCTCGTCGCCCAGCGCGTTGTTTGACGCGGTGCTGTGGTCGCGCTTCCATCTCGACACGCTCTCCTCCGCCCGGATCATGAAACTGGTCGTCGTGCCGCTCTACGTCGTGTGTTACGCGGCCTTGTTGTGGCGCATTCCCCGCGACGCCGGCCTGGTGGCGCTGGTCCGGGCGGGATTCTGGGCGGTGTTCCTGCTGCTGCTGATCGCGACGTGGTGGTTTTGGCCGTGGTACTTGCTGTGGCTGGCGCCGCTGGGGGCGCTGCTGCCCGGTTCGCGGCCAGCGCTGCTCGCGGCGCTGTTCTCCGCCACGGCGATGGCGATGTACCTGCCCTATTTCTGGCTGCTCTACGAGGACGGCCTCCTGCTCCAAGCCGCCACCGCCGGCGCCGCCTTCCTCTTGCCGGCCCTGGCTGCCGCCGCTCCGCGCATCACCCGACGTGACCGCCGCGAGCCGGCCGGCGCACTCGCCGCTGATTAATACGGACCGCTCAATCGGTCCTCCTCCGCGGCGCAAACTTGGCGCCCGCCATTAGTTGACTTTGCTGATAAACTACTAGAACATCATGAGCAGTAACCCCATGCCCCAGCGCGCCTCAGGAGGTCCACCCCATGACGCTCTCCCACACGCGACCCACGACGCCGCCGGCAGCCACCGACGCACCGCCTGCCCGCTCGAAGGTGGAAGTCACCAAAGAATCGAGTGTCGGCCTACGCGGCGGTATCGCCGAGCAGCTTTCGAAGGAGACGGACCAGTTCGCCGGGTCCGACCCGCAATTACTTAAGTTCCACGGCATCTATCAGCAGGAGGACCGTGACGCGCGCAAAGCGGCGCGCGGCGGCGCCGGTGCCCGCCAGCACATGATGATGGCGCGCAGCAAAGTCCCCGGCGGCCTGATGACCGCCGAACAGTACCTCGTCCAGGATGAACTCTGCACTCGCTACGGCAACGGCACTCTCCGCATCACCACCCGCCAGGACTTCCAGTTCCACGGAGTGCTCAAGCGTAACCTCAAGCGCACGATCCGTGAGCTGAACGACGCGCTGGTCACCACCTTCGGCGGCTGTGGCGACGTGGTCCGCAACGTCATGTGCTGTCCCGTCCCGATCGACGACGTGGTGCGCACGGCGATTCTTGCCGAGGCCCGTGTCCTCAGCGACCGTCTGTTACCCGCCACCCGCTCCTACTTCGAGATCTGGCTCGACGGCGAACAGGTCGCCGCCGGCGAACCCGAGGATGAGCCGCTGTACGGCCGCACCTATCTGCCGCGTAAGTTCAAAATCGCGCTCGCCTACCCCGGCGACAACTGCGTGGATATCTACTCCAATGACGTCGGTATCGTCGCGGTGGTTGAGGACGGACAGCTCGCCGGCTTTAACGTCCTCGCCGGCGGCGGGCTAGGCATGACCCACGGCATGGAAGCCACCTACCCGCGGCTCGCCGATCCGATCTGCTTCGTGCCGGCCGGCGACCTCGCCCCGGTGGTCGAGGCAATCGTTGCCGTTCATCGCGATCACGGCGACCGCAAAGACCGCAAGCGCGCCCGCCTCAAGTACGTGGTCGCGGCCTGGGGCGTCGCGCGGTTCCGTGCAGAGTTGGAGGGACGGCTCGGCCGTGCGCTGGCCGCGCCCCGCCCGATGGAATGGAACGACGCCGCTGACCACCTCGGCTGGGGCGAGCAGGGCGACGGCCGGTTGTATCTCGGCCTGTGGGTGGAGAACGGCCGCATCGCGGACACGCCCGACTCCCAGCTCCGCTCCGGCCTCCGCGCGGTGATCGATCAGGTGCGGCCCGGTGTGCGGCTGACCCCGCAGCAGAATGTGATCCTGGCCGGCATCGCCCCGTCCGACCGGCCGCTGGTCGAGAAGACGTTGTGGGCGCACGGCGTCCGCCTCCCCGATGATATCGCGACGGTGCGCCGGCACTCGATGGCCTGCCCCGCGATGCCCACCTGCGGGCTGGCGCTGGCCGAGGCCGAGCGGGCGCTGCCGGCGGTGCTCGATGAGATCGAGACGGTGCTAGCCGAACTGGGGCTGGCGGAGGAGCGGCTGAGCATTCGCATGACCGGCTGTCCGAACGGTTGTGCCCGTCCCTACCTGGGCGATGTCGGCATCGTCGGCCGCACGCTCGACAAGTACAACATCTACCTCGGCGGCGATTTCAACGGCACGCGCCTGAATACCGAGTTCGCGGAACTGGTATCCACCGCCGATCTGGCGCCGACGCTCCGCCCGCTATTCGCGACGTTCCGCGATGAGCGGCTGCCCGGTGAAGGTTTCGGCGATTTCTGCCACCGCCTCGGCGCCGAGGGGCTGCGCCGCACCACCGGTCAGGCCGTGCCGGTAGGGGACTGACATGACCCGTGATTCACTCTTCACCCACGATGCGGCGGCGGGCCGCGACCCGCGTCACCAGCCGGCCGGACAGGGATCAGGGCGCGGATACGATCACCAGCCGCCCTCGGACGACTGGCGGCTGCCCGCGATTCCGCGCTCGGCTTGGGCCGGCTTGTTCGTGGCGGTGTTCGGCGCGCTGCTGATCGCATCCGGCATGCGAACCAGCGCCACGCATCGTCGGTTGGAGGCAGCGGGCATCACCACCACGGCGACCGTCGTTGCGAAGCAAGTGCGGACCCTCGGTGAGATGGAAGCCCGCTTCACGATCCGCAGCGTCTACACCGGACGCGATGGCGCCGTCCACGAGCGCGCCGAGGACGTGCCCTACTCCCGATACCGCCGTCTCGATCCCGGAAGTACCTTCCCACTCGTGTACGATCCCGCCCGCCCCTCGCGCGCCATGCCCGCCGGTGATTTAACCCGAACGGACGGCCCCGCGTCATGGCTCGCGGCCGGCGCGCTGCTGATACTCTCGGGTGTCGCATTCGCTGGCGCCGGTGTGCTGACGCGCCGGCGCGGCGCCGAGACGGGTGGAGCGAACGAGTCGGGTTCTCCTTTGCGTCTCTCGGACGTGGGACTGGGGTGACCTAACCCCCAACCCCCTTCCCTGCAAGGAAGGGGGCTTTTTGTGCGGCGGGCCGGCTGGGGATTGTCCCGAGACTGACCAACATCGCGCTGATTGTGGCACGGCGCGCGGGCGTGCCTTGGGTGAGCGGCAGCGACCCTCCTTTCCCCTGCCCCTTACCAGAGGAGCAGCACCCACATCTCCCCCTTTCCGGTAGCAAAATGCATACCGGGCGTTCGGGTCCACCGTCATCAGAGGAGCAGCGCCCACATTTCCCCCCTCCCTGCAAGGGAAGGGGGCCGGGGGGTTAGGTGGACCGGGGGATAGGTTTCTCCGTCCACGCTTGACCTATTCATGAGATGAATCTACGCTTTGATCGTGGGGTGACGAGCGTCACATATGGGTAGGTTTGAGTAGGTTCCGCATGACGGCAGGGGGCGGGAGCGATGCGACGGTCGGGTTGAGTCAGGCAGCCGCGCTCGCCGGGATGTCGATCTCGACGTTGCGGCGGTGGGCCGACGAGGGGCGCGTCCCGTCGTTCCGCACACCGGGCGGCCACCGGCGGTTTCGGGTGGTGGATGTGCAGCAGGCATTGATGCCGGTGTCCGCGGGTCCGGCCGAGGCTGAAATGTTCGGTGCCCTTGCCTCCAGCCGCATCCGCCGCCAGCTTGCCGCCCCCCGCGTGCGCGACCTCGACTGGCTCAGCACCATCGAGGAGGGCGCTCGCGACCGTCTGCGACTGCTCGGTCGCCACCTACTCACGACAATCGAGGAGTACCTGGCCCGTCGCCGTCCGCGTGCGTCGGTGCTGGCCGAAGCGCGGCAGTTCGGGTTGTTGTATGGACGCGAGCTTGCCACGATCCGCTATACGGTGCGGCAGGCGATTGAGGCGTTCACCTTCTTCCGGCGGAGCCTGGAAGAGGCGGCGCGCCGCTACGCCGTCCAACAACACCTGACGCCCGTGGAGATCGAAGACATGCGCGACCAGCTCGATGTGCTCAACGACCGCGTGTTGCTCGGTATCGCCGAGGCCTACGACACTCCGCCCCCCGTCGAGAGTCAGCCGGAGCGCCCGGCCGGTTAGCGCCCGTCACATGCGCCGGTCCCGCCGGTCCTCACGGATCCCGGCAGGGCCGGACAGGTCCAACGACGAATAATCGCCGGCCAGGTCGCGCGCCTTGCTCCCCAGCGAGTGCCGCCGGCAGCCATCGGGACAACGAAGATGCTGCTGTATGCCGGTTTGAGCCATGGGTGCGCGCCACTGCACCTGCGCGAGCGTTGCGCGGTACCAACCGACGATCGCGAACGGGTCACCGCCGATCTCCGCCGTCGCTTCGCGCATGTCGTGCTGCTGTCCACCTGCGGGCGTGTCGAGCTGTACATCGACGATCCCAACCCTGACGCCGCGGAACAGGCGGCCGTGGCGTGGCTCGCCGCACGCGCCGGCCTCACACCAACCGCGATGGCCGCCCACGTCGAGACCGGCCGCGACGCCGATGCCGCGCGTCGGGCGGTTCGCGTCGCCTGTGGCCTGGAATCGGCAGTGCAGGGCGAGGATGAGATCCTGGGTCAGGTGCGACGCGCGTGGCTCGATGCCGGAAGCGCCCGCGCCCTCTCGCCCGCGCTCGATACCACCTTCCGCCTGGCGGTGCGAACCGGGCGGCAGGCGCGACGCATTGGCGACCCCCACGCCTGGACCTCGCTGGCCGACACCGCCGCCGCGCATGTCGCATCCGCGATCGGGCGCCTGCCCGCGCCGCGCGTGCTGATCGCTGGCAGCGGACCAATGGGGTTGCGCGCCGCCCGCTGGCTCCGCGGCCGGTTCGGCCTGGAAATGGAGCTGACCCTTGCCGGCCGCACGCCCGAGCGGGTGGCCGCGCACGCCGCCGCGCTCGACGCCCGACCACTCGATCTGGCCGGCATTCCTGCCGCGCTCGACCGGGCTGACGCCGCCGTGGTTGGTCTGCGCACCCGCGCCACGGTGATAGCCGCCGGCCACCTCGCGCCGCGTCCGCCGGATCGCCCGCTGATGCTGGTAGACCTCTCCGTCCCCCGCGCCGTGGACGCCGCGGTCGCACGGCTGCCCGGTGTGACATTTCGCGATGTCGATGATCTCGGCGACGGCGAGGGCGGGCACACCCGCTGGGACGCGGGTGGTCGCGGTGATGTCGAGCGGTTGGTCGAGCGGGCCGTGCAGGATTTCGGGGCGCGCACCGAACGCACCGACGCGGCCGCGACTCTCGCCGCACTCCGCATCCAGGCCGACGGCATCCGTCGCCGCCAGCTCGCGCACACGCTCCGCCGCCTGCCCCACCTCGACGACGAGGCCCGTTGGGCGATTGACGCCCTCACCCGCTCAATCGTCAACCGCCTACTGCACGACCCCACCATGCGACTTAAAGCTGACACCAGCGGCGACGCCGTTCGCCATATCCATGAGATGTTTCTTGAACCACCACGAAATGTATCAATGTAGGGGCGACGCATGCGTCGCCCGCCTGACACAACACCACCGGCACACGCGCGGGGCGGCCCGATGGGTCGCCAGGGAAGCGGCGCACGGCGCCGCGGGACGATTCACCGGTATCACCCGCGTGCCACAGCGCGACACGACCGGGGCGACTCATGCGTCGCCCCTGCCAGAACGGGAGCACGTTATGCGTTACCGACCGCTCGCCGGCACGGATCTTCAGGTTTCCGAGCTAGGTTTCGGTGTTTGGACCATCAGCGCCGGGTGGTGGGGGGAGTACAGCGATGAGCAGGCGATCGCCCTCATCCACCGTGCGCTCGATCGCGGCGTCACCTTCTTCGACACCGCCGATACCTACGGCGACGGTCGCGGTGAGACGTTGCTCGCGCGGGCAATCGCCGGCCGGCGCGACGATGTCGTGATCGGCACCAAGTTCGGCTACGACCCATCGCAGCAGTCCGGCCCGCGCGGCCAGCAGGAGTTGCCGCAGGACTGGTCGCCCGCGTTCGTGCGCGCCGCCTGTGAGGCCAGCCTACGCCGCCTCGAGACCGACCGCATCGATTGCTGGCAGCTCCACAACCCAAAGATGGATGCCATCGAGCGCGATGACCTGTGGCAGACCCTCGATGACCTGCGGCGCGAGGGCAAGGTGGTCAGTTACGGCGTGACGCTGGGACCGCGCATCGGCTGGCGCGACGAGGGATTACGCGCCTTGCACGAGCGACGGGTTCCGTCAATCCAGATCATCCACAACTTGCTGGAGCAGGAGCCGGGCGCCGATCTAGTGGCCGCTGCCCGAACGACGGGCGCATCTGTCATGGTGCGTGTGCCGCACTCCTCCGGGCTGCTGGAGGGACACTTCACGACCGAGACGACCTTTGAACCGGGCGACCATCGTCGCCATCGGTCGCGCGAGTGGCTGGTCGAGGGTGTGCAGAAGGTCGAGCGCCTTCGCTTCCTAGAGGCCGGCGGGCGGCGCACTCTCGGGCAGGCCGCCCTCCGCTGGCTGCTGGCTGATCCCACCATTGCCTCCACCCTGCCGAACATCTACGACGCCGCACAGCTCGACGAATTCGCCGCCGCCTCCGATGTGCCAGACCTCACACCAGACGAACTACGCCGCTGCGAGGAGCTGTACGCGTCGAACTTCGGCCTACCGGTGGCGGTGTGAGTATGAACCGCCAAGACGCCAAGAGCGCCAAGAACGTGAGGGATGACACGGAGAGCAATAGAGAACGATTCACCTGATCTTATAGTCATGCACTCCAATTCCCTTCGTCTCCCTTGGCGTTCTTGGCGTCTTGGCGATTCCCGAAAAGAAGCCCAAACGAGGCAACATGCCCATGAGCACTATCAGTGTCCCCGTTGACATCGATGACCCGGTAAATGTTGCGATCCTGGCCGTGTCGGAGGACCGGTTGCAGGGGTTTCAGCGCGACCCATTTGGTGAGGTGGCGCGGCTGTCGGGCGTGCCGGTGGCGGTGGTATACGAGCGGGTACGGGCGATGCTGCGCGCCGGTGTGATCCGGCGCGTGCGTCAGACGTTGATGGCGACCAATCTGGCAAAGGGCGCACTCGCCGCCTGGCAGGTACCGGCCGAGCGGCTCGACGCCGCCTTCGACACCATGTTCCAAGATGACCCGTTCTCCGGCCACGTCGTGATTCGCACCACCGATGCGGCTACCGCCGGGTCAAACTACCGGCTGTGGACGACGCTCAAGGTACCGCGGGGCTATTCCATTGACAAGCACGCTGACTACCTGGCGGCGCGGGTGGGGGCCGAGCACTACCGGCTGATGCCCGCCAAACGGCTGTTCGCACTCGGCGTCGGCCATGTGCGCCGCCGCGGCATGGAGCCTGGAGCCCGGGCGGACAGTCCCGCGGACGTGACCGACACCAAGATCGTCGTACTGAACGATCTGGATTGGCGGGTGCTCACCGCGCTCAAGCGCGAGTTTGAGCCGGACGAGATTACGCCCGATCTGTGGGCGCCGCGCGCGTTGGAGGCGGGTGTGCCGCTCGACACGTTCCACGAGGTGGCGCATGCGCTCAACCGACGCAAGGTGATCGGCCGTTTCTCAACGTTTCTCGAACACGTGAAGCCGCTGGCGGACAGCCAGCGCGTCACCCGCTACAACGCGCTGTTCCACTGGGCGGTGCCGCCGGGACGCGAGATCGACGCGGGCCAGGAGGTCGGCCGCCACTACATCATGACGCACGCCTACTGGCGCGAGGGCGGTCCCGAGTTCCGCAACGTCAACATCATGGGCGTTGCCCACGGCCTGGAGAAAGTTCAGGTACTGGCGCACAAGGCCGCGATTGACGCGCACCTGGCGGAGACGGGCATCCCCGTCTCCTACACCAACGTCTTTTGGGGCGGACGCAGCGAGATCAAGCCCTCCGAGATCTCGCCGCTAGCCTACGCCGCCTGGTGCGAAGGGCAGGGCATCGACCCACGGGAGATGCGCCAGGCCGGAGGGGACCAGTGAACCGCCGAGACGCGGAGGACGCAAAGGCGCCGTGGAAGCACGAAATAGGTGGTGCTTGTCGCCAGGTCCAGGGTGACGGGTGAACCGCGGAGACGCGAAGAACGCTGAGACGGGCGCGGAGGGAGTATACAAATGGATCAAGTCTCCCCCAAAAGCCCTCCGTCCTTGAATTCTTACGTCTCCTCCGCGCCCTCCGCGTCTCCGC
>JBBQJF010000063.1:0-18352 GCA_038325665.1 Dehalococcoidia bacterium | reverse complement strand
GCCACCGATCTCGCCGCGACCTTCAACGGGGACTTCTACCGTGACGTGCGGGTGATCACCGATGACGAGACGCTGACCCTGGCGCGGCTGAAGCTCGTCGCTGCCGCGCGCATCGCCCTCGCGCGCACACTGCATCTCATGGGTATGTCCGCGCCGGAACGGATGGACCGTGAGGCGCGGAATGAGGAGTCAGCCGCCGAGTCGCGTCAGTAGGGTGTGCTCGGATACCGGCCGGCAGATTCGCCGCCGCGGGGTCGCGTCCGCACGGCCGTGGCGCTACAGCGCCTCGGCCTGGAACAGTTCGCGCGCCAGCTCGATGTAGCGCCGGTCGCCGTGACGCTCGGCCATGAAGCGCCACCATTCAGCGCCCCACAGATACACCCGCCTTGGCAGCGCGCGCCCCGCGAGCCGCAGGTTAGCCCGAATCTGCTCCGGCGAGATGCTGCCGATCGCGGCCGGGTCGAGCGCCGGAATTTCGTCCCGCTCCCACGGCTCGGCTTGCAGCTCCGTGATCCAGAATTGCTTGCCCATTCGCGCCGCCGCGAGCGCCTGACCGCGCAGTCCCGGCGCGAGAGGACCGAGGGCGTGCAGGTTGAGGTACCGCCACGGCCGGCGCTGCACCGGCCGGCGCGTGTACACATCCTGCGCCAGCACATCGGCGGCGGCCAGCGCGGGACGCCAGGCGCGGTCGAACGCGGTGGCGCTGCCGTGGTTGACTACCACCGGCCGGCGGCGCGGGTCGGCGTCGCGCACCACCTCGATCTCGTGAGACAGCAAGTCGGGAGATATTTGCCAGCCCACGGTACGGCGGGCGACGGGAAGAAACGGCTCGTTCTCCACCTGCCACGCCTCAATCACGTCAAAGTCGGCCAGAAACGCCGTGAGCCGTTCAAGCATCAGCACCAGCATCGCGACAACGCGGGGATGGTCGTCGAGGCGCGCGCCGTGCGGGATGGGATGCACGTCGGTGAGCCACGGCGGCGGGTAGAACTCCGGGTGGCGCTGGGCTTTGACGCCGACCGTCATCAGCACCCTCGCGTCGTAGCGCGCCGCCAAACGGAGCCAGGGCTGGAGCGGCTCAAAGTCGAGCCGTCCCGGTTCGGGCGCGATCTCGTCCCAGAAGGCCGACAGCCGCAGCCGCCGCACACCTACATCGCGCAACAACCACTCGAGCACCAGCGGCGGGTCGAGACCGAGCCACGCCGCTTGGCGATGACTGAAGCTGACACCGAGTAGGGGAGAGCGGTGTGGCCTCATTGGCCGCGCCGCGTCGTCTGAACCAATCGTCCAAGAAAGTGATTGTAGACCGCGAGCCGGTCCTCGATCCGCTGCAGTTCGCGCTGATAGATATCGCCCGGACCCATACGGGACATGGAGAGGTACGGCCGCGACCCGGCGCCATCGTGCAGCTTCGTCACCGCCTGCAGCAACCGATCGCGCTCGCGGTTGACTGATGCGAAAAGCCCCTCGCTATCCGACGCCGTGAACGTCCGCCCCATCAACCGTACGCGCAGCGTGCCGTCTTCCAGCTCGTGGACTCTTGGAGGACCGAACAGCCAGTCCCACACCCCGCGCGCCACTCGCGCCGGCAGCGCCGCGGACTGGTTCACCGGCTCTCCCGTCGAGAGTCGGGACGACTGGAGACGTTCGCTCTGCATGAGGTTCCCCCACCGGGATAGCCGCGCCACCCTCCGGCGCGGCCCTGTCTACGAAGGGTCGCCGGACGACGGTCGGACGTGTTCCGGTATCCACTCGAGCAGTAAATCGTGCAGGTCGCCGGCGGACTGGGTCAGGCCGTGGCCGGCGCCCGCGTACAACACCAGGCGTTTGGGTTCTTGCGCGCGCTGATAGAGGATTTCGCTGGCGGTCGCCTCCAGCACTTGATCATCCATCCCATGTACGAGCAGGAGCGGACGGGGGGCAAGACCGGCAATCCCATCCGTGCCGTGCAACTGGCTCGACATCGCGACGACGCCGGTGACCAGCGGCGACAACTCGCCCGCGCGAATCACGACCGCTCCGCCGAAGCTGTGACCCGCGAGCACGACCCGCTCCGCGCCAATCCCCTTGAGGAACGACGCGCCCGCGAGCACATCGAGCACGCATTCCTCGAACTCGTTCGGGCGACGATAGTCCAGCCGTACCACGCTGACGCCGGCTTCGACGAGCGCGGGGGCCACGCGGGCGTACACCCCGCCGGCCGGCCCGTCGAGTCCTCCGGACGCGCCGCCGACGAAGATGACCGCGCCCGACTCGCCCTCGCACACATGCAAGATGCCGGGGATATCGCCGCGCGTCGTGCGCAGCACGATCCGGTACGAGCCATCCGGCTCCTGCGCCACGGCGACCTGTTGGATGCTGAGTTCGAGGTCCTCGCCCCCGGTATTCTCGTCGTCCCACGGCTTCGTCATGTCGGCGCCCTCTCTGACAGGGTGCGACCGCCGCGGTGGAGCGTCAAGTCAATCGGCCGTGCATGGGCGCCGGCCGCGAGAGCGCTCGGCGCTGCCGCTGCTCGTGCCGTGGTTGGGTGCGCGCCGACGGACAGGGAGGTCGCGGTCGCTCATCCGTCAGGGCGCGTGAAGTCAATGCGCGCCGTTATGGAGGCGGGCAACAAAGCGGCCAATGCGTTCGAGGGCGACCGTGATCTGGTCAGGCGAGGTCGCGTAGCAGGCGCGGACGTGCCCGGCGCCCGACTGGCCGAACGCGCGGCCAGGGATGACCGCCACCCGTTCTTCCCACAAGAGCCGCTCGCTGAACGTCTCATCGTCGAGGCTGGTCGAACGAATATCGGGGAAGCAATAGAAGGCGCCGCGCGGTTCGAAGCATGTCAGGCCGATGCGATTGAACCCGTCGGTCATCAGTCGCCGTCGCCGGTCGTACTCCGCCACCATCGAGAGGACGTGCTCCTCACCCCCGGTCAGGGCTTCCAGCGCCGCGTACTGCGCCGCCGTCGGCGCCGACATCATCACGTACTGATGCACCTTCATCATCGCTTCCAGCAGCTCGCGCGGCGCGGCCGCGTAGCCGAGTCGCCAGCCGGTCATCGCGTAGGACTTGGAGAACCCACCGAGCAGCACGGTACGCTCGCGCATTCCCGGCATCGAGGTGAACGAGATGTGTCGCGTGCCGTAGGTGAGGCGGTCGTAGATCTCATCCGCGACCACGAACAAGTCATGGCGTTCAACGAATCCGGCGAGCGCGCTCAGATCATCATGGTCCAGCACCGCGCCTGTCGGATTTGACGGATAGCCGAGCATCAAGACCTTGGTGTGGTCGGTCACGGCGGCCTCTAGGTCGGCGACCTGGATGCGGAAGCCGTGCTCCTGAAACGTCGGCACGGGGACAACCACGCCGCCGGCCAGCAGCACGTTCGGCGGGTAGGCCACGTAATACGGCTCGGGCATCAATACCTCGTCGCCCGGGTCAAGCAGAGCTTGGAAGGCAACATTCAACCCCTCGCTGACGCCAGTCGTCACGATCAGCTCGCCCTCGGCGTCGTACATGACACCGTACCGGCGGTCGAGCATATCGCTGATCGCTCGACGAAGCGCGATCAGGCCGTAGTTCGAGGTGTAGCTGGTCGCGCCCCCCTCGATCGCTCGCACCGCCGCCGCACTGATGCTGACAGGCGTCTCAAAGTCAGGCTCACCGATACCGAGGGAGATCACGTCTTCCATCGACGCGATAATGTCAAAAAACCGGCGGATACCGGACGCGGGCAGGGCGTCAATGCGCCGCGAGACAGCTCGTCGCCGGCTCACGGCGCGTGGTTGCGACACGTTCAAACGGGCCTCCTGGGAGCGAGGCGCACCGGCGGGCCGGGGCGCGGCTTCTGCCACCATAGTACACACCCTGGCGGGGACGCGGGACTCGGCTAATCACGCATACCGGGGCAATACATCCGGGCGAGACTCGGGATTATCCGGGTCGAACCCCGCGCGACGGCCACGATCACCGTGATGTCGTTAGCATCGGCGCGGCGCCGCCCCGCCGAGAGGTATCTGACGCGGTCGGGCCAGCGCCGGGCAAAAAAATGCACGGCCCCGACGTTAGCCCCCTTGAAACGCCGGGACCGTGCAGCCCGCGACGGCGGTTGCCCGCCGGACTCGGTACACCAGCTTGAACGCACCCTCGAAAAGAAGGTTAACCCCGGCGCGCGGACTTTTCATTCGCCATGCATTCAAATTCCGTCAACAATGCCCTCATTCCAAGGCGATCGTGATGCCGCCGAAGGAGGCCATACAGTCCACCGCGTCCGATCGCTGGACGGCGCACGGAGTCATCGCGGTTGACTCTACGTCTCCTCGCGGTAGGATGAATAGTAATGACAAGTGCCAGATGAGGATGCGAAAACCGGAAAATGAGTCCGCGGGGTCGAAGTCATCATGCGCGTCACGTCAGGCGCGCTCGTTCGCCGTTCCCCGTCCTGCCCCTCATGGCCCACCAGGAGCGTACTCGTGAATAAGACCACCACCGCCGCCCAGCCAGAGGCCGGCGCGCCTTGGGCGGCGGCGGCGCTTGAAGGTTTGATGAACATCCGGGCGCGGGCGATGCCGGCCGGGGCCTGGGCCTCGCCATCGCGACCGGATGCCATCCCTCTCACCGGCGGCGTCCCCGACCCCAACTCGCTTCCGTACGAGCAATTGCTTGATGCGACGCGCAAGGTGCTGACCTCGCCCGACGCCAAGTGGGCGCTCGAGTACGGCGGGAACTATGGCTATGAAGGTCTGCGCGATCTGATCGCGTCGCGCATCGACCAGCAGCCCGGTCTCGGCTACACCGCGGGCAACGTCACGCTCACGAGTGGGTCATCGCAGGCGCTGCACAACGTCGTCGATACCTTCATCGACCCGGGCGACACCGTGGTCGTCGAGGCGCCGGCGTGGGGCGGAATCCTCCGCATCCTGCGGGCGTACCAAACACGCGTCGAGAACGTGGCGCTCGACGAGCACGGTATTCGTATCGATGAGCTGGACGAGCTGTTCGACCGGCTCGAATCCGAGGGGCGGCGACCGAAGCTGATCTATACCATCCCGACGTTCCAGAACCCGATGGGAACCACGGCCACGCTCGAGCGGCGTAAGCAGTTGATCGAGGTCGCCGCCCGCCACCGCGTGCTGATTCTCGAGGATGATCCCTACGGCGAATTGCGGTTCTTGGGCGACGCGGTGCCCTCGATCCTGTCGCTCAGCGGCGGCGACGGCGTGATTCGGTGCGGCTCGTTCAGTAAGATCATCGCGACCGGCATCCGCGTCGGCTGGATCCAGGGAGCGAAGGACTACGTTGACGCCACCGCGAAGATGCGCTTCGACAACGGCACCAGCCCGTTCGCCTCGCACATCATCGCCCAATACATTGAGGACGGCCACCATGAACCCCATGTCGCCAAGATGCGCGGGGTGTACCATGCGAAGTGCGACGCGATGCTGAGTGCGCTCGACGAGACGTGCTCCAAGTACGCCACTTGGACACGACCCGAGGGCGGCTTCTTCGTGTGGATGACCTTGCCCGAGGGTACCGACCTGCCCGCCGTGCTGAAGACCGCCGGCGAGGAGGGTGTTCAGGTGATCCCCGGCATGTCCTTCTTTGCCAACGGCAAAGGCCAGCAAAACCTACGTCTCGCCTTCAGCTACGAGTCCGAGGACCGGCTCGCCGACGCCAGCCGCCGCCTCGCCCGGGCGCTGGAGCGGACCGCGCGCTGACGCGGCTTGCCGGTGCGCCGGCGCGGTCGTCGTTCTGATGCAGAATGGCGTGTAACAACGAGGGGGCCGGCCGCGGTGGCCGGTCCTTTCGCCGCCTCTCGGCTGGAGTCCCTGGCACGCCGGGCGGCGGCCGGTCATGCGCTGGTTGCGGCACCGACCAGCCGCCTCACGTCTCGCGGCGCTGTGCTCACTGCTCGCGCTGTGCTCGTGAGTTGCCTGTCCCTGTACGTGGAGGCTAGAGTGGGCGTATTCATCCGCGACGGAGATAGTGCGATGATGGACGATTGGGCACTGCCGGTCGTGGCCTGGGAGATTCAGGCCCGCGACCCGGCGAAGCTGCGCGACTTCTATGGGCAGATGTTCAATTGGTCGCTCGAGGGCGACCCGCTGATCCGCATCCGGGCCGGGATTGGCGGGCCGGAGCCGGGTCCGATCGGCCACATCCGGGAGGGAAGCCATCCCGGTGTCTCGCTGTTCATCCAGGTGCGCGACCTGGGCGCGTCGCGGGAGAAGGCGGTGGAGTTGGGCGGTAAGGCGCTCGGCCAGCCGCGCGACACGCCCGGCGGCCCCACCGTTGCCGGCATTCTCGACCCCGAGGGCAACCGTATCATGCTGGTGCAGCAATAGCGGCCGCCGTCGTGCTCGCGGGTGCGACGGTGGACGAAGCGACCCCGAGGTGGTCAGCGGGACAGACATTCATGTGGACGCACGAGCTTGAGGTACAAACCGGCAGCGAGCCGGCCGTGCTCGACCTGACGCATCAGGTCAATCAGGTCCTCGCCGGCCGGGGCGATGGACTGCTACATGTGTTCCTGCCCCACGCGACCGCCGGTCTCGCGCTGATCGAGACCGGCTCCGGCAGCGAGCCGGACCTGATCACGCTGCTGGCTGACCTATTGCCGCTCGAGGACCGCTACCGCCACAGGCATGGTTCGCCGGGTCACGGCCGCGATCATCTCCTACCGGCGCTGATCTGTCCCGCGCTGGTGCTAGCGGTGCGCGCGGGCCGGCTCGATTTGGGCATGTGGCAGTCGCTCGTGCTGATCGATACGAACGTGGACAACCGGACCCGAACCGTGCGGCTCTCATTCATCGCCGGTTAAGCCGGCCGGCGTGTCCCAGCAGCGCCGGCCGGAATGCTACGCGTATCGTGGCCGCTCCAGGCTCGCGCGGTGTCGTGGACGGCGCATGCCGCCCAGCGGGTCCACCAGGGCCGAGCGTCCGCGCGGCGGGAGAGCGGCGGAGGAAGTTGATAGTGCTGTGCCCTTGGTGTATGCATTGCGGCGCGTCCGACGACGAGTATCGTTTCGACGGGGAGCGGTATTGCGGCATCTGTGCCCAGCAGTTTCCCCGGACCGAGGCAACGTGGCAGCGCGCCTTCGGCGAGATGGATCCCGAGTGGTACATCTACATTGAGCAGGAGCTGAACCGTATCGGCGCCAGCAAGTCCGGGTTCGACCCGCACACCCGCGAACGGATCGCGGCGGCCGTCGATGCCTTCGCGGCGCTGCGCCTGTCCGGTGCGGCGCGGCGCGGCCCGCTCACGGACGACGAGTACAGTGCGTGGGTGCGCTTCGCGTGCAGCTACTACGCACCGCTGTAGGGGAGCGCTCGTGGCCCCACGTTCACCTCGCGGGCAGGGAGTCGCGGGTCACGCATTCGTTCGGAGGACAATGAACGCCGCCGCGTTCCCCACGTTCACGGAGGTTATCGCGATGGACGATTCCGTGCGCCGCGCCGCGGCGCTGCTCGCCGAGGCGCGACATGTCGTCGCGCTGGTCGGCGCCGGACTGTCGCGAGAGAGCGGCATCCCGACCTTTCGGGGCGAAGGCGGATTATGGACCCGGTTCGGTGAGCCGCCGATGAATCAGTACCAGCGATTCCAAGCTGACCCCCGCGCCTGGTGGCTGGAGCGATTAGAGCAGATCCGCAATCCCCCGGAGTTCGCCCGAGCGATCGCCGGTGCGCGGCCCAATCCCGGCCACATCGCCCTGGCCGATCTCGAACGGATGGGTGTGCTCAAGCACATCATCACGCAGAACGTCGATGACCTGCACCAACAGGCCGGCAGCCAGGCGATTACCGAGATTCACGGCAATCGCACCATGCTCCGCTGCGTGGACTGCGGCCGGCGCGAGCCGGTGCGGGAGGTGTCCGAGGATGAGGCGCCGCCGTCGTGCCCGGCCTGCTCCGGTCTGGTCAAGGCGGACACGGTGATGTTTGGAGAGCCGATCCCGACGGCGGCGCTGGCCGAGTGCGGGCGTCAGGCGGAGCGGTGCGATGTCATGCTCGTGATCGGCACGTCGGCCACCGTCTATCCGGCCGCGGGTTACGCCGCCCAGGTACTGCAACAGGGTGGGATACTCATTGAGGCCAACATTGATGACACGCCGTTCACACCTCATGCGACCGTGGTATTGCGCGGCCCGTCGGGGGTGTTGCTGCCGGCGGTCGTGGAGGCGCTGCGCGGTGTCCGTCAGGATCGATAGTCGGATTCCGTCCGCGTCGCTTCCACGGGCGCGTCCGCGCCCGCGCGCTCCTGAGCACTCGGGTCCAGGGCACTAGCGTCACCGGAGCGGGACCGGGTCGCGGGCAGTTCGTCCGGTGGGCGTTCCGCGCGCACCGCGAGATAGACGCCCAACAGGGTGATTGCTCCCCCAACGATGCGCACGAGACCTGGCCGCTCACCCAGGATCGGCGCGGCGAGTGCTGTCGATATCACCGGTTCGCCCAGAATCGCGACCGAGACGAACGGCGCCGACAGATACCGCAACGACCAGTTGAGCAACGAGTGGCCGATGAGCTGCGGAATCAGCGCCATCAGCGCGATCATTACCCAGGTGCGGCCCGAGAATCCGACGAGCGGCTGACCGGCGGCGATCGCGCTCACCACCAGCGCACCGGCCGCGATGGAGTACACCACACCCACGTACGCCGCCAGCGACAAGTGCGCTCGAACGCGCCGGCCGGCGATGAAATACACTGCCGCGCATACGGCCCCCACCACCGCGAGCGCATCGCCGATCAGCGCCTGACCGCTGACGGCGATATCGGCCCCGCCGATGATCACCCCACCCAGCGTGGCAACCACGATTGCCACGGCCGTCGCGCGGCTGACGGCTTCCCGCAGCACGACGATCGCGAGCAGCGCGACCCACACCGGCTGAGTGGTCACCAGCGCCACCGAGCTGGCGACGGTCGTCCGGCTTAGGGATGCGATCCAGGTGGCGAAGTGGAGCGCGAGAGCAAGGCCTGACACGAGGAGCGTTAGCGCCTGCTCACGCCGCAACGCCCGCAGCTCGGCGCGCCGGCGCACGGCGGCAAACAGCGCCACGGGCACGGCGGCGAACAGCATCCGGTACGCGGACTGCGAGAGCGCCGGCGCTTCGGCGAGCCGGATGAAGATCGCCGCCCACGACACCGCCACCACGCCGGCGCTCAATCCGCCGTAGAGCCGGACTCCTCGTCGGTTCATCAGGGCATCATACGGCAGTCAGCCGCGCCTAAGCCGCTTGGGAGCGCGCCCGGCGCGTTCGTTTCGTGTACGAGCAGAGCGGTGCCGGGACCCGATCTACCCATGGCGCCCCCGCTGCCGTCGCCGCGCCAATCGCGCGCCCGCGCTATACTGATGGCACTGTTATCGTCGCGGCACGCGGCCCGTGGAGGAAATCGCGTGAAGGCAGGATTTCTTCGCACCGCGACCGCGATCCTCCACGCGATCACTGGCGGCGTCTTCGCGGCGCTCTGTGCGCTGGCCGCTGATTCCGAGCGCGCTGTCGTGGTCGGAGTTGCCGCGGCCGGGGTTGGCGCCGGACTGCTCGCCGGGGCGCTCATACCATGGCGTATGCGTCGCGGTGTGACCGACTGCGCTGTCCTCGGCGGATTCGCCGTCACCGGGTCCGCGGCGCTGGCCGGGGCGGTGGCTCAGGGCCGGTCGGCTGCCGCCGTGGGACTGCTGCTGATGGGTGTGTACGGAGGGGCTGCCCTGCCGCTGGCGCATGCCAGAACTGGGACTAGGCGGTCGTCGCGGCCGCCGGCGCTGATCCGGATCGTGGCGCCGCCGTCATCTCCACTGCTGGGGGTCCGATCATGGCCGACGACGCGGTTATCCTCCATTTGTTTCTCATCAATTCGATCGGCGGCGCGACGGTCGTCTTCCTCTTGGAGACGGAGCCGGGCGTGGTCGAACTTCCGCGCCTCCAACTCACGCCGGCCGAGGTGGACGACGAGGACGCGCTGCGCGGCCATGCCCGCCAGGCCACGGGCATGGAGGTCGAGATCAGCGGCTTCGTTAACCCGCCGCCCGGTGCCGCGCTTCAGCCCCCGAACAGCCGCATACTGCTCGCGCGGCTGGTCTCCGGCGCACCGCGCGTGACCGTCCCCCATGTTGGCTGGGAGTGGACGGCGGGCGCGGCGCTGGTGCGGATGCCCTTCGCCCCGCGCGTGATGATTGACGAGCTGAAGTCATTCATGAACGTCTGAACGGTATGCTATAATCGTCGCGTCTCCTCCCATCGTCTAGAGGCCCAGGACACCACCCTTTCAAGGTGGGTACAGGGGTTCGAATCCCCTTGGGAGGACCATGGCGTGCCGACGGTTTCCTAACCAGGAATCGCCTGTTTGGCTCGTGGATGCGGGCGGCCGCCACACCTTGACTGCCCCGACCGCGCCTCACCGTGGGCACGAGTCAGGCGTCATCGCTTCCACCCCCTCGGTCCCATGCTCGCCGTCGCCCCGCCATATGTCCCGGCAAGGGCCGGGCACGAATCGCGGCGGCGGCGCGCCCCAATGAGGCGTCCCTTTATCGAGCAAGCCCCGAGAGAATCCTGATGTTCCCGCCACAAGCGAGCGGTCACAATTGGTGGCGCTCCCGGTGGGCATCGCTGCCCAGCAATCGCCCACGTCGATTCGGAGGTGCGCCCGCGTCGGTTCCCGTCGTGGCGGCCACGTACCCGTTGTTCGGCGACAGGGCATGCCTCAAGGGAGTGCCCGTTCCAAACCGCTCTCCCCACTATCATCCGTATCCCCCGTCCGCGCCACGCTGTGACCCTGGCCCTACGAATGGGCGCGTCTCTTGGCTGGCGACCCAAGACTTCCTTCACAAGCTATTGTCAAGATTGGCTCCTTGAGTATAATGTAGTCAAGAACCAGCAGGGACGCCAAGAGACGGGGGCCGAACCGTGGCCGCGGTCCCGTCCCTCACGTCTCAGTGCACACGACCCGACTTCACGATGGCGATGGGAGGCGAAGGCATGAACGCGAATCGATTGACCGAGAAGGCACGCGAGGCGATCGTCACCGCCCAGGAATTGGCGGAGGGACTTCAGCATAACCAGGTCGAGCCGGAACATCTGCTCGTGGCGTTGCTCGAGCAGGACGGCGGTGTGGCGCCCGAGGTCGTGCGCCGCCTGGGCGCCGACCCCTCCGCGCTCGCCCGTGAGACACGCGAGGCACTGAGCGGATTCCCAAAGGTGTACGGCTCAAATCAGGTCTATCTCTCCGGCCGGCTCAGCAGCGTCACCCGCGCGGCCGACGACGAGGCGAAGCGCCTTCAGGATGAGTACGTCTCCACCGAGCACTTCCTACTCGCGCTCTGCGGTGTGCGCGACGGCGCGCTCGCGAAGGCTCTCAGCCGAGCTAATATCGACCATGAGCGCGTGCTCCAGGCATTGACGACGGTGCGCGGCGGCCAGCGCGTCACCGACCAGAACCCCGAGGGCAAGTATCAAGCGTTGGAGAAGTACGGCCGCGACCTGACAACCCTCGCCCGCGACGGTAAGCTCGACCCGGTGATCGGCCGCGACGAGGAGATCCGCCGCGTGATCCAGGTGCTCTCCCGCCGCACCAAGAACAACCCGGTCCTGATCGGCGAGCCGGGCGTGGGCAAGACCGCCATCGCTGAAGGTCTGGCCGAACGCATTGTCCGCGGCGATGTGCCTGAAGGTCTGAAGGATAAGCGGATCGTCTCGCTTGACCTCGGTGCGCTGGTGGCGGGCGCCAAGTACCGGGGCGAATTCGAGGAACGGCTGAAGGCGGTGCTCAAGGAGGTGCTGGACGCGCAGGGCCGCGTCGTCCTGTTCATCGACGAGTTGCACACCGTCGTCGGCGCGGGCGCGGCCGAGGGGGCGATGGACGCCTCCAACATGCTCAAGCCAATGCTCGCCCGCGGCGAACTGCACGCGATCGGCGCCACGACACTCGACGAGTATCGTAAGCATATCGAGAAGGATCCGGCCCTCGAGCGGCGGTTCCAGCCCGTGCTCGTGTCCGAACCAACGGTCGAGGATTCGATCAGTATCTTGCGCGGCCTGCGCGAACGGTACGAAGTCCACCACGGCGTGCGCATCAAGGACAGTGCACTGGTGGCGGCGGCCGTGCTGTCCCACCGATACATCAGCGACCGCTTCTTGCCCGACAAGGCGATTGATCTTGTCGATGAATCGGCCGCGCGGCTACGCATGGAGATCGACTCGATGCCGGCCGAGCTTGACGAGGTTCACCGTCGCGTCACCCAGTTAGAGATCGAACGGGTGGCGCTGGCGAAAGAGACCGATCCCGCCTCGCGCGAACGTCTGGCGCATCTCGAGGAAGAACTGGCCAACCTTAAGGAGCAGGCAGACGCGCTTCGGGCGCAATGGACCCATGAGAAGGGCGCGATTCAGGCGGCGCGTGAGCTGAAGGAACAGCAAGAACATGTCCGCCATCAGATCGATCAGGCGGAGCGGGCCTCCGACTGGGAAACGGCCGCGCGCTTGCGCTACGGTGCGCTACCCGCGCTCGATCAGAAGCTCCAAGAGCAGGAAGCTACCCTGCAAGACATCCAGACGCGTGGTGGGTTGGTGAAGGAGGAGGTGGACGAGCAGGACATCGCCGAGGTCGTGGCGAAGTGGACCGGCATCCCCGTCTCACGTCTCATGGAGGGTGAGGTACAGAAGCTGATCCACATGGAGGACCGTCTGCACGGGCGCGTCATCGGCCAGGACGAGGCGATTCGTGCGGTGAGCAACGCGATTCGCCGCGCCCGTGCCGGGTTGCAGGATCCGAACCGGCCGTTGGGCAGCTTCATCTTTCTTGGCCCAACCGGCGTCGGCAAGACGGAGCTGGCGAAGGCGCTGGCCGAGTTCCTATTCGACGATGACAGCGCGATGATCCGGCTCGACATGAGCGAGTACCAGGAGCGCCATACGGTGTCGCGGCTGGTCGGCGCCCCGCCCGGCTACATCGGCTACGACGAGGGCGGACAGTTGACCGAGGCGGTGCGGCGCAAGCCGTACGCGGTGGTGCTGTTCGATGAGATCGAGAAGGCTCACCCGGACGTGTTCAAGACGCTGTTGCAGGTACTGGACGACGGCCGGCTGACGGACGCGCGGGGGCGGACCGTGGACTTCCGCAACACCGTGATTATCATGACGTCCAATATCGGCGGACAGTTCGTGCAGCAGTTCGGGGTAACGGACGAGGAGAAGTCCCGCGCTCTTGTATTGGAGGCGCTTCAGAACCACTTCCCGCCCGAGTTCCTCAACCGGGTTGACGATATCGTGGTGTTCCGCGGCCTCACGCGGGAGCAGTTGCGTGAGATCATCGAGATTCAACTCCGCGGCCTCGCCCGGCGGCTGGCCGAGCGCAAGATCACGGTGGAATTCAGCGACACGGCCAAAGACCTGCTGATCGAGGAGGGATACGACCCCGTGTACGGCGCTCGTCCGCTCAAGCGCACGCTCCAGCGGCGGGTGCTCGACCCGCTGGCGCTGAAGATCCTCGAGGGCGGCTTCCGCGACGGCGACCATATCGTGGTGGACGCCGAGGATCACCAGATCGCCTTCCACCAGTCCGTGCGTGAGCCGGTCGCCGCGGCCTCGTAACCCACTGCCGGCGCGACTGTCACCCGAGGGCGCTTCCGCGTATCATCGCGGCGGCGCCCTCGGCCTGTTTCTCGCCCGCCGCCCCGTCGCGGATAGTAGACTGAACGAGTGGATTCCGCTCTCTCCCCTCACTCTCGGGAAAGGGAGATGGGGTGCGAGATCTGCCGCCGGGTCGTGTGGAGGCGCAAGGATGGCGACGACTACCGAGACACTCGTCTGGTTAGAGTCCGGTGATCGATTGACGCGTGAGGACTTTCACCGTCGCTACGACGCGCGGCCTGATATTCGCCGGGCCGAGCTAATCAATGGGGTGGTGTACGTGCCGTCTCCAACTCGATTCGATGTACATGATGAACCAGCCACGATCATGGTCACGTGGCTCGCCATGTACGCCCTCGGGACGCCAGACGTCAGGTCCGGCAGCAATGCGTCCATCTTCCTCACCGATGATGGTGAGGTCCAACCGGATGGCTTCTTGTTTTGCGATACCGCGGACGCCTCCGTTCGCCGCACGCCCGATGGATATCTCGAAGGCGCTCCCGAACTCGTGTCGGAGGTGGCGGCCAGCAGCGCGTCCTACGACTTGCACGACAAGAAGGAGTTATACCGGCGCGCGGGCGTGCAGGAGTATCTCGTATGGCGTGTGCTCGACCACGGCTTCGATTGGTTCGATCTCCAGGCCGACCAATACGTGCGCCGCGAGCCGGACGACCGTGGGGTAATCGCGAGCCGGATGTTCACCGGACTTCGGCTCAACGTCACCGCCCTGCTCGCCGGTGACTATGCCGGGGTGATCGCGGAACTGACCGCGGCGGAGCCTCCATGAGCACCGATCAGCGCTCCGCCCGCGCCAAGGTCCAATCGAAGCCCGCCAGCCGGCCGGCGTGGCGCGGGCTGCTGCTGGGGTTCGTGCTGACGTTTCTCAACTTGGTCGGCGCCTTCCTGACAATCGCTGCCCTCGGCGGACTGGGCGAATGGACTGAATGGCAGTTCGTCGGTGTGTTCGCGCTGTTCGAAACCGCGACCGGCACCGCCTACATCGTCGCGCCGAACATCTGGCGGCTGCCCATTTCGGAGGCCAACACGAGCGACGCCACGACGATACACCTCGCCGCCTCGGCGATCTTCATCCCGCACTGGGCCGCGGGCGCGAAGGCGCTCGCGGGCGCGGGGCTGCTGTTGTTCGCGGCGAGCCGCACGGGCATCGGCGTCGCCAGCGCGGTCGTGCCGCTGCTCATCCTGCTGGTGGCCGGGGCCGTGATCGGGCTGTCGCTGCTCGCGGCGCGGTTTGGCGTGGTGCGCCCGGACCTTGATGTCGTCTTCATCGTGGTCAAGCGCCCCCGACGTGACGACCTCGCGCTCCCCGGTATCAGCCTTACCGCCTCGTTGCTGCAAGTCCTCACCAACATCGGCGCCTACCCCGCCGTGAAGGCACTTTCCCCCTCGACCCTGTACGGCCCGGAGATGCGGCCATCGCTCACCGTGTTCGTGGTCAGTCTGTTCACCACCGCGATCCTGCTCGCCGCTGGCTTTCTCGTCTGGCGCGGGCGTATCTCCTGGCGCGCCCCACGCGAGCAACAACGCGACGCCGAAGAGTTCGCATAGGCGCGTGCATGGAGTGAAGCCGCGCGATCAGCCAGACGGCTCCGCCCCGAGTCTCACGCACGGTCGTGTAACCACGCCGTACCGCGCCTGGGATTGACCGGTCGCGCCGAACCATAGTCGCGCGCTATCCGCCCGTCGCCGGCCCCAGACCGCTCTGCCCGTCGGTCCGCGGCGGGTTTGCGGCCACCCGCGCGGCGCCGCGTGCGACCGGCCGCGTCGTGTCCTCGTCGGGCGGCGAGGGCGCGCCGTGTGTGGCGGCCAGATCCTGCGCGCGGCCCTTGGGGAAGAAGAGTACGGTGAGAAACACCAAGACAGTCAGCGCCGCGACGAGCACGAACACCACATGCAACGCATCCGCGAGCGAGCTTTGCATCGACGCGAGCACATCGGGCGGGAGAGCCGCGCGTCGCTCGGGGTCGAGCAGAACACTGCTCCGGCCGCGCCCGCCCTCGCCGGCGACCGCTCCCTCGGCCCACCGCGCGACCAGGACCGCGCCCAACACGGCGACGCCGACGCTGCCGCCGATGGTGCGGAAGAACTGGTTGGTGGCGGTGGCGACGCCGCGCTGTCCCCACGGCACCGCGTTCTGCACCGCGATCACGAAGGCGCTGCTGGTGAAGCCCATGCCCAAACCGATCAGCAGCAGCAGCACGATGATGAAGGGCCGCGGCGTGGATTCGCCCACGAATGCCAGCAGCACGCCGCCCAACAGCAGACACACCCCGCCGATCAGCGTCGCCGCGCGGTAGCCGAATCGCACAATCAGCCGCCCGCCGATGATGCTGCCGATTGGCCAGCCCATCGACAGCGGCGCGACCACCGTGCCCGCGTCGGTGGCGGTGCCGTTCTTCACACCCTGCACGAACAGCGGCACGAACGAGGTGACGCCAAATTGAGCGGCGCCGGCGAGCGCACCACCCAGACTAGCGACCGCGATAATGCGGTTGCGGAACAACGACAGTGGCAGCACCGGCTCCTTGGCGCGGGTCTCAATCCAGAGGAATACGAGCAGCAGTAGTGTCGCCGCGGAGAAGGTGGCGATGCTTTCGGGGGAACCCCACCCCCAGGTCCGGCCCTCGAGTAACCCCCACAGCAGCGCTGTCAGCCCCGCTGTGAGGGTGACGCTGCCGGCGTAGTCGATAGAACGGGCGCGGTGCGCGATGTTCTCGTGCAAGAGCGTGGCGATGATCCCGGCCGAGATCAGCCCGAAAGGCAGGTTGACGTAGAACACCCAGCGCCAGCCGGCGGTATCGGTGATGATCCCGCCCAGCGCCGGACCGGCAACGCTGGAGACGCCCCACACACCGCTGAAGAAGCCTTGCAGCCGTGCCCGCTGCTCAATCGAGAACAGATCGCCGATGATCGTCATCGTCATCGGCAACACCGCGCCGGCGCCGACGCCTTGCACCGCGCGAAAGATGATGAGCTGGATCATCGATTGCGCCAGCCCGCACAGGGCCGACCCAAGCAGGAAGACGCCGACACCGGTCAAGAACACCGGCTTGCGCCCGTACAGGTCGGCGAGTTTACCGTACACCGGCACGGTCGTGGTCGAGGTCAACAGATAGGCGGAGAACACCCACGAGTACAGCGACAACCCGCCCAGCTTGCCAATAATCGTCGGCATGGCCGTGCCGATCACCGTGGCTTCGAGCGCCGCCAGCGACATCCCCAGCATCAAGCCGGCGATGATCAGCCCCGACTGCATCCGGCTGAGAGGAGGTCGATTCTCGGGATGCGTCGCGGTCATGCCGGCCACCTCGTCCCGCTATTGTTCATCCCAGGTGTGAACCGCGAATGCCCAGTTAAACAACCTGATCGACTCGCCGTCGCGGTCGGGCACATTCAGCAGGACCACGTACAGGCGCTTTCCGCCCCGCACCGCGGAGGCCACGATCGTGTTGCCCGCGCTCCGGCCACCGTAGCCGATCTTGACGCCATCGGCACCCGGATAGGAGAACAACAGTCCGTTGAGATTTCGCATACCGATCACACGCGAGCCGCGCGCCGTCCAGGCCCGCGCGCCCGCGAGCGTAGCGAACTCCGGATTCGTCATCGCGTGGCGAGTGACCTGCGCCAGATCGTAGGCGGAGACTTTGTTCGTCTCGGTCCGGCCGAGGCCGCTGGCGTTGATGAAGTCGTTCTCGGTCAGGCCCAGTTCCCTCATGCGCTGGTTCATCAGGCCGGCGAAGTCGCGTTCACTGCCGGCGATGTGGACGGCGATCACATAGGCGGCATCGTTGCCGGAAGGCAGCATCAATCCATACAGCAGGTCACGGAGTGTGAAGCGGTCACCGGTGCGCAGCCCCATGACACTGCCCCAATACGCGCGGTCGTCGAGTGTCACGTTCACCTCGTCATCGAGCCGCCCGCGTTCCAGCGCCACCATCGCGGTCAGGATTTTGGTCGTGCTCGCGGGCGGCAGCGGCGTGTGGCCGTCCTTCTCGAACAGCACTGCCCCCGAGTCGCCATCCAAGACCAGTGCGGCCCCAGCCGCGAGCAGTGGCGGCGGAGTCTGACCCACGCGCCGGGGCGGTTGCGGGCCGGGTGGGGGCGCGATCGACGGCCTCGGCGCCACCGTCGACTTTGTCGCGGGAGTTGGAGTCGCAGTCGTCCCCGCGGTAGGAGGGACTGCTGCCACGGGCGCGCCCCGTGCCGGTGTGGACTCGGGGCTAACCAGAGCATCGGCGACGCCTGCCGTGACCGCCACAGCGCCGCCCCCGATCACATTCCCGATCGCCCGTGAATCTGCCGGCGGTCGTGAATCACGGCACGCTGTACCGAGGACGGCGACAAGAGCGAGCATCGTGATGGCGAAGCGAGCAGGGCGGGGACGGCGCATAGCCACGAACCAGTTCGGTTTTTGCCAGTGTATCGCGCCTTGCCTACAGGCGCAGCGGTGACATCGCGTGACGGGAAGTCGCTCGATCTCCGTACCGTTGTACCGTTGCGACTGCCCACGGATGGGGTCGTGTGGCAACCCGGCATCGCCAAAGGGCGGGCGTGTTTCTTCAGCCATCCGAATCACCGTACAGGGATCGTGCGCTTGCGCGTCTGCAAGACACGCACGCGCACGGTCCCTGTACGGTGATTCGGATGGCTGAAGAAACACGCCCGCCCTTTGGCGATGCCTTGTTGACACACGACCCCACCCGCGGGCAGTCGCAACGGTACAACGGTGCC
>JBBQJF010000062.1:0-18466 GCA_038325665.1 Dehalococcoidia bacterium | reverse complement strand
GTCCGCCATCGCCGCGATCTGACTGTGCCGGGGTATCTCCTGGCGATCCTTGCCCGTCGCACCCCGCGCGAGCCGCAACGACGCCGTTCCGTGCATCAGGCCGGCCACAGGCGCGTGCTGGCAATCGCCGCACCGTCACGGAGCGCGCGCAGCTTTTCCCAGACGACCTCCTCGGCCACCGCGCTGAAGCCCGAGGCCGTCTCAAAGCCGCAGTCCGTGCCGGCCAACACCCGCCGTGGGTTTCCCACCGCCAGCGCCACCTGCTCGATGCGGTCGGCTACCAGTTCTGGATGCTCAACATAGTTGGTCGTGGTATCAATCACGCCGGCGATGAGGAGCATATCGGCGGGCGGAGGCAGGTCGCGCAGACAGCGATACTCGTGGGCGTGGCGGGGATTGCCGAAGGGCAGCATCAGCGCCCCGACGTTCGCGCGATACAGATGTGGAAGCACCGCCGCCATCGGCACGTCAAAGATGTGCGGCCCGCCGTAATTCCCCCAACAGACATGCAGGCGCACGCGGTCCTTGGGCACTCCGAGGAGGGCACGGTTGATCAGGGAGATGGTCAGGTCGACGAACGCGAGAAACTCCTCCAGAGGACGTTTCTGGAAGGACATATGGCGCTCCATCGCCAGGTCGGGCGCATCGATCTGGAGGATGAAGCCCTGGGCGACGATGTACTCGTATTCCACGCGTAGCGCGTCGGCCAGCGCGCCAAGGTACGCTTCCTGATTCGGGTAGTGGGCGTTGTGCATGGCGCAGGCGATGATCCCCGGCGAGGCCGCGTTCATGAACGGCTCGACGAAGCCGGACGGCTGCTCGTCCAACACACGGCGGAACATGGCGCATTCGCGCTCCAACGGCCCGCGGTCCACATACCGTACCTCGGCGATCGCCATCGGCGCCCGCGCGAGGTCCACGCGCTCCTCGGATGTCGTGCGGCGGCGTAACTCACCGTAGGTGGGGAAGTGGGTCATGTCCTGCCCCATCAGGCGGGGACTCTCGCCACCGAAGCCGCTCATACAGTGTTGGACGTAGGTGAAAAAGCTCTCGCGCGCCTGCTCGCCATCATTGCCGGCGTCGATGCCGGCCGCGATCTGCGCTGCCACCACCCGGCGCGTGGCGTCATTAACCGCGGCGGCCAGCTTCTCGGCGTCGACCGGCGCGCCCCGGCTGGCTTGGACGTGCAACTCCCGGAGCGCCGCCGGACGCGGCAGGCTGCCGGCGTGGGTGGTCAGCACGCGGTTCTCGCTTCGCTGCATGGCGAACCTCCGTCGGTGGATTGCCTTTTCTTGTCATCCAAGACGCCGGCCGCGATCAAGGCCCGCGACCAGGGGCATACTCTATCACGGCCCTAAACGGAGAACGGCGGGGCCGCGTCCGCAATGAGGAACGGCGCCCCGCCGTGCTCGCGGTCACGGTCCAGGCCGCCCCGGCGTCGCTCCGTTGGGAGGGCGGAAGTCGATCAGAGTGGGCGTCGAGCCGGTGCTCCAGGGCCGGTATCCGGGCAATCCGGCCCGTGATCGCGCGCCTGATGGTCTCAACGCGCCGAGCCGCGCTGAGCACCGATGTCATGACGCTATCGGGCGATCCCCCACGTCCGCGCGCCATCTCGCGCGATCTTACCCGACAGACACGTTGCTCCCGTGGTTGAATACTGGACGCGGCGGCATGGATCATTCCGGCCGCGCGTCGCGCATGGCAAGGAGACCGACATATGAACCGTATCCACGGGGCATCCCGGCCATCTCCCTCGCTTCACCGTTCACGTCTCGGCGTTCGTCATGTCGCCGCGACGCTCCTGGGCGGAGCTTGGGGCAGCCGGCTCGCAATGCTCGCCCTTATTGGACTATTCGTGTGGGTCGGTGGACTCCAGCTTGCGACCCCTGCCGTCACGCCCGCGAACGCACCGGCGACCGCGTTCTCGGCCGAACGGGCGATGGCGCATCTGCGTGTGATCGCCGCCGAGCCGCGCCCGGTCGGCTCAGCAGCGCATGCCGCCGCACGCCAGTACCTCATCGACCAGCTCACGGTACTGGGTCTTGAGCCGCGGACCCAAACTACCTCCCAAGTGGTGCGCGAGGGCGACGAGGGATTCCGTGCCGGCATCGTGAACAACGTCGTCGTACGGATACCGGGGACAAGCAGCACCGGCGCGATCGCCATCAACGCGCACTACGACTCCGCCAACACCGGCCCGGGAGCGAGCGATGCCGGCTCGGGGGTGGTGACGGCGCTGGAAACGCTTCGGGCGGCCCTGGCCGGCGCGGCGCTCCGCAACGACGTGATAGTCGTCTTCGCCGACGCCGAAGAGCGGCACATGATGGGTTCGGCGGCCTTCACCGAGCAGCATCCGTGGGCGAAGGACATCCGCTTGACCGTCAATTTCGAGGCGCAGGGAGCCAGTGGTCCGGCGTTCTTGTACGTCACCAGCCGCGATAACAGCTGGCTGGTGACCGAGTTCCTCAAGGTCGCACCGAACCCGGCTGCCTGGTCGCTGATCCCGACGATCGCAAACCGCTTTCCCGAGGGTCGGTTCGACGCGGATCTGGGCGAATACACGCGGGACGGTGGTCAGGGCCTTGGCTTCCTCTACACCGGCAACGTGACCGCCTACCACACGGTGCGCGATAACGTGGACCAGATTGACCCCGGCAGCATCCAGCAGGAGGGTGATTATACCCTGGCCCTCGTGCGGCGCTTCGGCGACGCGGATCTGGCGGACATGCCGCGCTCCGGCAATCGGGTGTTCTTCAACATCTTGCCGGGCGTCGTTGTCCACTACGCCGCCGCCTGGGTGGTCCCTCTGGCCACCCTCCTTACCGCGCTGGTCGCCGGCCTCGTCGTCGTGGGCGTACGCCAGAAGGAGTTGACGGCCGGTGGTCTGGTGGCAGGCACGCTGGCCGGCATCGTCGGGCCGCTCGTGACCGTGATGCTAGCCGCCCTGATCTGGGGGGCAATTTGGAAACTCAACCCCGACTATCAGGTCAAGTCTGTCGGGTACTACCAGACGAACCTTTACGTCGTTGCGCTCTCATTCGCCGCGATCGCGCTGCTCACCGCGCTCTACGCGCTGCTGGGGCGGGGCGTGCGCCCCAACAATCTGGTAGCCGGCGTACTGCTCGGCTCGCTGGTGGCGCTGTGGCTCGCGAGCCTCACCGTGCCGGGGATGAGTTATCTCGTGACCTGGCCGCTGCTGTTCGCGGCGCTACCGCTGGCATGGGCATCGCGGGCGCGCGGACGCGCTGCCCATCCGTGGGCACGGGTGGCCGTGCTCGCCGTGGCAGCGGCGCCGGCGATCATCCTGCTGCCGGCGACGCTGCACCAGATCGTCGCCCTGCTGGTGCGCTTCGAGGGTTCGCTCGGTATACCGGTGCTCGGCCTGGCGATGCTGTTCGTCGCGCCGCTCGTCGCGCTCCTCGTGCCGCACCTGCACTTCCTCGGCGGTGACTCGCCGTCGTGGCGCGTCCGCTGGGCGACGCCAGCGGCAGCGGCGCTCGTCGCGCTCACTCTCGTCGCGTGGGGGAACGCGACCTCCGGCTTCGACGCCGAACACCCGCGCCCCGACCATATTGCCTACGAACTTAATGCGGACACCGGCCAGGCGCGGTGGATCAGCTTCGACAACCATCTCGACGACTGGACGACCCAATTCTTCGCGGCCGGCGCGAAGCGGAGCGACCATTACACGCTTACGCGGGGCACGATTCGGGCATTTGCCGCCGACGCCCCGCGCGTACCGCTGGCAATCCCGGAGGTACAGCTTGTGAGCGACACCACGGATGGAAACATCCGCACGCTGGGGCTGCGGCTGTCCTCGCCGCGTGGCACGACCGAGATGACCACGGTCGTGAACGCGCCGGGAGCGATCATGCACGCGACCGTGGATGGCCGGCCGGTGGACCTGAGTGCCTATAAGCCCGCCGGTAACGGCGAACTGAGCCTGATCTACGCGAACGTCCCGACCGGCGGCTGGGATTTGACGCTGGCGGTACGGGCGAGCGAGCCGATCATCATCCGCATCGAGGAAGCCACCGACGGCCTGCCGGCCGTCCCGGGGTTGGCAATGCAGTCGCGACCGGCCAGCACGATGCCATCGCCGTTGTATCCGCGTGATCCGACGATCGTGATCCGTACGTTCCGGTATTGACGCGGGGAGGGACCATGTAAGGAGCACGCCGCATGGGTGATCGAGCCGCGGGCGCCTCCACTGGCACCCCTACTACCCACGCAAAGGAGCGTCCGCCATGGCCACCCACGCGACCACATTCAAGGCGCCACGAGCGCTCATGCACCCATCGCGGCGGACGGTGTTCTCGGGCGTATGGCTGGTGGCAAGTCTCGTGGCTGGGGGAGAGATTCTCGCATCGCGCGACAACCGTGAGGCGCCCGCTGCCGTGCTGATGCTGACGGTGGTCCTGTCACTGGCATGCACCGCCGCGCTGCTGCGCTGGCTGTCCAGGCCCGACACCACCGCGCTCCCCGCGGCAACAATCACGCGGCGCGGCCCTTTCGTCTGGAGCATCGCCGCAACCGTACTCGTGACCTTCTCATTGGGATTCCTCGGAGTTCGCGCGCTGATCCCGGTCGGGGCGGCGGCCCTCGTGCTGCTGGTCGTGGTGCAGCCTCCTCTCGTGATGCGCGAGGCGGTGTATGCCTTGGTCCTGGGAGTAGTCGCGACCATTGGTGGTCTCATCGACTGGCAAGTGGAGGGCGGCGGCGATCAGCTTGCATGGAGCGTATTCCAAACACCGCTGGTGCTCCTGACGCTGCTTGCCGGCCGCGCCATCGCGCGTGAGGCGGGATGGACCGAAACGGGCATCGGGCAGTGGCGTCTGGTAGCCGGCGGCCCGCGGTGGGCGATTCGCTCCTTGCTCGTCGGGGCGGCATTATCGTTCCCTTGGACGCTGGCGAACCTGGTGTTCGGCGGCTATCGAGAGGATGACGTGCGGCGCTGGTGGCAGCCGCTCGGGGCAGTGCAGCCGGGCGTCGCCGAGGAGGCGTGGGCGCGCGCCTTCATGATCGCGCTGCTGTACCTGTGCTTCCGCCGGTTCGCCCGCGCGGAGGCCGCGCTACTCACGGCAACGCTAGCCGGCGTGTACTGGTTCGCCTTTCTGCACACACCCTTTAACCCGCTGGCGACCCTCTCGAGTGGCGCCATCTTCGCCCTGCCGATGGCGTGGCTGTGGCTGCGACGGGACCTCGAAACGGCCATCGGCTTTCATGTTTGCCTTGACGCTGTCCCCTTCCTGGCGGCCTACCTGATGGCGCGAGGTCTGTGGTTCACCTAGCGGTCGCGGACTGCCCCGCGCCGGCACACCGTCGGGTGTGCCGGGGCAGGCGCTACACCGAGATCCTCAGTGTGTTCCACCCTGACCCCAGACCGACGGCACACCGCGTCCAGCCGGCGATGTTCGAGCGCGCCAGCGGCGAACGCCAACCCGCCCGCCCTCGCGTTTGTCGCCATCCCTTCCCGTGAACCGGCGGCCGGCTCTCGCCGGTCCCCCGGCGGACGTTGCCCTAAACTCCGCGCGAACCCTACCGAATGGACGGGTTCCGCGTGGCGCGATACGGTGACTCCGAGAACCATGGCAAGGGGTCACCATGACCAACCCTGCACCAGCACACGTCACGGCGGTGCACTCGTGGCAGGACCACCAGGTCGGTGAGCTATCCGGTCGCTCCCCATGCGAGGTGGCGGCGACGCTGGCAACCGATCCTCGGCAGGGGTTAAGCGCGACGGAGGCCGCGACTCGACTCGCGATTTGCGGCCCGAATGACCCCGCGCCGCTCCGCCCGCGCGGCTGGCCGGTGATTCTGTTGCGCCAGTTCGCCAGCGCTCTGATCTTCCTGCTCCTCCCAGCCACCATCGTCTCGCTGCTGCTGCGTGAATGGCTGAACGCCGCCGCGATCGGCGTAACTGTCGTTGTCTCCGCTGGATTCGGTTTCGTGAACGAATACCGCTCGGAGCAGGCGATCACCGCGCTGCGCCGGCTCGCCGCCCGCCGGGCGGAGGTGGTGCGCGATGGGTTGCACGAGGACATACCGGCGACCGACTTGGCGCCTGGCGACCTGATCGTCGTCGCGGATGGTGATGTGATCCCCGCGGATGCGCGCGTGATCGAGGCGCGCGGACTGCTGGTGAACGAGTCGATCCTCACCGGCGAGCCGGTGGCGATGCCCAAAGACCCTGCCCCCGTGTTCGGCGTGAGCGACGGTACCGCGCCGTCGGTGCTCCTCGCCGGCACGACCGTCGCCGCCGGCAGCGGCACGGCGATCGTGGTCGTGACCGGCGCCGGCACCACCCTCGGCGACATCTTCTCGGCCAGCCAATCGACAGGACGCCAAGTCACCCCGATGGAGGCGCGACTCGAGCAGCTCGGACGCCGCCTCATCATGGTCTTCCTGCTGCTGTGTGCGCTGCTGGTAGGGGTAGGGGTGGCCCAGGGGCGCGACCCGCGCGACGTGGTCGAGATGGCGGTGTCGCTGGCGATTGGCGCCGTACCGGAAGGGCTACCAGCCGTCGCGACCACCGCGCTCGCCGTTGCTGTTCGCCGGCTGGCCGCGCGCCACGTCGTCGTTCGCCGCCTTGATGCCGTCGAGACGCTCGGCTCGACGACCGTGATCGTGACCGACAAGACCGGCACGCTCACCGAAAACCGCATGACCGTGCGCCGTGTGCTCCTGGCCGACGGCACGGTGGTCGAGGTCGGGGTGCACACCGACGGAGACGTGCCACGGACCACCATCGACGCGACAGAGCGGGGAACCCGCGCGGCGGCGGAGCGCGTGCTCCAGGTGGCCGCACTCTGCAATGACGCCATCGCCGAGTACGATGCCGCCGAGGGTTGGCACGCGCACGGCGACCCATCCGAGGGGGCAATCGTGCTCGCCGCCGCCGGGCTGGGCCATGACGGCGCGCGGCGCCACGCGGAATACCCGCGCCTTTCCACCGAGCCGTTCACCACGGCGCGCCGGCTGATGCGCACCGTGCACCAGGCGCCGGACGCCGGGGAGCTGATTGCCGTCAAGGGCGCGTTCGACCAGGTCGGCGCGCTCACGTCACGGGACATTCCCGCCCTCCGAGCGGCGACCCACGCGCTCGGTGACGCTGGGTATCGCGTGTTCACGGTGGCCGAGGGTCCGGATGCGGACGCGATTCGAGTGATTGGCGCCGTGGTGTTGGAAGACCCGCTCAGGCCCGACGCGGCCGCTGCCGTCGCTGCCAGCCAGGCCGCGGGCATCCGCGTGATGCTCGTCACCGGCGACCAACTCGCCACGGCGACGAACATCGCGCGCCAGACCGGCATCCTGACGGGTGACCAGTTGGCGGTGCGCGGGCCGGACCTCGACCTCGCCAGCCTCGACCGCGTCGCCGTCGTCGCGCGGGCGACCCATGCCCAGAAAGAAGCGATCGTCGCCGCCCTCCAGGGGCGCGGCGAGATCGTGGCGATGACCGGCGACGGCGTCAACGACGCCCCGGCGTTGCGGGCGGCGCACGTCGGCGTCGCGATCGGTCCTAACGCCACCGATGTGGCCGTGGAGGCGGCGCATATTCTGGTGGCCGACGGCCGCCTCGGCTCACTGGTACACGGCATTCGCGAGGGTCGCGCGATCGCTCGCAATCTGCGCGAGGCGATTGTCTACCTGCTCACGGCCAGCTTCGGGACGATCATGGTGATCGCGCTGGCGATGGTCACCTCCGACGCGCTGCCGCTCGCACCGTTACAGATCCTGTGGTTGAATCTCGTGGTCCATATCTTCCCCGCGCTCGCGCTGGCGACGAGCCGCGAGCCAGGCGACGGCGAGAGTCTGTCACGGCCCACGCGCGCCCTTCTCACGGACGGTGCATGGCTTGAGATCGCGTGGCGTGCGGCCACCGTCACCATCGCAACGCGTGTTGCGCTCTTCGCCGGCGAACGAACGGACGCATCACTCGCCCAGATCCAAACCATGGTGTTCATCGCGCTGACCGCCGGCCTTGTCGGACAGGCGTTCCTCATCGGCGTGTACGACACGCGCGCTCAGATCGCCCGGTTGCGGCGGGCGCCACTGTGGGTCGCCGGCGCGATCTCCGGGGTGCTCACGCTTGGAGCGCTGTACCTGCCCCTGCTGCGCGACGCCCTCGCGTTAGAGGGGCCGCGCACGGGTGAATGGGTGATAGCGCTCGGATGTACCGCGGGAAGCTGGGCAGCAGGACAAGTCGTCGTCGTGCTGGCGGGCCGGTGGTCACGCACGCGACGCGGTCCGCTTGGTGTCGAGGCGACGCGCCCGCGATCCTGAGCCACCCCAGCCGAACATGAACCGGCACAATCAGGGGGCGATGCATATGCGGGAACCGAGGTTGTCGCCGGCCGCGGCGGGGATACCACCTGCACCGGCGTACCGCGAGGGTGCCGCTGTTCACACATGAGCTGAATCCTGGTCGCGGCCGGAGCCTGCCAAGCCTTGGCGCCAGTCCCGGTCCGGGCGGGCACGCGCGCATGCCCCCGCCCCTCACCTTGGTCCGGTCACCGCTGTGGCAGCGCCGCGCCCCGCGGCAGCCATCATGATACGGCTGATGTTCTCGTCCGCGAAGAACTCCGGCACGCTCACGGTACCGTCGAGCACACCGATGAACCGCGTGATCGCGTCCGGGGTGCCGGCCAGCGCCGCGAGCAGCGCCTGCATCTCCGGCGGCGGTGGCTCCATTGAGGCGAGCTGACAGATCAGCTCGTACATTGGCATGGCGAACGCATCGCGCTTGCCCTGGTACTCCGCCAGCGCCTCCTCTAGCGGACGGCGACCGGCGAGTCCCGCGTCCAGCGCCTCGGCGAGCCACTCGGAGTCGCGGAAGGCGTCGGTGATGCCGTAGCCGGTGATTGGGTCCTTGTGGTAGCCGGCGTCGCCCACCAGCGCCCAGCCGGGGCCGTACGGCGTGCGGAACAGGTTCGGCAGATCGGCCGTGCCCATCCACCGCTCCGCCCGTTCGCCGGCGCGCAGCCGTGTCGCTAGCTCTGGCGCCATCGCCTCCAGCGTGCGGAAGTATGTCCCCTCGATGTCGGCGCGGTACTCGTGGAACCGCGCGTTCTTGAGTCCGACAACGAAACAGACGAGGTCATCATTGGTCGGGAATCCGACGAAGAAGCAGCCGTCACCGGCTCCGAATTCTCCTTGAGTGATTGGAACGCCGCGCCAGTAGGTATAGTAGTAACAGGCGAGCGCCGGCTTCTCGTTATAGCGGGGCGCGTCCACCGCCCGCGCGACCAGCGAGTGCAGTCCATCAGCCCCGACCACGATCCGGGCTGTCTCGGTCACCGTCGTGCTGTCCAGCGCCCGGCCGCGGATGCCACTGACCCGGTCGCCGTCCTTGAGAACCTCTTGGACGGAGAAACCTTCGCGCACGTCGACGCCCGCCTCCCGCGCCGCGTCGACGAGGATCTTGTCGAGCAACGTACGGCGCGGCGCATAGGCCTCCGCGACACCATCGACGGCGGGGCCGAAACCCTCGAGCGCCACCGGGCCAAAGTCCATTCGGAACCGTGTGACCGGCGGGCAGCCCGTCGCGACCACCTGGTCGAGCAGGCCCCACCGCTTGAGGGCCGCGACACCAGGCTGGTGGATGTAGTGTGTCGAGAGGGTGTCACTGGGGAAGGTGTCACGGTCCACTAGCAGAACCTTGTGCCCGGCACGGGCAAGCAGCATGGCGGTGGGGGCGCCGGCCACGCGGGCGCCGATCACGATCACGTCATACATCGCAACTCCTCCGATCATCTCCGTGTCGGTCGTGCTGCTGATAGCTACGCGAGACGATCAGGAGAGGATCACGGGGAACGCGACACATGGAGAAACGATACGCGCCCACATCTGAGCTTCACGTATTCGCGCCGCGCCGGTACACGAGCCAATAGACCAGGGCGACCATCACGCTGCCCCCGATGACATTGCCAGCGGTCACGGGGAGGAGATTCTGTGCAAGTCCCCACCAGTTCAGGCCGTCAAGGTGCGCGACTCCCTCGGTCGGGACACGGTCACGAAGCAGGATGCCGAGGGGAATGATGTACATGTTGGCGATGCTGTGCTCGAATCCGGCGGCGACGAACGCCGAGATCGGAAAGACGATCGCCACCGCTTTGTCGATCACGCTGCGTCCGGCGAGCGAGAGCCAGACCGCCAGGCAGACCAGCACGTTGCAGAGCACACCCCTAAACAGCGCCTCCCCGACGGGCAGCGATGCCTTGGCGGCGGCAATCTCGATGGCGTTTCTGCCCACTGCCCCGTTCGCCATTCGCCAGTGGCCGGACAGAACGACCAGGACCACCAGGCCGAACGCGCCGATAAAGTTGGCGACGTAGATGACGGCGAAGTCCTTCAGCAGCTCACCGGTGGATATTCGCCGCGCGACCCAGGCCATCACCATCAGCGTGTTGCCGGTGAACAGCTCGGCCCCGGCCACCACGACGAGCAGTAACCCCAGCGAAAAGGCGACGCCGCCAGCGATGCGACTCATCGCGAAACCGAGTTGCCGGTCGCTCGTGACCACCGTGAAGTAGAGCGCACCCAGGCCAATGAAACCGCCCGCCAGGATGCCCAGCGTCGCCATCGAGAGCAGCGGTAGGCGCGCCTTCGTGACGCCGATCGCTTCGACGCGGGCCGCTATCTCTTTTGGCGCGTAGCTGTCGAAGCCATATATCTCGTTTGCGTGCGAGCCACTGGGTCGTTCGCTGTCGCGCGGTGGGTCGTGCTCCTGCGAAACCGTGGGTGTCTGCATCGGACCTCTCCTTCGCTCAGCATGGAGGCGCCCCGGCGATTAGTCTGTCCTCGACATTGTGTCCGTCTACCAGGAGTCCGACGGCCGACGTGAGGGGTAGCCGGCTCACAACGATCCGCGGTGGTTCCGTGTGCTCAGTGCCGGACACGACTGTCCTCCTTTCGTCGCTCGCCGGCGCGGCATGGTGCATCCACCTGTGCTCCCTTTGCCCCCACGCCCGCCGTCAGGGCTGTCCCGCGTCGGGCAAACGAGTCTCGCCTGATGTCTGGTTGCGCGCGTCCGCCAGCGCCATTAGCAGGGACAGATCATCGCAGATGAACCCATCTACTCCCCACGACCATAGCTGGCGTGCGCGTGCCAGTGTAGTGACCGGCCATGTCATGATCGTCGCGACCCGTGCCTTCAGCGCGGACACGACGGCCGGCGTGAGCAAGCGGTCGTGAATCGAGATGGCGTGGTGGTCGTGCCAGGTGAGGTGTTGGTAGACGGTACGGAGCTGCCGAGGGCTGCCAACCGAGTGGACAACCGTGATTGACGGGCGGTCGCGGAACGCGGGCAACAAGTCCCAGTTGCGTGAGCACACCGTTATCGACCGGTGCGGGAGCACCCGGTCGATGACCTCAAGGACGGCGCCGGACAGTCGCGCTTCGGTCCCCTTGAGGTCCAGCATCAGTTGGGGGCCGGCCCGCGCCGCGTCGCATAACTCGGCCAGTTGCAAGCGCGGCGACCAGCCGCCCGTGAGCTGCCATCGATCCCACAGGAGCGGTAGCCGGCCCATGGTCTTGAGATGGCGAACCTCGACACGCCCACGGAACAGCCAGACATCAGCCTCCACCAGATCGGCGCCCGCCGCCCGCGCGGCGCGTAATGCGGCGAGATCATTGCCTGCCCGATGGGCTACGACGAGCGGATAGCGGTTCATCAGGCGCTCCCCTCCTAACGCGGAGTCAGGTTCGCAACGGGCGATGCGCCGGCCGAGACGGCGGGGCGTCTGCACGGAGGTGATGAATATACCCGGCGAACGCCAGACCCACCAGCGCTACCACTCCGCCCGCCACCACATCGAGGACGTAGTGATTGGCCGTGAGGATAACCGCCAGCAGCATCAGCCCCGGCATGATCCCGCCAAACAGCCGCACCAGGACGCGACCCGACTCTTTCACGAGTGCGATTCCGATCAGCAGATCCCAGCCGAAGTGGAGGCTCGGCATGGCAGCGTACTGGTTGACAAACGCGGGGGGCTGAAGCACGCGATAGGCGTGGGAGTGGAGTGTCACGGTGTCGATCACACCCAAGTCCACCAGCCGCGGCGGGGCGACGGGGAACAGCATGAAGATCAATAGGCCAATGCTACCCGACATCAAGAAGGCGTTGCGAATAATCGCGTAGGTCATGGGCCGTTGGTACAGCAGCCACGCCCCGACTGATGCAATCACCGGCCAGTGGCCCCAGATATAGACCCAATTTGCCAGGGTAATCAGTACACCGTGGTCGGAAATGGCGCGCTGCATCGCTAGCTCCCACAGGATGCCGAGCGCGCGTTCAATCCCGATGATCGTGTCGGCGTTACAGCGGGCGCGCTGCGCATCGCCCTCCGTGATGCCCCGCGCACCGAAATAGGCGATGAAAGCGGCACACGCGATCGCCACCTCGCGAAGTACGCGCAACCAGGTGTGGGAGCGGATTCCGTGAGCGGTCATCGTGCGCTGCCCAAGTAATCGATGTCGTGAACCTGACGGACTCGCGGCCGGAGGCGCGGTGGATCCATGCGTCTCCGCAGGGTTCAGTTTAGCCCGACCGAGGATGACTAGTCGTCAGGCAGAAACCCCGAGTGAGTGTCGGGCAATCCCTGTAACTTCAAACGCCGCGGGATAGCACCGAAACGCCGGCGGTGAACGCGCGAGGTGGGCGCTCGCTGACGTCGGTGGAGCGCGATCAACCGTGGCCAGCGAAGCCGGCTCCGGAAATGTGAACTCCGCGCCGCGGAACCGGGCCAGTTCGCACCGAACGACGCGTGGCGACGCGGTATGAGGTCGCGCCAGCGGCGATTGGCAGCGCGACGGCCATCTCGGCCGAGCGGCCGACATCGGTGAACAGCACGGTGGTCAAGGAGCGGGCGGCAATCTCAGCGGCGTCCCGGTCCACGCTCCCGTGCCATCCGCCGGCGGTTGCCGTGGTCGTGCGGAGGGATGACTCCGAGTATGATGAACCGCGAGTATGGATGGAGGTTCGTCATGAGCGCAAGCCCGACCGCGGGTGTCCCCACACAACTCGGCCACATCGCGCTGCGAGTGCGGGATGTGGACCGCGCCGCAACGTTTTACTCGGAAGTCGTGGGGCTTGAGGTGCGTAGCCAGGGCCGGGGCGTCGCCTTCCTCGGCCGTCGCGCCGATGCCTCGCACGAGCTGGCCCTATTTCCGCTGGGTGAAGAAGCGGCCGGACCGGACCCGACACGCGTCGGCCTGTACCACATGGCGTGGGAGATGGCCTCGTTCGCCGACCTCGAGCAGTTGCACCAGCGGCTACTGGCGCACGGCGCCGAAATCGTCGGGTACAGCGAGCGCCAGTGCAACGTTATGTTCCTGGACCCCGACGGCAATGAGCTGGAGGCGATCTGGGAACCCTCGGCGCAGGAAGAGGCAAGCTTGACGGCCTCCGGCGGGCCGGGTATGCCACGGCTGGCGCGATAGAACATCACGCGGGAGGCACGATCATGACGGCACGGGTGCAGACGAGCCAGGGAATCGTGCAGGGAACGGAGGAAGGCGGCGTCCAGGTCTTCCGTGGCATCCCCTTCGCACGTCCGCCGGTGGGTCCACTGCGCTTCCGCCCGCCCGAACCGCCCGAGCGTTGGAGCGGCGTGCGCGACGCCACCCGCTCCGGCCCCGGCTCGTACCAGGCGAACCGGCCGCTGGCGCCGATATTGGGCATCATCGTGCCGGAACAGAGTGAAGACTGTCTCTCGCTCAACGTCTGGACGCCCGGCGCCGGCGGAGGCGCCCGGCCGGTGCTGGTCTGGATCCACGGCGGCGCCTGGGTGATCGGCTCCGGCTCCGAGCCGGCCTATGACGGGGCCGCCCTGGCCCGACGCGGCGACGTGGTGGTGGTCACGGTCAACTACCGATTGGGCGTCTTCGGCTTTCTGCGCGGTCGGGAGCTCTCCGGTGGCGCGCTCGACACCACCGGCAATGAGGCGATGCTTGACCTCGTCGCCGCGCTGGAGTGGGTACGGGATGAGATCGCGGCCTTCGGAGGTGACGCGGCAAACGTGACAATTATGGGCGAGTCGGCGGGGGCCGTGAATGTCGCGTGCCTGTTAACCATGCCGCGGGCGCGATGGCTGTTCCATAAGGCCGTGATGGAGAGCGGCTCGCTCAACCTGACGCGGACACCCGAGGCGGCCGGCGACGTGTTCCGCCGGGTGCTGGATGAGCTGGGTGTGGCGCCGGAGCAGGCGGCCAAACTGATCGACGCGCCGGCCGAGGAGTTGCTCGGGGCGCAGAACCGCGCGACCCAGAAATCGGCACTCGTCACCTTCGGCCCGGTCGCGGATGGCGCGATTATCCCGCGGCGACCATACGACGCGATCACCGCCGGCGCCGCGGCCGGGATCCCCGTGCTCGCCGGCACGAATCTCGAAGAGATGAACCTCTACCGCTTCCTCGATCCGTCCATCGACACGCTGGACGAGGAGGGGCTGGTGATGCGCGCCACGGCGCTCTTCCCCGGCAGTGGTCCCGACGGCGTGCCGCACGGACGGCGGGCGGTGGATGTGTACCGGTCGGCGCGGGAGGCGCGCGGCGACGATGTCACCCCCGCGACCGTATGGCTGGCGATGAGCACCGACCACATATTCCGCGCGGGCACAACGACGCTGCTGGAACGACAGGCCGCCCACATGCCGCAAACCTACGCGTACCTATTCACCTGGCAGGCCACGGCCCCCGACAAGCCGCGCGGCGCGGTGCATGCGCTCGAACTGCCGTTCGTCTTCGGCACGCTCGATGTCTCGGAGATCGGCCGGATGGCCGGCCGCACACCCGCGGCGTACGCGCTGTCGGAGCGCATGCAGGACGCGTGGCTGGCGTTCGCCCGCAGCGGCAGCCCGCGCACCGAGAGTCTGCCGGCGTGGGAGCCGTACGCGCCGCCGCGCCGCGCCACCATGCTTCTGGGAGAGCTATGTGAACAGGTGGACGCGCCGCGGGAGACGGAACGCGCCTTTTGGGCGCCGTTCATCGCGTGATGCGAGCGCATGTAACCTAGCGGCCGCCACCGACACATGACATCGGAGGTCGGCGCGTGGCGACCGAGACGGCGCCCCTCCCTGCTGGCTCATCCTCCCGCGCGTCCCGGGGGTGGACTGTCGCGGGATCGCGAGGTCGGACACAGCAGCGCGCCGCGCCGGCGGTGAATCCGGCTACCAAGCACGGTCCGCCCCCGAATCGTGCAAGGGAGTCTGATTCTCTCCCTTCCCTCGCGACTTGTCCTGGCGTAGCCGTGGGAGAGGCGGCCGGGGGTCAGGTTGCAGGGGAGCCATCTATGCCGCGACAGGGCGCCTTTGAGCAAGAAGCGCGGCGGTGCCCCCAACACCCAACACCCACTTCCAAGGGAGACAACGATGCTCAGCTTCAAGCACTACACGGTGGCGGTTCATGACCTCGATAGCGCGGTCGAAAACTACCGGACGCGATTCGGCATGGAGCCGACCGGCGAGCGAGCGCTGAACCGTATTGGCAACTTCAACTATGTGCCGATGGGCTACGGCGGCCAGACCGCGATGCACCTGATTAGTCCGGTGAGCGACGAAAGCCCGATCTCCCGTCTGATGAAGGAGCGGGTGAACGCCTTCAACCCGCACGGCGAGGGCATCTACCTGCTCGCCTTCGAGACGGCCGACGTGGACACGTTCGCCAAGCAGGTCGAGGAGGCCGGCGGCCGGATCACGCGCGGCGCACCAGGCACAACCAACATCTGGGTCCATCCCACCGCGTCGAACTTCGTCCTGATGGAGGTCTTCCCCGAGCGAGCGTAACACGGACTCCGTGAACCGTGGCGCGAACATGACCCCCTGAATCAAGCGTGCCGGCGATGGCGTGGCACTGTTGCAGAGCGCGCGTGCGAGGTGTGACGGTTTCCTAATCATCCAACACCGGGTGGCCGCGGTGGGGACTTGGCGGGAGGTGTGGCGGCGATGGCGACGACCCATACCGAGCGGCTGTGGACAGCCGAGGAGTTCTTGGACCGTCCGGGCGACGGAAACATGTACGAGTTGGTGGAAGGGAAGGTGGTGCGCGTGCCCCCGGGGTTCTTCGCCTCCAGCGTGGTCGCGGCCACGCTCGCGGGGAGCATCGGGGCCTTCGTCCACACGCACCGGCTGGGGATCTGCGGGGGAGAGGGAGGAGGTGTCAGGACCAGGTCCGGCCCGGATACCGTGCGTGCCCCTGACTTCACATTCATTAGCAAGGACCGCCTGCCGCCCGGTGGTATTCCGCCACGCTGGTACCCCACGGCGGCGGACCTCGTGGGGGAAATACTGTCTCCCACTGATCGGTTTGTCAATGTCGTACGCAAGGTGCAAGAATACCTCGCGGCCAGCGTCCGCCTCGTGTGGGTGATCCATCCGTCCGAACGGTCCGCCATCGTCTTTCGTCCGATCGCGGAGCCGCGCATCCTCGGCGGCGACGCTGCGCTTGACGGCGAAGATGTGCTGCCGGGGTTCAGCCTCGCCCTTTCAGAGCTGTGGGAGGGGTTGGAGCCGGCGGAAGACGCACTATGACCCGACGCACGCCGGCCAAGACTCTCCGCGCCATCTCCGGGCGCGGCTGCATTGAATCCTCCCGGGTCACGGAGACGCGGCCCTTGCTGGTCGCCAGCGGGCGGGTCCGGGAAGCCGGCACTGCCGAGCCCCCGACCTTGCGCCGCCGCCATGACAACAGCAACGACTGAATGATTATTCGTTGGTCGCAAAGTAAAGCCGTCCCACGGATGCCCGAATCTGAATCCAAAATCACCGAAAATTATCCCGCACTTGTACTAATTTTTCAATTTGAGAGCTACGCTGAGAGCTACCAGATTCACTTTTTGTGGTACAATATGAGCACAGCAGGACTGCATGAGAGAGCGAGGATGAGGTTATTGGTAAGCGTGGGAATGGTGAAGGTTCGATCTACCAACAGAAAACAGATGGCCGGTGGGTGACAGCGTTAACACTGCCCGACGGCAAAAAGAAGAAGTTCTATAGCAAGACCTACTCTGACGCCTTGCGGAAACTCAAGACTGCTCACACTGATCTGCAAGCGGGCATCGCGATTCCAACTCGCCGTAAGACCGTCGCGCAATTCATGACGGAATGGCTCGACAGCACCAAGCCGAATGTGCGGCCATCCACGCACACCCGTTATGGATTCGACGTTCGCCGGATCAACGCGGTGCTTGGGAATGTGAAGCTCACGGACCTGGACTCAAAGAAGATTCAAGATTTCCTCAAGGACTTGAGTGTCGAGGGGTTGTCGGCACGTTCCATTACGCATTGTCGCACCGTCTTTAGCATCGCGTTAGGACAAGCTGAGGACTGGGGTCTTATTGGCCGTAACCCTGCCGCAGGAAAGCGCGTCCGAGTTCCAAGGATTAGCAAGCATGAAGTCGAAGCCCTGACCCCTGACGAAGCACGAAACGTCATCACGGCATTCGCGGGGCACCCCCTGGAAGCCCTCGTGATTACCGCGATGGGGACCGGCTTACGTGAGGGCGAGTTATTGGGCCTTCGGTGGAACGATGTTGATCTCGACGCGGGAACATTGACTGTTCGCTATCAACTTCAGACGATCAACGGTGAGCGGACCTACACGGAGCCAAAATCGAAGGCAAGCTGCCAACACTTGGCCTTACCAGATGTCGTGATCGATGCTCTCAAACGTCAACACACCCGGCAATTGGAAGCGCGACTCCGCGCGGGTAATCAATGGAACGAAACCAACGTCGTCTTCACGACGAAAGGCGGAACACCGTTCTGGGGGTCGAACGTCTTGCATAGCTTTCAGAAGCACCTTGCGGATGCCGGTCTTCGACGTATGACCATTCATGAATTGCGCCATGGAGCCGCGTCATTGTTACTCGCTGGTGGGTCTGATATCCGGTCGATCATGGAGTTTCTACGGCATTCCCAAATCTCCCAGACGGCGAATACATATACACATGTGAGCGCTACGATGAAGCGCGATGCTGCTGATCGCCTCAACGTGGCTCTCACCGGAACAAAGTGAAAGTCTACATCGTGCCACTCAAATCAGTTCAGACTCCGGTACGTCGGATGAACACGGGGACCACAGCATGAATTCGTCCACCCAGCCCGACTCGTTGCCGGGGGCCATACCAGCGGATGTCGTAATCTTCCTCAAGCAATACCGACGATGGAACGTCCACGCCCGTCATGTCGATCTTGCTGACAAATCGAGGACGCTCTTTGCCATATCTAACAAAGCTGGACAGTACGCCACATACTCCGAGCGAAGTAGAAGTTTCCTTCAGGGCGTCATGTACCTGGAAATGGTCTCGCGCATTTGCATGACCATGGAAGATTTTTTGGCTATCTGCTCGGGGCTTACTTCGCCGTCATGGTCCGATGTCATGTTCCTTATAATCAATTACCGAACGAACCAACATTCAGAACAGTTATTTGATCGGCTTGAAGCCAAGGACTGGCGGGTGTTACTGCGG
>JBBQJF010000061.1:0-18473 GCA_038325665.1 Dehalococcoidia bacterium | reverse complement strand
GATCTCACGCGAGAAGTGGCAGCCTGGACCACCGAGCGCAACACCAACCGCCGAACCATGAACTGGCGCTTCACCACCACGGATGCCCGCATCAAGCTCAAGCGCTTGTATCCGTCATCATGAGCGTGTCACGGTACTAGTATGCCCATCGAAACCGGTGCGCCAAATGGACCGCCCGCGAGGAACCGGACATCGAGCGTCGTGATCTCCTCACAGAAGAGGATGCTGTCGTGGCTGATACCGCCTATCCCGGAGGGGAGCGCGCCGCGGGCCGGCCCCGGTCGCCCACGCGTGAAGATTGGGATCACGATTACATCGTCGCGGAGCCTATTACGCATATCCTCCGACACGACTAACACGGGACGTGGCTGATGAGGATCGGCGGGTTGACCGGGGGTGTGGGCCGACCAGATCTCGCCGCGGCGTGGCGCTCGACGCTGCATGCACTACCCACCGTGTTGGGACCATACGACCCGCTCAGCCGCGGCGTTCCGAATCGCGCGCCAGCTCTCCCATTCCTCGGTATTAGCCCCGGAATCGTCCCGGAACTGATCCGCCATCGCATGCTCCTGCTCCCGCGCATACCACAAGCGCAGCGCATCATCGAGCACCTGGCCACGGTCAGCCTCCGGGTGTGCGGCCGTGAAGGCATCAACGGCCTGGAGCAAGGCGGCGTCGACGGTGGCGCTGAATCTCACCCTGCGCCGCCTGATCGTGGCTCTGGACATAGGCATCACCCATACGCACGACGTGTCGGACAGAAGATAGTATACCGTCCCCGTGATGGAGATGGGACGTTGTGGCCCGCGGGCGTATGAACGGGCCAGACGCGGAACCGGTGCACAGGCGGTCGGGGTTCGACCTAACCACACCGAGCCATCCCCGTGGTGCGGCCACGGGCGGGCTTAGGGCGAGCCGATCCGCTCGGTGCGCACCCAACCCCGGTCGCGACGGCCGAGCAGCGCCTTCATGTAGACGCCCGCCTTCCACGCCACGTAGGTGGGCGCGTGCATCAGCGCCCGGTAGACCCGCCACGGCACCCGGGCAAGCATGAGGCCGGCGAGAATGTGCGTGACCAGCGCTGCCAGTAGCGTTGCGGCCGTCACCCACACCACGGGCGCCCCGATCACGATTCCCAATGGCAGGCACACCACGGCCAGCGCGAACGGAACCGACAGCGGCGGCATGATCTGTTCGAGCGCGGCATCGCATCGCGCGATATCGCGTTCACGGACGCCCCGCGCCAGCAGCGGCAACGCCTGGCGGCGGACCACGGCCAGCCGGCCGGCCTCCCAGCGCATGTTCTGCGTGCGCGAGCCACGCAACGAGGCCGGCATCTCCGCCCGCACGACCGCCTCCGGCGCGAACTCGACGCGGATGCCGGCCTCCACCAGCATGAGATGGAACTCGACATCCTCGGCCAGTCCGGCTGACGGCCAGCCGAACCGGGCGAGTACCGACTGGTCGAAGCACATGCCGTTGCCCTTCAGCCCGCACGATGCGCCGAGCGCCGCCTTCGCCGCCGGCCGCGCGTAGTGGACCAACGCCAGCGCCGCCTCACGCAGCGACTCGGCCCGCGAGCCTGTCACCGGCAGCACGGTGTAATACGCCTGCACCACATGGGCGCCACCATTCAGCCTCTCGTTCATCGCCGTAAGGAAGTTGGGCGAGACGGCCGAATCGGCGTCGAGCACGATATAGGCGTCGTGGCGCCGCCTCTTATCCTCCAGACGATCGAGCAACCACTGCAAGGCGTACCCCTTGCCCCGCCGTTCCATGTCCTGCCGCTCCCAGACATTCGCCCCATGCGCGCGGGCCACCGCTACCGTGCCGTCGGTACAGTTGTCCGCCACGACATGGATGTCCATCAGGCCGGCCGGGTAGTCCACCGCGGCGAGACTAGTCAGCAGCCGGCCAAGCACCTGCTCCTCGTCGTGCGCCGGTACCAGCACGGCGACGCGGCGCAATGGACCCGGGCGAGCAGATCGCCGGCGTCTGCCGAACGGCGCGGCAGCGGTCAACACGGTCAGATATAGACCGACCGGCAGCACCACCAGTAGCAGCGGCAGCATGAGCAGCAACGTCAGAATAGCGCGCATCGCGTACCCCCTTCAGGATGGGTGTTGGGTGTTGTGATGGGGGACGAAGGGCACGACGGGGACCGAGCGATTGCCCGGAACATACCTATCGTTGGGCCAGGGTGACCGGCGGGTTCTCCAGAAGCGCGACCACCCGGCGGACGAATACGTCGAGGTTCATCTCGGCGGCCACCAGCCGCCGGCCGGCAGCGCCCATGCACGCCGCCTCCTCGGGGTGGTCCAGCAAATACTGGATGGCGGTGCGAAGCGCCACCGGGTCGCCGGGCGGGACATACAATCCGGTCTCATCGCCGGCAAGCGCGCCGGTCACACCAAACGCGGCCGGACCACCGTGCGGCTCGTTACCCGGCCCAGCGGCGGTACACAGCCGGCCGCGAACCACGTCGCGCTGTCCGGCAGTGGCGGAGACAATCACCGCTTTGCCCATCGCCATGCCTTCGAGGATGGTCGTGATTCCCGCCTGGTTGTCGACCTCATGTAGTGGCACGACGACAAAACGCGAACGCGCGTACAGCTCCCGCAATTCGGGATAGTCCAGTGTCGTCACTTCGACGTTGGGGGGTAGGTCGCCCGCTGCCGCATGACCGTGCGTGGACCAGCGGCTGCCCGCGGCGATCACGAGTCGCACCGGCACGCCACGGACCGCCGCCAGCAACGTCGGGTAATCGCGATATTCCAGTCCCACCGTGCTGATCGTGTCACAGGTGGGCGCCGCGCGCGGCGCCCAGAAGTCGTCATCGATCTGATACGGAGCCAGCGGCAACAGCGACGGCGGCAGTCCCAGATGCTGGCCGGCCAGCCGCCGCTGTGAGGACGCGTGCAGTATGATCGCGTCGAGGCCGCGCTCGGGCCGCAGCCAGCGAAACACTGCCCGTTTGGTCGAGGTAGTGAGCAGGTGGCCGATCGTCACATGCCGCGGCCGGTGGCGCACGACCCGCAGCATCACCGCCAGGGGCAGTCCGATGTGTTCGCCGTCAGAGAATATCCGGTCGTACCGGCGGGAACGGGTACAGGCGGCCACGGCCTGCGCCGCCGGCATCCCGGCCACCCGACGCAGCGCCCGCCACACCGGATGACGCTCGACCGCGCCGTAATCGAGTACATCAGCATCCAGCGCGGAGGCCAGCGCGAAGAAGTCTTTGCGCGGCCAGCGGCCGGAGGCCACCGCCTCTCGGGCGGCATCGTCCACCCGGGCACTGACCACGAGCAGGGTACGCGAGGCCATATCACGCCGTCCTTACAGCAGGCGCCGGCGCTAAGCGCGGCAGATACTCCAGCGGATCGGAGGGAGGCGCCAGGCCAAGCAGATCCCGCATCCGCCCCACGTCGGCAACGAACCGCGACACCTCGGCGTGGCGGGCGGGCGAAACCGTGAGCGTGCTGCGTGACCCGGTGGCAGCGAGGATGCGCTCGGCGAGCGCGCGGATCGGCGTGCCGACCCCCCCGCCCACATTCACGGGAACGCCGACGATCGAGGCATCCGCGGCGCGCTGCAGCGCCTCCACCACCAACCCCACCCACACGAAATCGATCACCTGTTCGCCGCCGAAGACCTCGAGCGGCTCACCGGCCAGCGCGCGTGCGAGCCAGATCGGGATCACGCGGTCGAAGTCGCGCGGTCCGTAGACGTTGGCAAACCGCAACACCGCCGTCTCGAGTCCGAAGACGCTGGCGAAGGTCCGGCAGTACAGCTCGGCGGCGGCCTTGCTGGCGCCGTAGGTGTTCTTGGCAGACAAGGGCGCCTCTTCCGTGACGGGCAGCGATGCCGGCTCGCCGTACGCCTCACGCGACGAGGCGAAGACGACCCGGCGCACGCCGTGGCGCGCGGCGGATTCGAGCACATTGAAGGTACCGGCGACGTTCGTCTCGAACGAATAGCGCGGGTCGCTCACCGCCCCCATGACATTGGACTGGGCGGCGAGATGGTACACGACCTCGGCGTCGCGTAGCGCACGATCGACCGTCGCGGGATCGCGGATGTCTCCCACCGTGACACTCAGGCGCGGGTCGCCGTCATTGCCGGACAGGTTTGACCGGCGACCGCGGGAAAGATTGTCCACGACCAGCACGTCGCTCGACGGCCGCGTCAGCAGCGCGTCAACCAGATGACTTCCAATAAATCCGGCTCCACCCGTTACAACGATACGCACGGTAGTACTCCCTCAAACGTGGTCAATCGACAGCCTGCCGGCCGGGCAGTGAGACGGCGCGCGTGGAAACTCCCCGCCGCCCCCGTGCAATCCCCGCGAGGATGACATCAACCAGCCGGTCGGCGTTGGTGCGGGCGTCGTATCGCGCCTCGGCGATCACGCGGCCCTCACGCCCCATCGACCGACGCAGAGCAGGATCATCGACCAGACGCTGTAACGCCCGACCGACCGCCGCCACGTCACCGGGCGGAACGATCATGCCAGAGTGTCCGTCGTGCACGGCTTCGGGCTGAGCGCCGACGGAGGTCGTCACCACGGGCAGGCCTGCCGCCATCGCCTCGCCCAACACGACCGCCATACAGTCGGCGTAGGTCGGCAGCGCGAAGATATCGGCTTGACGGTAGAGTTCGACCAGCCGGGGATCGTTCGGCCCGAGGTCGCTGTAGACATGCACGCCCGGCGTCTCGGGGACGGGCTGCTTCGTCACGATGTGCAGTTCGCACCGAGCGGCAAGGCCCGCGCGCATGCACTCCAGCAACAACAGTCCACCTTTGCGCTCAAAATCGCCGCCGACGAACAGGATGCGCACCGGCCGCCCGGCGGTATCTACATCGCGCTCCGTGCCGAACGGGAACAGTGAGAGATCGACGCCCGGGGCGACGACGGTGACATTCTCCGGATCGACGCCGTAGTCGTCGCGCAGAGAGTCCTTCGCCCACTGCGACCATGTGGTCAGCGCTGCCGCGCCGCGGAAGGCCCGTCGGTATAGCGCCCGCTTGACCAATTCGGCGCGGCTGCCGGGATTGGTCTGATGACCGTAGTGAATACCAACCTCGTCGAAGTTCAGCGGTGTGGCGTCGAGCGAGATGATCACCGGGACACGGCGGGCGACCAGCGGCGCGAGCAAACCGACGGTCTGCGTGTGAAACACCACGGCGTCGAACCGGCGTGCGCCCCCATGGCCGGCGACCGCGGCATACCCTCGCAGGCTGCCTCGCATCGTCCAGTTGCTGCCGATGCCCGGTACGCGTTCGAGCAGGTCGCCGCGCTGATACGGCACCAGCATCCACCGCGGCCGGAGTCGGTCGCTAACCGCGTAGGCCGTCTGGAGATTTTTCGTATAGGTGACATGCCCGAGCGCCTGCTCCATCACAAAGCCGACGCGTGGAGGTGATGTGATCACGCGGCACCGCTTTCTTTAGTCCGGACGAACGCATGCGCCCTGCCCGGTGTACGACGGCAAGCGCGGTCACATTCAGCACGAACCGTGGCGGTGGTCAGGCGCGTCGCGGATACGCTCGCTCTCCGCCTCTCGCACCCTATCAATCCCGTCTGAGAAGCCGGTGTCTGAAGCGTGGGGAGTCGGTGCACGGTAAGCAGAATCGTCGGATGGGGGTGAGGGAAACGTCGTGGGGCACGCCCCGGACCCCGGTGAGCCGTCCTGGTCCAAGCCTCACGGGGAACAGCTCAGCGCGACCGACCAACCACCCACCGAATAGCCGCGAGAACCACGGCCCACAAGGGCAGGGCGAGGAGGGCGCCAATCAGGACGCCGCGGGGCGCGCGAGGGGCAGCATCAACACGCTCCTCCGCGTCACCGGCAGCGTCAGGGACACCGGCGGTCGCCGGGGGCAGGCGGGGAGGAGGTCGTGATTCGGATGTCACGACCATATTCTTGCGCGGACGCACAAGAATGGCAACCGGTAGACGAACCACGCGGTGCACCGCGCCGCCGCGACCGGTGTCACGCGCCCACCGGCCGCTGCACGGAGGCGCCGCGTTCGCGCCGCGCCGCATCGGCGCCGGCCTGACGGTGACGCGCCGTGTCGTCATCCGGGCGCGCCGCTGGTAGTACGACATTGAAGCAACTGCCTCGCCCCATCTCGCTCTCTGCCCAGATACGCCCGCCGTGCAACTCCACCATCGTCCGCGCGATGAACAGCCCGAGACCGTACCCCTTGGGACCATCACCCTCGGCGTGCGCGCGATAGAACTGGTCGAACAAGCGCGGAAGATGCTCGGCGTCGATGCCGGGTCCGGTGTCCGCGACCGACAGGCGCACCCCATCCTGATCGGAGGTGATCGCCACGGTCACGCTGCTGCCGGCCGGCGTATACTTGATGGCGTTGTTAATGATGTTCGAGAGCACCGTCGAAAGTTTGAGCCGGTCGCCGGCAACCGCCGGCAGATCATTGTCGTGAACCAGTCCGATATGCTGGCCGGCGCGGGAGACACGCAGGTCGGCGATCACCTCACGGCACAAATCCGGCACGTCGATGACATCACGCCGCAGTTGAAGTTTGCCATCCTGAAGCCGAAAGACATCCGCGAGTTCCTGCAGGCGCTTATCGATCCGCGCGACCTGCTGAGATATCTGGCCCAACAACTGCCGGCGCTGCTCCGGGTCGATGTCATCTTCGAGCGCCAGTTCACTTGCCATCCGCAGCGTGGCCAGCGGCGCGCTCAGTTCGTGGGAGAGCATCGCCGCGACCTGGACGCCCATCGGTCGCGGCGCCCGCGCATCGGGATGGTTGGGAGTGGGCCGCCGGCGCGACATGCCCGCGCCCGTCATCGCCAGCACGAACACCATCAGCGCCAGCCCTTCCGCCCCGAGTACCGTGGCGAGTGGGCTGTTGTCCATGACGAACAGCCGGACCGTGAGCATACCTGTCAGTGCCGCCGCGACACCGAACACCGCCGCCAGCCGGATCACGGCGCCCCACGCCGGGGCCGGCGCGGGTTGGTCCTCATCGTCATTCCAGGATGTCGTCTGACGCTTGAGAGTCGAACGGCGACGCATGCGACTACCCCCCATCCTCGCGGCACGACACCAACCACCTGAATGGCGCATCAATGCTGCCTGTCTTCTGTTCTACTACATATGAAAAAAGTTGCAACGTCCGTTCGGCCACAACGTGGAGTCGGGCGACGGCGCTGATTCCTACCATATTCGCCACAAACCAGCGGCTATTCTCGTCAAAGGTTCGGACTATACACATATGTCCGGGAACGGCAGGAGGCCACGCTTTCGTGCCCCGGCCGTTAGCTCGTTACGCACCGCTTTGGACCAGTCGCCATAAACCTGTTACCATCTGGCCGCGTTTGATTGGAGTTTGTGCATGGTGGCCGGCCCGATTCCTCCGTCACTCCCCGGTGCGTCGGTCGTGCTTGGCGACGGTCGCGCGCTGTTTCGCGCGAGCATCGTGCGATTACTGGCAGCACGGGTTGGTCTGCGCGTGGTCGCCCAGGCGGCCGATGCGGACAGCGTGATTGATTACGTCCAGCAGTTAGCGCCGGACGCGGCCGTCATCGATTTGTCGCTGCCCGGCGGCGCCATCGAGACGGCCCGCCGCATCCGCGAACGCCACCCACGCACCGAAGTCGTGCTGTATGGCCTGCCAACTGATGACGACACATTTGTTCAGGCGCTCGCGGCCGGGGCCAAGGGTTTCGCCGACGCGGCTGTCTCGATCGACGACCTTGCCGCCACTATCCTCCGGGTCGTGGGCGGGGAAGTGATGGTATCACCCGGCCTCGCGCGTCACATCGCCGTCGCCTACGGGGCGCTCATGGCCCGCGCTGGGACCAGCCGCCAGCGCAATGGCTCCGAACTGACCGCGCGTGAACTGGATACCTTACGCCTGATCGCGCGTGGTCACTCCAATCGCGAGGCCGCCGCCGCCCTGGGGCTGTCGGAGCACACGGTGCGCGCCCACCTACGCGGTGTCTCGCGTAAACTCAAGGTGCAGAACCGGGTCCAGGCGGTGAGTGAGGCGATTCGCGCCGGCCTGCTCACGGACGAGGCGCTCCCTCCTATCGCGGTGGCGCCGTCGCCCTCGCGCCCTGCCATGGCTCCCCTCACTGCCGTGCGCATCGATCAGACGCGGACGCACGATCCTTGACCGGCAGGAACGGCGCCGTTCAGGGTATGCATACCAGCTCGCGGGGGACATCAGATGACAACGACCGAGATTGAGCACGAGCCACCCTCGCAATCACCCCTCGACGTCGTGGGTCTGATTCAGAGCCTGCCGGGACACACTGGCAGTAACGTGAACACCGACCGGCTCCTCCTGGTGGGTGACCATGTGTTGTTGCTCGAAGGTCTCGCGAAACTGCTCCACGATCGCACCGGGGCAGATGTGAACACCTCCTCGAATTGGCAGGAGATCAGTCACACGATCCAGCGCCTCCGACCCGCCATCATCATCGCCGAGACATCGAATGTGCCGGCGGTGGCCGAGCACCTCGTGCGTATTGAGCGCACGGGCGGACAGCCGCCGTTGCTGGTGATCGCGCCCGGCGACCGCGAGCAGTTTCTGGCCGCGCTGCGGGCAGGAGCGCGAGGATTCGTCGGCCGCGATGCCACGGCCGCGCAGCTCCTCGGCTGTATCGCGGCTCTCCAGCGCGGTGAGTGGGGGCTGCCCCGCGTCCTGGTCGGCGACCTCGCGGAGGCGTACCGCGAATTGTTCGCGGCCGGTGTCCCGCCGCCGCTCGATCTCAGTGCCCGCGAACAACACATCCTCCGCCTGCTCGCCCGCGGCATGAGCGCCCACGGCATCGGCACTCAGTTGTACCTCTCCGAGAGCACGGTTCGCGCGGAGATCCGGTCGCTGGCGCAACGGCTCGGCGTGGCAAACCGCATGCAGTTGGTCACCGAGGCGCTCCGCCGGGGCTTGGTCACACCCGACTAACCGCACCAGCGAGCCACGTCAGCGCGAGGCTGGTCGCGCCGTGCGTGCCACCGACAGCGCCGCCGGCATGCCACGTACGCGCACGCGCGAGTGTGAAGCAGTAAGCGGGCGAAACGCTATCCCGTGCTGCGTACACCTGGGACCGGGTGCTCTGCACAAACGTACGGGCGTCGCCATTAGCCCGGCGACGAGGTGATCAGGCTTCTCACCGCTCGCGTCAGCGTCGCGGTGTCAAGCGGCCCCGTGAGCCACAGGCGCACGCCGGCGTCCGGCTCGCGGCGCGGGTCCTCCCGCGACCCGCCGCACACCACTACCGGCGGCGGTTTCGCCAGGCCGGTGCGCACGGCGTGGGTAAAGATTTCGCCATCGATGAACGGCATCTCCCACTTGAGCACGATCACGGCGGGCGCGATCTGCTCAACCGCGATCAGCCCGTCGAGGCTGTCACGCGCACGACACACACGATAGCCCTCTGCCCGGAGGGCGAGGACGATCATCTCTGCCTCGCGATCATCATCGTACACCACCACCACCTGTGGACCCGGGTCGTTCATTTGCGTGCTCTCTCATTCACCCGTTGCCGCCGCGGAACGGCCAGCGGCCTCTGCCGGCGCCGCGCGAGCGATCGCGGGGCGTTCGGTAGGGCGAGGCGCGGCACGTCAACTCGCGGCTGGTGATGTGACCCGCTCAGTATCCGGCAGACGGACCACGAACAGGAGCCGAGCGCGGTGAAGATACTGTGATGACTTCGTATTGCTTGGGCGCATAACGCGACGTTAGTCAACCAAATCAATACCTTTGCGGCCGTGATACCTCACCTCATACGTACGTCACCCTCTCTCGATCCCGCACCTACCGAGACTTGAATAGACATATGATCCGCCGCGAGCGGACGGGACAGGGACGGGCCGGCGATGCGCGCACATGCTCTTTCGCGGGAACAGACTGATGCCGTGCATGAGGTCATGCAGTTATTCGTGGAGGACGACCTGGCGCACGGGGTAAGCCACACCGAGCGCCGCTTGTGCCCGCACTGCCGCCATAGGCGGCGGGCAGCGGGCTTCATCGTGTACGGCGCGACTGCCTTGTGCAATGGCTGCGCTACCGCGTTCGAACTCGCGCGGCTGCGCCACGTCTCGACGCCGGTGGTCGAATTTGTCGCCCGCGCCTGGCCGGCCTGAACGCGGCGCAGGCTACACGGTCGAACCGGCCACGACCGAACCTCCACACGCGGTCAACCGCCTGTCCACCACCGCGCGGGCAGGAACCATCATGCTGGTAATCCTGAGCACCGCGCCACCCAGAGGAATGCATACGTATGTTTGAGCCACGCGAAATCCTTGATGTCACCGTACATCGCACCACTCTCGACGCGGTCATCGAGCGGCTGGACCTCTTCGTGCGGTCCGGCCGGCCACATCAGGTCGTGACCGTCAACATGGATTTCCTCCGTATCGCCCGCTCCGACGCCGGCTTTCGCGAAACGCTGAACGGCGCCGACTTGTCCGTCGCGGACGGCGTGCCCGTTATCTGGGCGTCGCGGCTGCTGGGTGCGCCGCTTCTGGAGCGGGTTACCGGCGTCGATATCGTCGAACGGGGCGCGGCCCTGGCGGCGGCGCATGGGTATAGCATCTTCTTGCTCGGCGCCGAACCAGGGGTTGCCGCTGAGGCGGCAGCCAAACTGACCCACCGCTTCCCCGGTCTACGCATCGCCGGTGCGTATGCGCCGCCCTTCGGCCCATTCTCGGACGACGAACAGGCGCGGATGCTGACGATGGTGCGGACGGCGCGGCCGGACATACTGTTCGTCGCGTTCGGCGCGCCGCGCCAGGACATTTGGATCAGGCAGCATCTGCAGTCGCTGGGAGTGCCCGTGTGTGTCGGCGTCGGCGGCGCCTTCAACTTCATCGCCGGCCGGCTGTCGCGTGCGCCCCAGTGGATGCAGCGCTCGGGGATGGAGTGGACCTATCGTTTGGGGCAGGAGCCGCGCCGGCTGTGGCGCCGGTATCTCGTCGGCGATCTGCCGATCTTTCTGCGTATCATTGGGGCACGGGCGCTGCCGCGCCGGCGGTCACTCCCAACCGCCCCTACTGCTCTGCCCCCCTTGATGACGCGGCCGGATAACACGAGCGCGGCGGGTGACTGAGCCGCCGCTCGCGTTCTGACCACCCGGGTGTTCCTTCTGCACCCCCTGGTCACCGTATCGTGACCAGACTGCCACCACGCGACCGCTATCGTGGCTACACACCGCCGTGTATACGCATCATACGCCTATTGCACACAACTCGACCGCAACCGACGGCGGCCCCTACAGTTTTGAGGGCCGTCATCGAAGACTATAGTGTCAGCGTGGATCATTTGTTGCGGACACGAGCCGCGAGTGTCGGTATGATCGCGACGGCGGTGTGAGCAAGCGGAATCACGGGGTATGACCGACGGCGATGCGGTAATCGTATCGGTCGGGATTGGGGGCAGCCGATGTCAGTGTTGATTGTCGAAGATGATGCCGATTTGTTGGACATCCTGTGCTACACACTACGGCGCGAGGGTCACGAGGTGATCGCCGCCCACGACGGCGCCTCGGGCCTGCAATTGTGGAAGCTCAAGGATCCGCGACTCGTGCTGCTGGACGTGGATCTGCCCAAGCTGAGCGGTTGGGAGGTCGTCAAGCAGATTCGCACCGAGTCGACCACACCGGTGATCATGCTTACCGGCGCCCATGCCGAGGCCGACATCGTCAGAGGGCTGGATCTGGGCGCGGACGACTACATCACCAAGCCGTTCAGTCCCCGACAATTGACCGCGCGCATCCGCACGGTGCTGCGGCGAACGAAGGAGTCGGAGGACCAGCCCCGAAAGGGCTGGCAAACAGTGACGGCCGGCGACCTGACGCTCGACCCGCAGTGGCGAACCGTCCACCGCAACGGCGAGCCGATCCGGCTGACCCCGATTGAGTTCAAGGTGTTGTATGAGTTGGTGCTGCACGAGACCCAGGTTCTCACCCATCAGATCATGACCGATCGCGTGTGGGGATACGAGGGCGTGGACGATGCCAGCCTGCTCAAGGGTCACATCCGCAATCTGCGCCGCAAGCTGGAGGCGGATTCGGAGGAGCCGATCTACATCCATACCGTACCGGGCATTGGGTACACGTTCCGACGCGCTGCCACGCCCTCGGCGTGAGCGTGGGGGAGCGGACAGCGCCGCGTGCTGACCATTGAGAGAGGAGTCTCGCGCCCCGATTGTGGAGGCGGTGGCACTCCCGAGAACTGGCATTCCATTGTGAATCCAACAGTAGCAGCCGCGGACCTCGTATTTTGGGGTTCGCGGCTTTTTCGCCCGTGCGCTCATTGGTGGATGTTCACCCTGGGAAGTAAGATTTCTCAACCATCCCGGCACGAGCGCGTCACCTCTTAGCAATGTCCGCCCCCTATGGTAAAGATGCGAGCAGGGCTGCCGGCGCGATCACACGGGCACTCCTGACCACGCAACCGAGAGCGACGGCAACCGCCACATCATGTGCCGTGGCCCGAGAGTGAGGGGCGCCGAGATGAAGATCCTCATCGCCGACGACGATGCCGACCTCGTCGATATGGTGAGCTATGCCCTGGTGCGTCGCGGCCATCACGCCGTTGCCGCCTCCGACGGCGCGCATACACTCCAGCGCGTTCTCACCGACCAGCCCGATCTGGTGCTGCTGAGCGCGGAGATGTCCGGCCCCAACGGCGTCGATGTGTGCCGGCGCATCCGCGAACTGTCACCGGTCGCGATCATCATGCTCGGGGCGGACGCCGGTGAAGCAGGACTGATCCAGGCATTCGAGTGTGGGGCCGACGACTACATCGTGAAGCCCTTCAGCGTGCGCCAGCTCTCGCTCCGCATTGATGCGCTCATGCGGCGTGTCACCGGCGCACGGGTTCTGAGCAACGGTTACGCGGGCAGCCGGATCGACATCGGCGATCTGGTGATCGATCCGGCATCGTTCGAAGCACGCAAAGCCAAAGCGCTGGTCTTTCTGACGCGGCTCGAATTCCGTATTCTGTATTGCCTTGCACAGAACGCGGGACTGCTGGTCGAAACCCAACGATTGGCGGGCTACACCTGGCAATCCGACGGCAGCGGTGACGCCACGCTGCTCAAGACGCATGTGTCGCACATACGTCAGAAGCTGGCCGACGCTGGCGGCGACCCAATCGACATCCGGGCAATCCCGCGCACCGGTTATATTCTGTCGGTGCGCGCGTCCGAAACCCGGATCGAGGATGGACTGGCGGCGTCCGCCGGATGAGGTATGGACGGGCGGTTGCCGGCCAAGAGACGTTCGACGGGATTGCGACCGGCCCTCAACCGGTCCGCAACCATATTTTCCAGAATAACGGCATGCTGATCATGCCGGTTGCCGTTCACCCGACGATCCGGGACGCGGCGCCGCCGGCATGGCGGAACAGGGAGCACCATTCATGAGCCGCATTTGTGTCATCGGCGCCGGCTACGTCGGTCTGGTCACGAGTGTCTGTCTGGCCGAATTGGGCCACGACGTGATATGCCTGGATATCGACGCGGCGAAGATCGCGTCACTACGCGCCGGCGTGGTTCCGTTCCATGAGCCGGGTTTGCCCGAGTTGCTGGCGCGCGTCCGCGATGCCGGGCGCATCAACTTTTCCACCTCGTATGACGAGGCGGCGCCTGGCGCCGAGTTCGTCTTCATCGCCGTCAACACTCCTGCTGGCGCCGAAGGACAAGCTGACCTCATGGCCGTGCGCGGCGCGGTGCGCGAACTGGCGCGGGTGATGAGTCCGGGCGCCGTGATCATCAACAAGAGCACCGTGCCGATTGGCACCGGCGACCTGGTGTCGTGGCTGGTGGGGCGCACCACCGATACGCCGTTCGCGGTGGTGTCCAATCCCGAGTTCCTGCGTGAGGGCTGCGCCGTCGCTGACTTTCGCAACCCGGACCGGATCGTGCTTGGTTCGACCGATCGCACCGCCGCCGAGCGGGTGGCGGCGTTGTACGGCACGCTCGATTGCCCGGTGCTGATTACCGATATTCGCACCGCCGAGATGATCAAGTACGCGTCGAATGCTTTTCTCGCGACGCGCATCTCGTTTGTCAACGAGATCGCGACAGTGTGCGAGCGGCTCGGCGCCGATATCAAAGAGGTCGCCCGCGGCATGGGCTACGACCGCCGCATCGGCAGCCATTTTCTCGACGCCGGCATCGGCTGGGGCGGGTCGTGTTTCCCGAAGGACGTGCGCGCGCTGATTCATATGGCGGCTGCCAGCGGCGCGCATCCGCAGTTGCTGCGCGCGGTCGTTGACATTAACCGCGACCAGCGGCTCGCCGTCGTGCAGAAGCTACAGGCGATGCTCGGCAGTCTGGAGGACTGCACGATCACGCTGCTCGGACTTTCATTCAAGCCGAACACCGACGATCTTCGCAATGCGCCCGCGGTCGAACTGGTCGACTTCCTGCGGCACGAGGGTTGCCGCATCCGAGGCTATGACCCGGTGGCGATGGAGGGAGCGCGGACGGCGATGCCCAGTCTGGAGCTGTGCCCCGATCCGTACACCGCCACGACCGGCGCCGATGCGGTGGTACTGGTCACGGAGTGGGACGAATTCCGCGACCTCGATCTCCCGCGCCTACGCGGGCTGATGCGGACGCCCGTGTTCGTGGACGGGCGCAACGTGTTCGAGCCGGCGGACATGCGGGCGCACGGGTTCCTGTATGCCGGCATGGGACGCGGCGAGCCGGCAGTGCGCCCCCCGGGCGAGGCGCGTATCGTTCCGACCGAGCAGGGCACACCCTCGACTTCCGACAGCCTGGCAATCGTGGGAGCGCGCACGAACTGACAATCGCTGACCCAACCAACGAGAATTGTGGGCGCCCGTCACGGGCGCCAGTGAGGTGCGCTGAGATGACAACATTGTCGAATGCCCGGCGTCAGGGAGAACTGGTACCCATTCATTTTGAGGTAGAGTCATTCGAGACAGCGGCCGCCTGGGCGGGCTGGCAGCGGCTGGCAAAGCGCACCTTCGACGTGACCGCGACGATGTTCCTGCTGATCCTGCTGGCGCCACTGATGGCGATGATCGCGATTGCCATTAAACTTGACAGTCGCGGTCCAATCGTGTTTCGCCAGACCCGCTGCGGTAAAGACGGCCACCCGTTCACCTTCTTCAAGTTCCGAAGCATGATTGAGGATGCCGAATTGCGTCTGGGCGAGCTACAACAATTCAACGAGGCTGACGGCCCCATCTTCAAGATCCGCAAAGACCCGCGCGTCACGTCGCTTGGCGCACTGTTGCGCCGCACCAGCCTGGACGAACTGCCGCAGCTCTGGAACGTGCTCCGCGGCGACATGAGCCTGGTCGGCCCTCGGCCGCCGCTGCCGGCCGAGGTCATGCGCTACGAGCCGTGGCAGCGCAACCGCCTGGCCGCCGTTCCCGGCATCACCGGGTTATGGCAGGTGAGCGGCCGCAGCGACTTGAGCTTCGTGGAGATGGTCTCACTCGATCTCGACTACATCAGCCACTGGTCGTTCATGCTCGACGTGCGCATCCTGCTGATGACCGCCAAAGCCGTCGTCTCCAGTAGCGGCGCCTATTAATCGACCGGCGTCCGCCCCTCAGCGGCAGACCAAACCACAAACAGCGAGCCCGAGCGATGTATCGCTCGGGCTCGTTCGTTGCTGTCCAGGTCAGCCCGCCGGCTTGCTCACCCTCCCCATCACTGAGAAGGGTGAGCGAATGGAACAAGGGCAAGAACTTGCTCCTGGATCTACGGGGTGACGGAGAAGGAGCCGGCGGAGGGGTTCCAGTCGTAGAGGGTGCCCCAGCCGGGGCTGAAGGCGCCGACCTGCACCGAATACGCGCCGGTCGTTGCCGTGGTGGCCGGCTGGTAGGTGAAGCTGTACGTGCGGGTCTGGCCGGCACTGAAGCTCTGGGTGTCGTACACCTTCTGCACGACCTTGGCGCCGGTGGGGCTATACACCTCGACATCGACCAAGGAGGTGGCGGCCTTGCCGCTGGTCACCGACACCGTGATGGTGACCGTGCTCCCACGCTTGACGCTCGCCGGACTCACCGTCGCCCGGCTGCTCCAGTCCGGCAGCGGGGTCGGCGCTGGGGTGGCCGTGGCCGTGGCCGTCGGCGCGGGCGTGACGGTCTTGGTCGGCGTCGGGGTCGGGGTGGCCGTCTTGGTCGGCGCCGGCGTGGCCGTGGCCGTGGCCGTTGGTGACGGCGTCGGCGACGGTGTGGCGGTCGGCGGCGGTGTACCCGTGCCAGAGGGCAGCGTCATCGCGCCGGCGGTGTAGTACTGACGCGCCTTCTCGCGGAAGAAACCGCCGTCATCGTCGGCACTGATCGACTGGCGGGTATTGCCGTTGATCGGCGCCGGGTTGGTGATGCCATCGTTGTTGGCGTCACAGTTGCAGGTCGTCCCATCAGCGCCACGGCCGAACAGCAGGGCAATGACGCCGGCGTCGAGATACGCCTGCAGATGTGCGCGGCCGGGATTGTCGAGAAACCACTCAACATGGTTGTCTTGGTAATGGTTCCAGGTGTTGTTCTGGGCAGTCATTTTGGTGTTGCCCATCGGCAACTGCCACAGCGCGATGCGCTTACCCGTGGTCTTGACGAACGTGGAAAGGAACAAGACGTTGCGCCGGTAGTCTTCGGCATCCCACCACGATGCGCCGCCGTCTCCGTTCTGGTACTGCTTAAAGCCAGCGTCACGGTCGCCTGACTCGCCGAACGCCAGGTCGAAGTCCGTACCGAGCGACTGGTAAAACCTCGCCGCCCGGTTCGCGAGTGCAACAACGGTGGCGTCAGCCGGGTTGCTATAGACGATATCGTTACCGGTTCCCCATACACTCGCGTGATAGCCCACGAGTACATTCGGGGCGTAGGTGTCACGTAGCTTGAGAATGGCGCGGGCGAAGCCGGGAACGGTATTGGGGAGGCCGTTCAGCTCTGTCAGCCCGGTTGATGCCACCTGCGCGGGGAGAGCGGCAGCGTTGTCATTGCTTGCACGCTGCTGCAGATATCCCCATAGGTCGGGATCGACGTGCAATACGACGGGATTGGCGGATGCCGCCCGTTGGAAGAACAGTTTGAGATCCCGATAGTAGGCGGCCATCGTCGCTGTATTCTGGAGGTTTGTATAGACTCCCTCGTACTCCGACTGCGCGTTTCCCGGGCTAGACTGGAACATCATGTAATAGGAGAAAGCCGGAATCATCCCGTTCGCGACCGAGTCCTCCACGAAGTATCGGACGAAGTCGCCGTTGGCGTTCCAGTTAGCCCAGCCGTTGCCGGTATTTACGCCGCCGGCGAGGTAGAGATAACGGAAGCCATAGGGAGCCGACGCTCGCATTGCCTGAGCCCCGCCCGCGCCATCGAAGAAGCCCAACTGCAAGCTGGCTGGCCAGTTACGCGGCAGCGCCGGTAACGTACCTCCGCCGGTAGGCGGGGGAGTGGCGGTGGCCGTTGGGGGTGGTGTGGCGGTCGCAGCCGCGCCCGTCACACTGAAGGTGCCCGCCGAGCCGTTCCAGTGCTGCATCGTGCCCCAACCCGGGCCAAATACACCGACCATCGCCGTGTACGTGCCGGTCGCCGCCGTGGCCGGGACATTCCAGGTGACGGCCAGATCCTTGCGCGCGCCGGCGGCGAATACTTGGTTGTCGAACACCTGCTGATGGACCTTGGTCCACGCTCCGTCATAGATCTCGACATCCACCAGCGCGGTCGCCGCCGCCGCCGCGGTTACCGATGCAGTAACCGTTATGCCAGTGCCGCGTGCCACGCTGCCAGGCGCGGTCGCATTGGTCGTGTAGCCGCCACTGGTTAGCGGCGTCGCCTGCCCCGCGGGGGCGACCAATAGGCCGCCAGCCAGCAGACCAGAGACGATCGTCAGCGCCAGTACCAACGTACGACGCACGGAACGGCGCGGCACGCCCGCCGGGGGCAGGAGGCGCCCGGCGCCGGGCGGGCGCACACTATCCTGATTGGGGTACATCAAATTCACTCCTTTGGAATCGGCCTTCTACCACCGGTACTGACGGACAGTCCACCGTATGTCCCTACCTCCGCTGCACAGGAAATCGGACGCGGGCACTCAAGGGCGGCGCACTCCGTCGCCAAGCAGGACATGCCGGGACATGGCTGTTGTGACCGTCTGGGGAGCAGCGCACGCTGCTGGGACGGCTTGGGTACCGGTAGGCAGCGTCTCACCGGTCTGCCCGCGGCCCCGCGATGCGATCGAGGAGTTCTACCCGTACGCCACCGGTGGCGCAACGGCAGAAGGTCTCGTCTTTATTGTTTGTCGGTCAAAGGAGTCCAGTTCTTTAGGGGGAATCCTGACGATTCGATCCGTAAGAGGGTCAATTGCACACGCTTGTCGGGAAAGCACGAGAGAGCGTCGCGATTGGGTAACGGCCGCTCACCCCGTCGGGGGGGGGGGGGGGGGCGCGGGCCCGCGCCGGGCGCGCCCGCGGGGCCCGCCCGCGGGGGGGGCGCCCCCCAAAAAAA
>JBBQJF010000060.1:0-19175 GCA_038325665.1 Dehalococcoidia bacterium | reverse complement strand
CCGGGGGGGCCCCGGGGCCCCCCGCCGGGCGGGGGGGGGGGGGGCGGGGGGGGGGGGCAACCGGCCGCGGTCTGGTACAGTCCCCGTACGCGTGGACGCGATCCCGGCCGAGGAGCCATGATGCAGGCGTTCGATGATGTCGTGGTGCTAGACCTGACCCACCACATCGTGGGGCCATATGCCACGCGATTGCTGGCCGCGTATGGCGCCGACGTGATCAAGGTCGAGCCGCCCGGTGGCGATATCGCCCGCCGGCTGCCGCCGTTCCGTCAACCTCGCGCCGGTGACGTGCCACGCGCGGACGGAAGCGCTCCACCCCGTCAGCGGCACGGCGCGCCCGTTACGGCAGGCGGTGAACCCACGACGCGCGACCACGACCAGTCATTGGAGACCAGCGGCCTGTTCTTGTACCTGAACACGGACAAGCGCTCGGTCGTGCTCGACCTGCGTTCCGCGCTCGCGCGAGACGCGCTTCGCCGTCTGGCCGAGCGCGCCGACATCGTTGTCGAGAATCACGCGCCGGGCACGCTTGACCGGCTCGGCTGCGGCTGGGACTTCTTCCACGCCGTGAAGCCGTCACTCTCGCTGATCTCCATCTCCAACTTCGGCCAAGATGGTCCATACCGCGATTTCAAAGCGTCTGACCTTGTGATGTACGGCTTTGCCGGCGAGATGTACAGCATGGGCAGCACTGACCGCGAGCCGGTGAAAATGGCGGGCACGGCCGCGCTGTTTGAGTCCGGTTCGGCGGCGGCGGTCGCGGCCACCGGGGCGCTGTTCGCGTCGCGGCGATTCGGCATCGGTCAGCACGTCGATGTGTCAATCGCGGAGACGCACGCCGGCGGTGTGGACCGGCGTCACGCCACGGCGATCGCGTATCAGTTCAGCGGCCGGCGGACGCTGCGCGCGTCTGGTAGCGGCAGCGGCATGCCGCAGGGAATCTACCCATGCGCCGATGGGTTTGTTGACTTCACCAACGCCGGCGGGCGTCCGGAGCGCGTGGCCGACATGATTGGCGAGCAGTGGGCGCGGGATCCGCGCTATCTCGACCGCCTCAGCCGGCTGAACGCGGATATCGTCGATGAGTGGAACGCGCACTTTATCCCTTGGTGCCTAGAGCGCACCAAGCGGGAAGTGTGGGCGGAGGCACGCCGCGCCCGCGTGATGTGCGGCCCGCTGTTCTCGATGGAGGACATCTTCACGGACGCGCACTTTCGCGACCGCGGCTTTTGGCACACGGTACAGCACCCGGTGATGGGTGAGGTGGAGATGCCCGGCCGTCCCTTCATCATGGCCCGCGGCGGCTGGCAGGTGCGCCGTCCAGCGCCACTGCTCGGGCAACACACGTCAGAGGTCTTCCACGACGCCGGGATGAGCGACGCCGAGATCGAGGCTTTGTCGATCACCGATGCGGCGCACGCCGAGCAGGAGGCGCGCTGATGGGACACAAGCCGCTCGAGGGCTACCGGGTGGTCGATCTGTGTGTCGTCTGGGCGGGACCGTTCGCGACGATGCTGCTGGCCGACCTCGGCGCCGAGGTGATCAAGCCCGAGAACCCGTTTGTCTTCCAGCCGGGTACCCGCGGCGGCATGGCGCGCCCGCCTCAAGCGGTGCTCAATGTCGCCGCGGCCTGGTCGGGCGGCTATCCCGGTAATGTGCCCGGTCCCCGGCCCTGGAATTACTGCCCAACCTTCGTCAGCCTGTACCGCAACAAGAAGAGCTTCACCGTCGATCTGCGCCGGCCCGAGGGCATGGATGTGCTGGCGCGGTTGGTGGCGCGGTCGGATGTGGTGTACGAGAACAACGCGACCGATACGCTGGAAAAGCTCGGTATCACCTACGACTGGCTGCGACGCGCCCGCGAGGACATCATCTTTCTTCGCGCCCCGGCCTATGGCAGCAGCGGGCCGTACGCGAACGCCCGCGCCCTCGGCGTCCATCTCGAGGGTGTGATGGGACACAGCCTGCTGCGTGGCTACCACGACGCCGGTCCATCGGAGAATACGGCCATCTATTCGGGTGACTACATGGCCGGTACACAGGGCGCGTTCGCGGTGATGGCGGCGCTGTGGCATCGCGAGAAAACCGGCGAGGGACAACTGATCGAACTGGCCCAAGCCGAGAACGCCGCCGCGATGTTCACGCAGGCACTGATGGACTATAGCCTCAATCGCACCATTCAGCCCGCGATCGGCAATCGCGATATCTTTGGTCATGCGCCCTGCGGCGTCTACCCTGCCCTCTCACCCGGCACGGCGGCCACGATGGAGGATCGCTGGGTCAGCATCCATGTCCAGGGCGACGCGCAATGGGCAGCGCTGAGACGCGCGATGGGCAATCCACCCTGGGCCGCCGACCCGCGCTTTGAATCCATCGCGGCCCGCGCCGCGAACCACGACGAACTCGATCGGTACATCGGCGGGTGGAGCGCCGGTCTCGATGACTATGAGGTCATGCGCCGCTGCCAGGCCGCGGGGGTGGCGGCGATGCCGGTATTGGAAGCCTCACGCATGTTCGATGACCCGCATCTCCGCGCCCGCGGCTTCTTCCGCCGCCAGAGGTTGCAGGACGCCGGCGAGCATGAGTACGCCGGCCCGATGTGGCGTTTGCCCGAGACGCCGGTCGAGTTCGCCCAGCCGCCGGTGATGTTCGGCGAGCACAACGACCATATCTATCGCGAACTGCTCGGCATGGACGACACGGAAATCGAGCGCCTGCGCGCCGCCGGCCACATCGCCACCGCGTACGATCCGAGCGTGCCGTGACCGTCGCATGGCGGACCAGGGAGGCGCGCAAAGGGGACCCGAGACGAGTTCAACTGGTCGCATGTGCCTTTCGCGCTCCGACCGAGCGCTCGCGTTGCTCCTCCTCGGCGAGCCGCTCAAGCACGAATTGCTGAATCATCTTCTGGTAGCGCAGACCGCGATGCGCGGCCAGCGACTGGACCCGCTGAAAAGCATCATCGTCGAGATAGATTGGGATTGGGTTTGTGGGTGCTCGTGGCGGCGGAAGCTCACCATCAGGAATCGGTTCCGCCGCCGCGATCAGCGCCGCGCTCAGGTGGTGGGTGGACCAGAAGCGATGCTCCTGAGCTTCATCAACGAATTGCGGAATCTCAGTCGGGTCATGGATGAGAGTCATGCGTTTTCGTGAGTTTGCTATCATGTCTACCTCCGGCGGCGGCGATACTGTCGTTTGGCCGCGTCACTCGCGTCACTGGCGGTAATCACCCGGATCATGTTCCGGCGTCGCGTGTACACCACTATCAACAGCCGTCCGGTCTCCGTCACACCAATCACCGCTCGACGTCGCTCGTCAGCAACGCCATATGAAGCCGCCGGGATGCGGCGGGCGTCCAACAGCGCTTCTTCGGCCTCATCCGGCGACACGCCATGCTCGGCAATATGCTCGATGTTCGCACCGTCCCAATCGAAGAGGCCATCCATTGTTGCCATTCTACGACATCCGTCGAGAGCGAGGCGGCGCGGTGATGGTGCCGGCCCAGTTTTTGGCCGCCATGAATGGCGCCACCCACACGCCGCGTCTCGCAGGATGACCAACGGAGTACCATGTTCTGAGAGTCACCGCGGGCACATCGGTGGCTGTCGCGGGGATGGTGGCGACCCATCTCTCGCGGCGCCCATCCCCTCGGACATGACGAGAAAGACACTCGAGGGGCGAGGAGCGCGGATCCACCCCCAACATCCAACACTTATCACCCATCACCCGATTCCAGAGGAGCACGCATGAAACTCGCCTTCAACGTCGGTTATTCGGGCGCACGGATGAACCTGCCGCTCGATCTTGTGCTCGAATTGGAGCGTATCGGCTATGACCAGGTGTGGACGGCAGAGGCGTATGGGTCGGACGCGGTGACGCCGCTGGCCTATCTGGCGGCCAAGACCAGCCGGATCAAGCTGGGCACCGGCATCATGCAGGTGGCCGGGCGCACCCCGGCGATGTGCGCGATGACCATGTCCACCCTCAACGCGCTCTCCGGCGGGCGGGCGCTGTGCGGTCTCGGCCTCTCCGGTCCTCAAGTCGTCGAGGGCTGGCACGGCGTGCCGTACGGCAAACCAGCGGCTCGATTACGTGAATATGTCCAGATTCTCCGCAAGATCTGGGCGCGCGAGGAGCCGGTGTCGTTCCAGGGTCAGGAGTATCAGTTACCGTACACCGGCCCCGACGCCACCGGGCTGGGCAAGCCACTCAAGTCGATCCTCCACGGCCGTCAACTGCCGGTCTACCTGGCGACGATGGGGCCGGTCAACATCCGCATGACGGCCGAGCTGGCCGACGGCTGGCTGCCGATCTGGTTCTCGCCATCACGCATGGACCTGTTTCGGCCGGCGCTGGATGAGGGCTTTCGTCGCGCGGGCGGCGGCAAGTCCTACAAGGATTTTGACATCACGGCCGGGTGCACCGTGATCATCGGCGACGACGTGAAGGCGTGTCTGGCCCAAATGAAGCCGAACCTGGCGCTGTACCTGGGCGGCATGGGCGCGAAGGATAAGAACTTCCATAATGAGATGGCAGTCAAGTACGGGTACGCCGCCGCCGCCGCGCGCATTCAAGAGTTATACCTGAGCGGCCGCAAGGACGAGGCCACCGAGACGGTGCCGGACGAGCTGTGCGACGAGATGTCGCTGTGCGGCCCGGAAGCGCGAATCCGCGAGCGCTTCGGCGCATGGGAGGATGCCGGAGTAACGACCATGCTCGTTCAAAGCGGCCAGCGGGAGGCACTGAGCCTGATGGCCAATATCACCGGGGCGGCGCGGCAGGCCGCGGTCGCGTAGGGGCTGGCCGTGCGTCGGTGGGGGCACCTAACCCCCCGACCCCCTTCCCGGCGCGGGAAGGGGGAGCCGAGCGGGACTCCCCTCCCCGTGCAGCCTGTCCCGGCGTGCCGGGAGGGAGGGGCCGCGGGCGAGATATTTGCCGGATGGTTGCTACCCGCGCGGCAGCCCCAACCCGCGGGTGGCGATGATGTTGCGCTGGATTTCGCTGGTGCCGGCGGCGATGGTGGCGGACACGCTGTTCAGGTACATGTGCGAGATGCGTCCCTTAAGCGCCGCGTGCCTATCGCCACGGAAAGCGTTGCCGTACAGGCCGATCAGCTTCATTCCGGTCTGAGCGATGCGCTGCTGCGCCTCGGAGCGGAACATCTTGTTGACCGACGCCTCATAGTTCGGAACCTGGCCGCGTTTCTGCATCGAGATGATCCGATAGCTGAACAGCTTGGCGATGTCGGCTTCCAGCGCCCGCTCGGCGAGTTCCGCTTTGACCTGAGGCGTGAGTCGCACCGGCGTCACTCCCGATTGCGATGCGTCCTTCGCGAAGCGCGCGATGTCGTTGACGGTGTGCCGCAGGCCGATGCTCGAGCCGATGTTGGAGCGCTCGAAGTCGAGCAGGGTGGCGCCGACGTACCAGCCACGGTTCTCCTCACCCACCCGGTTCTTTACCGGCACCCGCACATTGTCGAAGTACTCCTGGTTGAAGTGATGATCGCCGGCCATATTGACCAGGGGTTGGATGGAGATGCCGGGGGTCTTCATCGGCATCAGCAGCATCGAGATGCCCCGGTGCTTGGGCGCGTCCGGGTCGGTGCGCGCCAGCAGGAACATCCAGTCGGCCCGGTGCGCCCCCGACGACCAGATCTTCTGGCCGTTGAGCACGTAGTCGTCGCCGTCGCGCACCGCGCGGGTCTGGAGCGAGGCGAGGTCGGAGCCGGCCCCCGGTTCGGAGTAGCCCTGACACCAGGTCACATCCCCGGAGGTGATCCCCGGCAGGTGCTCCCGCTTCTGCTCGTCGGTCCCGTACAGAATCAGCGTCGGACCGATCATCGTCACGCCGAATCCGCCCGTCTGTGGCGCGCGATGCTGGGCCATCTCTTCGTTAAAGATGAACTGCTCACCGGGCGACATACCGGCGCCGCCGTACTCGGCCGGCCAGTGGGGCGCGATCCATCCGTGCGTCGCCAGTGACTTGCGCCACTGCTGCACGAATGCCAGTCGCTCCGGGTCGTCGGGGTCGCCGAACTGCTCGGCCTCATCACCCGATGCCCAGCCCTTGGGCAGATTCTGCTCGATAAAGCCGCGAATGTCGCCGCGGAACGCCGCTTCGTCCGGTGTATCACGAAAGTCCACGTTCATTGCCTCCGGTCGCTGATCGGCTGGCGCGTGCGGATACCCGGATCCGTGTACCCCAACGCTGTTCCGTCCCGTGATGTGTTCCCCGCGTGCGGCTAGATTACCTTAACGTTAAGGTTTGGGGCAAGCCGCCACGGCGACGTAGCGGCTTCCGTGGCTGTCCGCCGTCCAAGCGGTCACATGGGGCATTCGGCTCCATCCGGCCGGGGGCGTACACTGGCCGCGCTGCATCCGTGCAATGTCGATGCCGCCAGGAGAAGGCAGATGCCGCCGTTTGACTACTTCGACGTGCTGATCGAGCGACTCTACGGCCAGATGGAACGGGCGCTTGGCGACCTCACTGACGATCAATGGCACTATATCCCCGAGGGTAAGGGCAACTCGGCCGCGTTCATCGCCTGGCACTACCTTCGCACCGAGGACAACATCGTGCATTGGATCATCCAAAACCGCCGCCCGACCGTGTGGATGCGCGGCGGTTGGTCCGAGCGGCTGGACCTGCCGCCGGTGACGCAGGGCACGGGCATGACGGTCGCGGAGGCGCACGGCCTCCGTATTCGTGACACCGCCGCGTTCTTGGAATATATGCGGGCGGTGCGGGCCGGCACGGAGGAGTTTCTGCGCGGGTGGGATGCGACGGATGCGAATGAGATGATCATGCTCAAGCCGGTGGGCGAGATGACGAAGCTCCAGCTCTTGGGGCGACAAGCCTTCCCGCACGGTTTCGGCCACATCGGCGAAATCCAGCACCTTCGCGCGATGATGGGACTCCCCGGCATCGGTCTGTGATGCGCCCCGGACGCGGACACGGCCGCCGGCCACATCGCCACCGCGTCCGCGTGGGTGAACCGCTCCCGCGTGGCGGCGGATGACGCGAGCGGGCGGGCTACATCAGAAGCCGGAAGCGGTGGCGACGGTTGCCGTCGTGTCGTCCAGCGTCCCGCGGTCAAACATGGCGATCACGGAGGGCTAGCCGGCGATGCCGGCGGTTTGGCACGATTGATGATCGTCGGCGTTGGAGTCTTCCCACTTGCAGCGGCACGCGCGTGCTGCACGCGGAATCGCCGGCGCCGCGAAGAATCCCGGCCCGCGCTCGGCGACGCCGCCGTGCGGCGCCGCCACCACCGGCGGGTCGAGGTGCGTGCCCGAGCATCGGTCCATTTCCTCCAGCGCCCACTCCAGGCTCGTGGCGCTGGAATAGCGCCGGTTGGAGAGGATTGCACCGAGGGCACCGACCAGCGCCACGATACGACCTCCCAGGCTGATGTCGCTGCCATGAATGCCGCGCGGGTAGCCGGAGCGGTCGAAGCGCTCGTGGTGCTCGCCAACGATCCACATCACCGTCCGCGGCGGTGCAACCTCGGCGACAATATGCTCACCGATGGCCGTATGGGTCTTCATCACCGCGAATTCCGCGTCCGTTAGTCTCCCCGGCTTATTGAGGATTGCCTCCGGGATGCCGATTTTGCCGAGGTCTTGCAGCAACCCACCGTTTTCCAGGTCGGCGAGGTCCGCCGGTGATAGACCCATGTGCCCGCCGATCGCCCCGGCATACGTCGCGACGCGCCGCGAGTGCGCCAACACCCACGGCTCCCGCGCATCTATCACCGAGGCTATGGTGTCGATGAGGCCACTCAGCGTCTCTTCCTGTTCCTGGTCCGCCCGCTCGACCTCGGCCTTTGCCGTCTGCACCGTCTCGATCTCCCGCTGGCCGTTGCGTCCGTAGAAGGCGAGTGTCACCCGCATCATCAGCACTGGTGCGGCGAACATGATGACACCGAGGACGCCTAGTCGTGCTTCCACACCCACGATGTTACACCGGAAAGGTGGAGGCTGGAGTACCCCGCCACCTCGCCGCTCGCCTCGGCCAGCACCCTGATCGTGCGGCCGCCAGCGACATTCTGCGCCCGAGCCTCGACCACGGCCGGGTCACAAATGTCCGAGCGAAGGAACAGCAGGTCTTCCTCCGGCAGCGCGCGTGCGAAGGCGAGCATCCGCGCGGTGTCGGCTGGCCTCATCAGCCGGAGCGTGATGCGGGCGCCGTCACCGAGTTGGGCGGGATGCGGGTACTCTCGTTTGACACCGGGGGCGGGGGTGCTCTTGGGCGGCTCCTGCAACATGACGACATGTCTCAGTGTGAATGCTCCCGCGCGTCAGCGCTATCGCCGCGCGCTGACAGCCCGCGATGGCCGGCGCTCATCCTAACGTGTGCCGGGCTGCATCCGTCCGCGTCTCCCGCGGTTGGATGCGATCCGAAGAACGCGCCATCGACCGCCGGCCCGGTCCTGAGTTCACCCGACTGAGCGATAGCGCCCTCGCGGCGTTAGGCGACGATAGAGAGGCGATTGGTGTGTGGCACACGACGCGGAATGCGTGGGGGATCTAGTGTCACCCCTCGGAAGGAAGGTAGCAGGATGACGTCGCAACGGGGTTCGGGGTCCGGTGGGTCTGATCCGATGCGGGCTGGCGCGCAGATGTGGGAGGCAGGCTATCGCTCGCTGATGGACGGCTGGCGGCAGGCGCAGGAGTTCTGGTCCAGCTCCGCCCGCGGCATGGGCGAGATGACCGGGACGTGGATGGGCCAGGTTAATCGCGCCGGCGACGCTTCGACGAACGACAGCATGGCGGTGTTACGCGAGCTGCAGGAGGCGGCGCTCAGCGTCGCTCAGGCATGGATGCGTCTGCCGCTCACGCTGGCCGGCGGCGCCGATCCGAGTGAGATGCAGGAGGCGGCAAAACGATTGGCCGAGGTCCAAGGACGCGCCTATCAGCTATGGCTTGAGGCGATCAGCCGCGCCAGTGGCGCGACCATGAACGCCGCCGCAGATGTCGCGCGCACCGCCGGCGGCGCGGTTGGTGATGCCGCCCGCACCGCCGCGGACAGCGCCCGCGCTGCCGGGGACGCCGCGAGCCGCGCGGAGAAGCGCTCCAACGGCTGAGGGCTGACCTGTACGGAATCAGATGCCCCGTTCGGTTCCGAGCAGCGCACGTCCACCGGGACGTGACCGGGATGTGACCGGGACGTGAAATGGACCGAGGGCGACCTACCGGGTCGCCCCCACCACAGCGTGGGTGGCATCGGCCGTACGGGCCGCCCGGCAGGTCGCGCATGTGCGTGACATAACCGTCGGATGGGTTCGACCAAGCGCTCATGCGTCGTCAGACCCGCTGTAGGTCTATTCCGTTCCCGATGGCGACCCACCCGGCGCGTCCAACCGGAAGAGAGGCCGTGCGTCCGTGGGGGCACCCGGTGGGTCGCTTGGTCCTCGTCCGTGTGCATAAAGGCGGGGCCGCACAGACTAGATGTGGCCGGGACAAGGAAGACGACGGGGGCCGTGAGCACGGGCTGAGTGGCCTCAAGAAGGAGCTTCGCGGAGGGTGCGATGGCGGTACGCGCGATTCGGGGAACCACGGTTGTCGTCACCGGCGCCACCAGCGGCATCGGCCTCGAAACAGCGCGGGCGTTTGCACGCGCCGGCGCCCGCGTGGTCGTGGCGGGCCGGCGCGAGGAACGGCTGGACGGGGTCGTGCGCGAGATCGAGTCGCACGGCGGCGCGGCGCTCGCGGTGCCCACCGATGTCGCCGATCAGGCCCAAATGGAGCGGCTGATCGCGCGGACGGTGGAACGATTCGGCACGATCGATACCCTGGTAAACAATGCCGGTGTCGGTATTGCCGCCCGTTTCGAGGAACAGTCCCTTGATGACTTTCGCCGCGTGATGGACGTCAACTTCTGGGGCGCGGTGTACGGATGCAAGGCGGCGTTGCCCCACATGCGCGATCAGGCGGGCGGCGGAGTGATCATCAATATCTCGTCAATCCTTGGCAAGCGCGGCATGCCGTTTGAAACGGCCTACTGCGCCAGCAAGTTCGCGCTCGCCGGATTCTCGGAGGCGTTGCGGACCGAGGTGGTCGCGGACAGCATTGATGTCAGCACGGTTTTCCCCGGCGCGGTTGAGAGTGAAATCTGGGAGTCGGCGGCCAATCGCACCGGCCTGGAGATGCCGGCGTTCGCGCCGAAGTTTCCGGCGCGCGAGCTTGCCCGCATCATCGTCCAGGACGCCCGCTATCCGCGGCCCGAGATCGTGATGTCGATTGACGCGCAAATGATCACCTTTTTCAATACGTTTGCTCCCGACCTCACGGATCTGGTGCTCGGGCAGAGTGTGCCCTTCATCGAGGGCTTCCGTCGGGGAACCGCGCCCCGTCCCTCCTCCGCCGAGGGCAACCTGCACCAGCCGCGCGCCGGGGATGCCGAGCGAGGGTGAGATGGTATACGGTTGTGCCAATCGTTCGCGCGATAGATGGCGCGAACGTACGGAGGCGTGAGTGAGCACGATGTGGGACTCGGCGGCGATGACGAAATCGTTGCTGACCGGGCCGTTGCAGGTCGCGGGCGTGGCAATCGAATCGTGGGAGACGGGCGCGAAGCTCTATTTCAGCATGTGGGGTCCGCTCGGCCGCCCCGCCGTGGAGATGGTCGAGACAATCGCGGCGATGCAGCGCGAGGTCGTCGCTGGGTTCGCCGGCCTCACGGGTGTGAGCGGCGACGGCGTATAGGGCGCGCGTATGGCGGACTTTCTGTTGCTGCACGGGAAGTGTGTCGGCGCCTGGGAGTGGGAGCGCGTGGCGCCCGCGCTGCGCGCCGGCCCGCGGGCCGGCACGGTGATCGCGCCGGATATGCCGGGCCGCGGACGTCGCGCGCACGACTTTCGGGACATCCGGCTGGCTGACTAAACGCGTACAGTCATCGCTGCCTTGCGCGACAACGACCTGCGTGGTGCGATCATCGTTGGACACCCGGCCGGCGGCATATTCTTGCAGGTGATCGCGGCGGCGGAGCCGGAGCGGGTACGAGGGATGGTGTTTCTCGCCGCGGTGGTGCCCGAGCGCGGACGCGACATCCTGCATCGCCAGCCGCTGCCGGCGCGTTTGATGAGCCCTTTGCTGCTGACGTTGCCGCGCGCGGACAGCCGGGGCATTGTGCCTAATCGCCGTCTGGCGCGGCGCGTGCTGTGCGACACCCTGCAACGGACCGAGTGCGAGAGCCTCGTCGGACGGCTGACACCGGAGCCAGCGGCGCTGCTACGCGACCCGATCGACTGGCAGGCTGACCGTGTGCGCGCCCGCCACCTACATCGTCACCACCAGGGACCGTCTCATCACGCCCGCCGCCCGAACCGAGATGGCGGCTGACCTACCCGGCGCCGAGGTATTACGGATGGACGCCGGACACGCCGATCCGGTAATGTACCCGGAGCCATTGGTCGCGATACTGCTCCGCTATGCCTCGTAAGATGGAGAGCCGGCAGGAGTCTAGGGGCGCCGCCGTCGCCACCACATGCGGAGGCGGGTCGCGAGTCCCGGACGGCGCAGATCAACCGGCTGGCCACGCCAGTATCCGCCCTCGCGTTCGCGGCGAGGACCGCGAATCGACAGAATGAGTGCGCCGAACACGACTGCCAAGCCGAGATATGTGGCCCAGCGGGCGAACTCGGGAAATGGACCCCGGAGGAAGTAGGCAAATACCAACAGCACGACCGCGCCGAGGACGATGTGCCCGCCAGTGATGCCGACCCGTCGCAATAACATACGCATCCGATCAACGAATCCGCCGGCCGCGCCGGATCCGACGCGGGCGGCTCTCGTTCGGCACGAATTCGTCGAGCCGGGTCAAAATCTCTTCTATTTCACGCTCTATCCGGTTGGGCATGGGGTGTGTCCACTGTGGCCTCGACCGCACTCCGATTCTACATCACGCATCGAAAAGGGGATAGGGGATCGCGCCGGCCGCCACACGCGGACGCGACCTGCTCAGCGCCGCGACGCCGGGTCACCCCAGCCGCCGCCGCCGGGCGTGTGAATGTGCAGTTCGTCGCCGGGGCCGACGCCGAGCGAGACCTTCGCGGGCAGTTCGAGTTCTGCCCCGCCTGCCCGCCGCAGCAGGTTCTTGCCCGTCATTCCCGGTCCGCCTCCCGCCAGCCCCCACGGCGCGATACGACGGCGCTCGGTGACCAACGTCACGGTGGCCGGCGCGAGAAAGTGGTACACCCGGATCGCGCCATCGCCGCCCCGGTGCGCGCCCCCGCCGCCCGAGCCGTGGCGGATACCGTACGCCTCGATGCGAAATGGATACGCGAGTTCCAACGCCTCGGCCGGGGTGTTGAGTGTGTTCGTCATGTGCGTGTGAACGGCGGACAGGCCGGCGCCGCGCGGACCGGCGCCGGCGCCGCCGCAGATCGTCTCGTAGTAGGTGTAGTGGCGCGCGGCGATGGGGTCATAGCCTCCGATGGTGAGATTATTCATCGTGCCGCTGCTCGCCGCTGGGATCACGTCCGGCAGTGCCCGCGCCAACGCCCCGAGCACCACGTCCGTGATCCGTTGCGACGTCTCCACATTCCCCGCCGAAACCGCGGCCGGAGGCCGAGCATTGACCACGCTGCCCTCGGGGAGGGTGAACGTCACCGGACGGAAGCAGCCATCGTTCGATGGTGTGTCGGGCTCGAGCAGGCACCGCACGACATAGTAGACGGCCGAGCGCGTCACCGACGCGACCGCGTTGATCGAACCGCGCCGCTGTGCTGCTGAGCCGGTGAAGTCGCAGTGCATCCCGCCGCCGCTGAACGTGAGCCTAACTCGGATCGGGACCGGCTCGTCTGATTCTCCGTCGCCGTCCAGCGCGTCCTCGAACGTGTAGGCGCCGTCTGGCACGGCGGCGAGCGCCGCCCGTGTGATGCGCTCGGCGTAGTTCATCAGCGCCTCGGTCTGACGGCGCAGTTCGGCGATACCGTAGCGCTCGGCCAGCGCGGTCAACCGGCTCTCCCCGGTGCGCTGCGCCGCGATCTGGGCATCGAAGTCGCCGCTGCGCTGGTCGGGGACACGCATATTACGCAGCAGCAGCGCGAACAATCCCTCGTTGAGTCGCCCTGCCTCGTACAGGCGCAGCGGTGGGATGATCACTCCCTCCTGATAGAGTTCGGTGGCAACGGGCATTGAACCGGGACTCATGCCGCCGACATCGGCGTGGTGCGCGCGATTGGTCACGAAACCGACGAGTGTCGCGCCCGTGAACACGGGACTGATCAGCGAGATATCGGGCAGGTGCGTGCCGCCAAGATAGGGATCGTTGAGGATAAACATGTCGCCCGGCGCGTACGGCGCGAGGTGGCGCACGGCATCGATCGCGACCGGCATCGCCCCTAAGTGCACGGGGATGTGCGCCGCTTGCGAGGTCATGCGCCCGTGGTGGTCAAACACGGCACAGGAGTAGTCGCGCCGTTCTTTGATGTTGGGCGAGTGCGCGGTCCGGCCTAGCGTGACGCCCATCTCCTCGGCAACTGACGCCAGCAGGGAGTTGAAGATAGCGAGCGTCGCCGGATCGGTCGCGGTGCGCGTTCGATGACCAGGCATGGCATCGCCAACCTTTCACGCCGGTGCTCCCGCGAGCCAGCCCGAGGTCACACGGGTAGCAGTCACGGCCGCCCGCATCTGTCCGTAATTGGTCTTGAGATACTAGTCCAATCTCCTATGATATGCGTGCCACCAAGACTAGTATGAGAGTATCGAGGCACGATGAGCCTGGGCAAAGCGTCGGAATCTTGTAAGGGCCAACCCTCACACTCCCCTGTATAGCGCCGACACTTTGACTATATCATCGCGCCGTCGGTCTCGAGTGTGAGTCAGCGCCGTGGACGGGCGCGGGGCGGTTTTGCGGGTCGCGCTCGCTGGTGGCATGCGCGCGGCGCATGTCGGGTTGCCAACCCGTGACTCCGTGCGGGTGGCGACGCGTGACGCCCCGGAGGGCTGGATGCGAGTATGGAAAGCCGGAACAGATGACGGTCGCGATCGATCAAGGACGGGCGCGCCTATCGGGACGCCGATGGGTATCGCGGAACGCATGGCGCGGGAGCGGCGTAAGCGCTCGGAACAAGACCCTCCCACTGACCGCGACTACCCGCGTGATATGTTCGACCACACCCCGGCGGTCATGCTCCTGGTCGATCCCCATTCCGGTGACATCGTCGACGCGAACCCCGCGGCAGTTGAGTTCTACGGCTACGATTTGGATGCGCTCCGCCGGATGGGCATTGGGGATCTGGTCGAGCCTCCAGCCACCCCGTCTGACGGGACGCCACCGGATGGCGCGCCACCGGTGGCGATCGCCGCGCTGGTCAGACACCGGCTCGCCTCCGGCACGGTCCGGCACGTCGAGGTGTACGCGGCGCCGGTCGAGATTGACGGCCACCCCCTCACCCACCTGGTCATTCACGACGTGACGCGGCACACCCAACTCGAGCACGCTCTTCGCGAGGGTGAAGATCGCAATCGGGTGCTGCTGGGCGCCGCCCGGCGCCAATTGCAGGAAGTGGCGCTGCTCGATCATGTGCGGACGGCGCTCTCCCGTGAGGTCGATCTGCCCGCCGCCTTTCGGACGGTCGTGCATGCCATCGCCGAGGCGTTCGGCTATCAGCGCGTCAGCATCTACCTACTCGACGGCGACACGCTCTCTCTCCAGCATCAGGTTGGGTATGACCACGCGGTTGAGCGCGTGCCACTCGGCGAGGGCGTCGTTGGACGGGTGGCCGGGACGGGCGAGCCGCTATTGATCGACGAACTGCTCAGCGAGCCGTCTGACATCGATGTGGCGAGTGACAGGGTGTCGACCGTGTGCGTTCCGTTGCTTGATCAGGGCCATGTTGTTGGTGTGATAAGTATTGAAGGTGGTGAAGGCGTCAGGCTTTCCGACGCCGATTTCGAATTGATGCTGGCGACCAGCGAGCACATCAACATTGCCATCGGTCGCGCACGACTGTACGCCGAAGCACGCGAGAGCGAACACAAATACCGCTCCGTGGTGGAAAGCATCAACGAAGTCATATTCCAAGTCGATGTACGCGGTGTGTGGACGTTTCTCAACCCGGCCTGGACACGAATCACGGGATATCCCCTCGACGCCTCGATCGGCGTCCCCGCGCTTGACTTTATCCATCCCGATGATCGCGCGCGGACCGCCGGCTGCTTCCGTCCCTTATTGCTCGGCGACATCGACCACGCGTGGCAGGAGGCGCGCTGCCAGACCCACGACGGCAGCCCGCGCTGGATCGAAATTCGGGCGCGATTGGTGCGCGACGGGAATAGCGATGTCGTGGGGCTGTCAGGAGTGCTCACCGATGTCACCGAGCGCCGGTCACTCGCGGAGCAACTGACCCGGCAGGCGTTCTACGATGCAGTGACCTCCCTTCCCAACCGGACGCTGTTCCTCGACCGCGTGGGCCACGCGCTGGCCGCCTCCGGGCGAGGCTCAGGCCAGGTCGCGGTGCTGTTTCTCGATCTCGACGGGTTCAAGGTGATCAACGACAGCCTCGGCCATAGCGCGGGCGACGTGTTGCTCGGGGCGGTCGGCCGCCGCCTGGCGTCCTGCATGCGGCCGGCCGATACCGTTGCGCGGTTCGGTGGTGATGAATTCGCCGTGTTGCTCGACCATATCCACGACGCGTCCGAGGCCGTGCGCGTGGCCGAGCGCATCATCCAGGAGTTGCGCGCGCCGTTCATCGTGACCGGGCGTGAGATGTTCGTGGGCGCGAGCATCGGCATCACCGTGCGCGCCTTTCCCGCCACGCACGTCCTACCCGAGGACATTCTGCGCGAGGCCGACATCGCGATGTACCGGGCTAAGGCCGGCGGTAAGTCGCGCGTCGTCATGTTCGACACCGCGATGACCGCCCGTGCCGTGGAGCGGCTTGATGTGGAGACGGACCTCCGCCGGGCACTCGAACGCGATGAGCTGGAAGTGTACTACCAGCCGGAGATTGACCTTGAGACCGGCCGGATCGTCGGTATGGAGGCGCTGGTACGCTGGCGGCATCCCCGCCTCGGTCTGGTAGCGCCGGCGGAGTTCATTCCCATAGCCGAGGAAACCGGCCAGATCGTCGCGATCGGTCAGTGGGTGCTGGAGCAAGCATGTCGGCAAGCCCACGCTTGGCAAGTCAAACGCCTGGGCGGCTCCTCGCTCATTCTCAGCGTGAACCTTTCAGCGCGCGAAATCGAGCGGCCCAATCTGGTGGAGGATGTAGACCGGGTGCTGCGAGAGACCGGTCTCGCTCCGTCCGCGCTTCGTCTGGAGATCACCGAGACGATGCTGATGGAAGACGGGCCGGGAACCGAGGCGACATTGCGACGGTTGCACGACCTGGGCGTGTGGCTCGCCATCGACGACTTTGGCACCGGCTACTCATCGCTCAGCTATCTTCGCCGCTTTCCGGTGGACACCCTTAAGATCGACCGCTCGTTCATCGCCGCGATGGACAGCGACGAGGGCACCGGCGCGATCGTGCGCGCCGTCACCGCGCTCGGTCATGCGCTCGGCATGGATGTGATTGCCGAGGGTATCGAGACGGCCGGCCATCTGGCGCGCGTGCGCGGCGTGCAATGTGACCGCGGCCAGGGATATCACTTCTCGCGCCCCGTGCCCGCGAATGAAATGGGAGAGTTGCTCGCGGCCGGTTTGGGAGAGGAGCTTCTCACTGCCGCCTCCTGGACGCGCTGATCGCTGCTCAAAGGGTTTCGATGCGCTCGAGGATTTGCGCCGCGGCTTGCTCGACATCGCCGCCCTCGCCCTCCACGACGATCTCACCGTCGATGTGATCGCGGCGCATCTCGGCGGCCAGCGCGCCGGCTTCTCCGTCGAGTGCGGCCCCAAAGAGTGTCACCACCGTCGCGCGGATGCCGCGGAACGTCCGGCTGAGACGGGCGAGGTCGCGTGCATCGTCGGTGCGTATTCGGGCAGAGCCATGCATCTCCGCGTACGGCGCATCGACCACCACGCTATAGCCGTCTTTGAGATAGCTGATCGCGGTCAATTTGAGCAGGCGATAGCACAGGTCTGACTCGGCGGTGAGGTCCTCGGCGTGCTGGACAATCCACCGGTCGCACAGATCGCTGAAGTGGATCGCGACCGTCTTACCCGGCAAACCACCAGCCAGATGACGGGCCAGTTCCGCCTTCCCGTGATGGTCGGGTCCGCGCAGGATCAGCAGTCGCTGCGTGGTCAGCAAAAACATCTCAGCGCCGCTCCAGCACCAGATTCGTGGCGTCGTCAACATGTCCCCGCCAACCCGGGGGGATCACCGTCGTCGCGTCCATCTGTGGCACGATCGCGGGACCGGCGAAGGTTTCGCCCGCTCGCAGCCGGTCGCGCAGCAGGATGCTGCTCTGTCGCGGTCGATCAAACCACACCGTCGTCCGGCCGGCCCGCGGATCGCCGTCATCCACCCTTGGCGTGAGTGACAGCTTGGGGGCCGGCAGGACGGTGCGCACGCGCAGGCTGACCGACTCGACGGCGCGGTGTGGGTCGGAGTGACCATAGCGGCGGGCGTGCGCCTCGTGGAACGCCGAGCTGAGCCGGCGCGGATCGGTTGCCCGCACGGGTACGGCTAACTCGTACGACTGGCCGGCATAGCGCATCGAGAGGCTGACCTCGGCCCTGGCGCGGCGAACGTCGTAGCCGTCCCGCGCGAGGTCGTCGCGGCCCCTGGCGATCAGATCACTAATCAGTCCGTCGAGCCGTGCGCGGAGGCCGTCGCCGGCAATCGCGCCCATCACGGGCGCGAGCAGATCGCGGCTCACGGGCGCGGCCACCATTCCCAGCGCCGAGAGCACACCAGGATAGCGTGGCACCAGCACCCGTGGGATGTCGAGCAGATCCGCGAGGTCGCAGGCATGCAGCGGTCCCGCGCCCCCGAACGCGACCAGCGTGAACCCCCGCGGGTCGTAGCCGCGCTCGACCGATACGGCCCGCACCGCGCGGTCCATGTTCGCGTTCGCCACTCGGATTACTGCCGCCGCCGCCTGTTCGATGCCGCCGAACGCCTCGCCCAGCCCCGCCAGCGCCTGTCGGGAGCGCTCGGGGAACAACGGCATCCGGCCGCCAAGGAAATGCGCCGGCAGCAACCGGCCCAGCGCGCATTGGGCGTCGGAGACGGCCGGAAGCTCGCCGCGGCCGTAGCACGCCGGGCCGGGGTCGGCGCCCGCGCTTTGGGGACCGACCCGCAGCGCGCCGCCGCTGTCGAGGCGGGCAAGCGAGCCGCCGCCGGCGCCGATCGTCTGAACATCCACCATGGCGGTGCGCACGGCCAGCCCGCCGATCTCGGCCTCGTCGCGCGTCAATATCCGCCCCGGGCACAGCGATACGTCGGTCGAGGTGCCGCCCATGTCGAAGGTGATCACATCCGTGAAGCCCGCCGCCGCGGCCACCGCGAACGCCCCGGCCACGCCGCCGGCGGGACCGGAGAGCACCGTCCGCACGGCGAGCGCGCCGGCGACCGTCGGGCTGATGCTGCCCGCGTCGCTCGCCATCACCCGGAGGCGCTCGACTCCGTGCGCCCCCACCCCCGACTCAAGACGCGCAAGATAGCGCGCCATCAACGGCGAGACATAGGCGTTGACAGTCGTGGTGCTGGTGCGCTCGTATTCCCGGTACTCGGGCAGTACCTCGTGCGAGGCCGAGACGAACAGCCCGCGGGCGCGCGCCGCCGCGGCCACGGCCCGCTCGTGCTCGGGACGCAGAAACGAGAAGAGCAGCGAGACGGCGAGCGATTCGGCGCCGGCGGCGCACGCGCGATCCAGCGCTGACTCGATCTCCGCGGGGTCCAGCGGGCGCAGCACCACGCCGTTGGCCGTGACCCGCTCATCAAGTTCCATCCGCAGATCATCGGGCGCCAGCGGCGGGGGCCGGCTCGGTTCGAGGTCATACAGTCGGGGGCGCGCCTGCCGTCCGATCACGAGCACATCGCCGAACCCGAGGGTGGTGAACAACGCCGTGCGCGCGCCCCGGCGCTCCAGTAGGGCGTTGGTCGCGACGGTCGAGCCGTGTACCAACTCGCGCGGGGCGGCGGTCATCTCGCCCAGGCCGAGCGTTACGGCGCGGGCCGGGTCATCGGGCGTCGAGGGCCGCTTGTACACGCGTATGCGGCCGCGCTCCCACAGCAGGAAGTCGGTGAAGGTGCCGCCCACATCGACGCCGAGGATGCC
>JBBQJF010000059.1:0-19243 GCA_038325665.1 Dehalococcoidia bacterium | reverse complement strand
ATGCCGGCAATCGAGCGTGCCCGCGCGCAATCGACGGCTCGAATCGCGGCGGCGTACGCGGCCAGGTGGATGTGCGCGTCGATGAATCCCGGTACGACCGTCCGGCCACCGCAATCGATGACCCGTGCGCCCGCCGCGGCGGCGGTACGGCACTCCGCATCGCTGCCGGCCGCCACTATACGCCCACGCCGCACCGCCAGCGCCTCCGCGATGGGGCGCGCGGGGTCCATCGTGATCACACACCCCGACAGGAGCAATAGTTCACCCGACATACGCGCACCACTCCTCGGGATTGGGAGAACTCACGCACGTCCCGGTAGGGGCGACCCGGTGGGGGTCTCGCTCGCCCTGGCGCTGCTCGCAGCCACGGGCGGCTCACGGACTCACGGGGTCGCCCCCACAAAGGCGCACCACCCATACGCCGGCGGGGTGGTTGGGTGCGGCCATACGCGGCTGACGCCAATCCCCCGCATTCCCAAGAGCAAGACGTTCACCCACGCTCGCGGGATTCAAAACATGACCCGTGGATGCGAGACTCATGTGGTCTTCCGCCTGATTCTGCACCGGAACGTCCCGCGCGGTCCACCGCTGGAGCGGCTGACCCCGCGCTGCTATACGCGGCTATAGGAGCAGGCTCACCAGCGCATGTCCCGGCAGGTGGACCGGCCGTGACGCGGACCGACCGCGGCCATAGATAATGAAGTGGACCTAAAGGAATAACGGTGGCATGATGATGAAGCAGGGGAGACATGACACAATGACGCGGAAGCATGACGCGCTGACAGGCACCGCCACACTGGAACCGCCCGTCGCGGGGGCCACACCCGCGCCGGGGCGGACGCACCCGCGTGTTCAGACGTTCGCGTCACTGCGGCATCGTGACTATCGCTTGCTGTGGATGGGCACACTCTTCTCCAGCTCCGGCCAGTGGATCCAACAGGCATCGATCGGCTGGCTCACGTACGAGGTGACAGGTTCGCCGTTCCTGCTGGGCGCGGTCAACGGCCTGCGGTCATTGCCGCTGCTGTTGCTGGGACCGTTCGGCGGCGTCGCGGCCGACCGGCTTGACCGCAAGCGGCTGATGCTCTCTACCCAGATCTTCCTCATGATCGTCACCGCAATTTTCGCCACGGTCGTGGTCACCGGCAATGCACATGTATGGAACATCATTGTGTTTACCCTGCTGACCGGCGTTGGCTGGGCATTCAACATGCCGGTGCGCCAATCGATCGTGCCGCACCTGGTGCCCCGCGCCGACCTGATGAATGCCGTGGCGCTCAACTCGGCCGGGTTCAACCTCACCCGTGTCGTCGGGCCGTCGCTCGCCGGTGTGCTGATCGCGACGATCGGGGTCGGCGGCAACTTCTACCTCCAATCACTGGCCTATGTCGGTGTGGCGGCCATGATCTGGCAGATGCGCATCCCGCAAATTCAAGGCGCGTCCCGCGACGTGTCGGTTGGCCGCAATCTGGCCGAGGGCGCGCGATACGTCTGGCGTCATCCGACGCTGCGCTCCCAGATGAGTCTAGCGCTGATCCCGGTGCTCGTGGCGCTGCCATACGTGTCGCTACTGCCCGTATTCGCCAAGGACGTGCTCGGCCTGGGGCCGGGCGGGTTTGGTCTGCTGATGGCCGCCCCTGGCGTGGGCGCGGTCGTGGGCACGCTGACGATGGCCTCGATCGGCAACGTGAAACGCAAGGGGTTGGTACTGTTCATCTCGCTCACAGGGTTGGCCATCGCGCTGGTGCTATTCTCGCAGTCACGCTCGGTGCTGCTCAGTCTGGGGCTTCTGGTGCTCATGGGCGGCTTCCAGATGACCTATATGACCACGAACCAGACACTCCTCCAGATCACCACGCCCGACGAGTTTCGCGGCCGCGTGATGGGCATCTATATGCTCAACCAAGGTCTGTTGCCGCTGGGCAGCCTGCTCGCCGGTACGCTAGCCGACGTATGGAACGCCCCGCTCGCGGTCGCCGTGATGGGCGGCGCTCTGCTGGCGCTGGTTGGCGTCGCATTCCTGGCACTGCCCTCGATGCGTCGCGTCTAGAGGGCGCCCCCCGGACTGGACCGGCTGGCCGTGTGACGGCGGCGGGTATTCCCCGACACGACTAGTCCTGCATCACCTGACAGACAGGCGGTTCGCGCCCCCGCATACTGCGATCAGGAGCGGTGTGGATGCCGTGCGCTGGCGATCCGCCGCGGAGGGAGTATGCGACATGAAGATCTTAGTCACGCTCGATGGTTCCCGATTCAGCGAGGCAATTCTCGATCCGGTCGCCAAGCTGGCGCGTCCGTTGGGTGCGACGGTCGAGTTGCTATCGGTGGAACGGTCCGCGAAGATGCGCTCCACGCCGCTCAACTATGGTCCGCGTGACACGATCCCAACCGCCGGGGCGACCGGGACACGTCTCAATATCCCAACGCTCGACCAGGTCATCCCCCCGCCGGCCGAGTCACGCGAGCAGGCGGTTGACCGCGTGGACGCCGAGCAGCACGAGTATCTCATGGCACGCGCGGGCGAACTGACGGGCATTGAAACCACCGTCCGCTTCCTGATGGCGGGGGACCCGGCGGACGCGATCATCGCCCATGCGCGCGACGAGGGCTTTGATCTGATCGCGATGGCGACCCACGGGCGCGCGGGTCTGAGCCATCTGGTCGCCGGCAGCGTGTGCGAGCGGGTAATCCGTAGCGGGGTCGCGCCCGTGATGGTGCTACGTCCGACCGATCGCCGGTGAGGACACAAGCGATCGCACGTCGGTCAGTAGAGGGCGATAGGCTTGTCACTCGCCTTTCGCGCGGCGGGCGGCGACGCCCTCATCCGCCTCTTCGTAGCGCGCCAGCACGAACACTAGGTCGGATAGGCGGTTGAGGTAGCGGAGCACGTCGGGGTTGGCGATCAGGCCGTCATGCTGCAGCTTGGCGGTCATCCGCTCCGCGCGGCGGATGACGGTGCGCGCGAAGTCGAGCGCCGCGCCGGGCGCTGTCTCGCCGGGGATGACGAACACGTTCCCGATTTCCACGTCCTGTTTCAGCTCGTCCGAGAGCGCCTCAAGTCCCATGATGTGCTCGGCGGTAACGACCATACCCGCGTGCTTGCCCTGTTCCTCTGGCGAGGTGGCAAGCTCGGCCATCAGTACGTACAACTCGCGCTGGAGGCGGAGGATTATCTCCTTGACCCGCGGCTGTTGGGACAGGGCGCGGGCGATACCGAGCGCCGATGTCGCCTCGTCCACGGTGCCGAACGTATCCGGCCGCGGGTCCCACTTTGGCACCCGCTCTTTGCCGATCAGTCCGGTATAGCCGGCATCGCCGGTGCGGGTGGTGACTTTTGCTTGTGTCTTGCGTGCCATGGCTATAGATTCCCGCTTCGTGACGCAACATTCAAGGGCGCCGCGCGGCCTGCTGCCGCGCCTATGAGAAACGCTCCGGATAAAGCAGACGGGCCAGTCGCTCCAACCCATCGACCACGCGCGGGCCGGGGCGGCTGACCATGTCCGCCTCGGTCGGGGTGAGCAGATAGATGCGGCCGGCGCGAACCGCGCTGATGCTGCCCCAGGCAGGACGCGCCCGCACCTGCTCGATGGTCACGCCCTCGCGCCCATCGGAGAGCACGATCACCTCCGGGTCGCGCTGCACGATTACCTCCCGCGACAATTGCGGGTACGGACCCGTGCCGCCCTCGGCGATGTTGCGCGCCTTGAGCAGGGTGTAGAGGTCACCGACGAACGAGGTGGGTGTGGCGCTGAACAATTCACCGCTTAGTTCGTGATACACCCGCGGCCCGGCTTGAACCGACCCGAGCCGCTCGGATACGGCCCGCACGCGCGCCTCCATCGACGCCGCCAGCTTCTCGGCCTCGGGCGCATGCGCGGTCGCCCGGCCAAACAGCCGCACGCGCGCGATCACGCCGGTCACGCTCTCCGGCTCATCGATCAGGACGACCGGCAGGCCGGCGTCGCGCAACGCGGGCAGCGTGTCCTTCTGGCGGCCGGCGGTGATGATCAAGTCGGGCTTGAGCGCGGCGAGCGATTCGATGCTGGGACGGGTGTACTCTAACTTTGGCAGTGCCTTCGTCTCGTCGGGGAAGTCAGAAAAACGATCCACGCCGATCACGGCATGACCGGCGCCAATAGCATATAACGTCTCCGTGGCCCCGGGCGAAAGGCTGACGATGCGTTCGGGCGGCTTCGCCAGCTTGACTGACTCGTCGTCGCTACCGCTGAGCACGAACGGGAATGGGGACGCGGCGGGCGCCGGAGCGGTGCGCGGGGTTGCGGTCACGCCCGTGCCGCTGCTGCTGTCTCCTCCACTCGCACAGGCCGCGAGCAGACTGCCAAGAACGATCAGTGCCGTGAGCAGCGCCGGCCGCCACGATCGCGCATGTCTCGCGTAGTCCATCATCCGCCCCTGATACTGTCGTCACACATCGCCGCGCCGGCCGTGAGGCCGGATAGGCAACGAAACACCCGCCGGTGGGCAGGATGCCGGCGGGTTGGCCGAGTCCTGCCCGCCTCGTTCGCGAAGGCGGGTCACGGAATCGGTCGCGGCAGGTGCTCTGGCTTCCCCGGTGGGCCGGGGTTACAGTTGCGCGTCAGCGCCGGCTTTGCACCGGACTTTCCCTGCAAGGTCGCGACCGTATGCGATTACGGGTAGTATCCTCGGCGGGGGGCGCGCTGTAAAGCGAGCCGGCTCCGGCGTCTCGCCCGCATGGAGTCGCTTCCGGTCAGGCAGTCGCTGCACGGCCGTCAGCCGGGCCTACGGCGCTGATCGCGCGGTTCGTCGCCCGTGCGTCGCTACCGATCAGACAGCCGTTGCAGGCACACCATCATCGCCCAGGCCAATCCCGCGAGGGGCACCGCCGCCGGCCACGTCCTCCGCACGCCCATGACCGGGGCCTCGGCCGCGATCGTGATCAGGTCGCTGAGCGGATATGTGCGTCCATCGACCGTGACGTCACCCGACCGACGGCCGGGCGCGAGCAGACCGGAAACAGTATGGGAACGGCCGCACCCGCCGCAGCGCACCACTACCTGGCAGTTCTGTCCGTAGAGTTTGCGAACCCGTGTTGTATCCACCTAGTCACCACGTTCGTTGTGTATGCAGCCTGCCGATGCGGAAGTCAATGCAATATGGGGACCATCAACACCGTGACGGGCGTCACCAAGTGGTGACGCGCTACTCCCCGACCCCTCGCGGGGATGGGGTTTGGCGGATAGGTGTTCCCATGAGAGAACCGGTGCACGTTGGGAGCGTTCAGCGGATTCGCGGCGCGGCGGGGAGCCGGCCCTGCACTATTCCGTGAAATAATTCTCGAACTGTGGCGCGCTCGTGACCAGGTCTGCGAGAGGTATCCTGGATGAACAATCCGTTAATTCTGTCCCAAACATCACCCGGCGGCGGCACGCCGGCGTCAATGGTGCGCTCTGATGCGTGATCATGTCATCATCTCGTTTGACCACCTCAATCCCCCGTTCGCCTATATGGGCGAAGACCAGGCGCGGGGATTCAGCATCGAACTGATTCGGGCGGCATACGCCCATGAGCGCATCGACGTGACCTTCGCGCCGGCCGATGGCCCTGTGACGCAACTGATCCGGTTGGCCGCCGGACGAGCGGACGGCGCCGCTGATATCACGGTGACGCAACGCCGCCGCGCCTGGTTCGCCTTCTCGGCGCACTACCATGTCGAGCAACTGATGATCTTCGGTCTGCGCCATGGCCCGGTGTGGCCGGGCTTTCGCCACTTCTCCGGGAAGCTGGCCGTCAAGGCCAACAGCTACGTGCATGAGTATCTGATTCGCCACCATCCGCGCATTCCGCTGATCACGGTGGAATCAACCGAGGCCGAAATCGAGGAAGTGCGCTCCGGACGCGCGGGCGGGTTCGCCGCCACCCGCGAAACGGGGATGGCCCTGATCGCCGCCGGCCAGGCGCCGGACGTGATCGCCGAGGGCACGCCTTTTGGCCCCGCGCCGCTGGCGCTGGCGGCGATGCAGGACGACGATCAACGCGTGATCGCGCCCTTCAACGCCGGCTTGGACGCTCTGGTGCGCGCCGGTGAGGTTGACCGCCTGCGCGCTGCCTGGCTTATCGCGGGCGGACATGGAGAAGGGGCCGCGCTATAGTCCTCGGTCGCGTCATCTTCAGCGTTGTCCGGGGACCGTGCTCACGGTCGGTCGCTCGGCGGGGGGAGCACGAGGCGCAGTTCCAACGCCCGCCGCAGCGCCTCGGTGCGGCTGTGCGCGCCGAGTTTGGTGAGAACATTCGCCACATGAAACTTGATCGTGCGCTCCCTCAGGCCGAGCCGGAGCGCGATTTCCTTATTGCGGTCCCCCAGCGCCAGCAGATGCAGCACCTGACGTTCGCGGGAAGTGAGGGACACGTCGTGTCCATGACGCGGTTCGATGGCCGGCGGAACGTTGATGCGCGATTCTAGCTCGGTTCGCACCGCGTCTAACTCGCGAAGCGCGCGACCCGGACACGCCGGAAGCGCGGCCGCCGCCGCATCGATGCGACGGAGAAGACCCGTCAGGGTCGTGGGGCATAACTCGCACGCACTGCTCACGGACAGCCCCCTGATCGATGCGCCCGCACGATGGGACCCCGCTAATCGCGTGCAGTATAGCACAAGTGTTCTGGATAGGGAAGAGCGACGTCGCACGAGGATATCCCACGGCGTTTGGCAAGCCCTTGCCGCGTGGGTTCGCCGCCGCTTCCGGCGCAAACTCGTGAGGGGCGGCGCTGCACGTCCGCCGTTCACTCGCGGTCGTTCGCGCCGACCGCTTCCCGCTCCGCGCTGGTTATCTCATGCTCGCTATCGCGCGGCCCTGTCCCGTCGCGCCCGAATGCCGCGACATCGATCAGGGGCACGAGCGCGATCAGGAGCGCCAACCCCGCCGCTTCGATGGCGAAGACTACCGCGTATGCCCCTGGAGTCGCCCCCACCAGGGTCAGCGCCTGCTCATACAGCAGTCCCCCGCCGGCTGTTGCAACACCGTTCGCCAGCGCCTGTGACACCGTCCATGCGCCCATGTACAGTCCGACCCGTCCGGCCCGCGACATGGACATCATCAGCGAGAGGCCGCCGACGTTGAACATACCCATGCCCACGCCCATGAGCAGCACGGCCGGGCGGACAAGCGACGGCTGTTCCCGCGCGGCGGAGAAAGCAAGACACGCGAAGGCGGCTGCCGACACCGCCAAGCCCACGCCGGCGGTGGAGCGCGCGCCGAGCCGCCGTGACAGCCACGTTCCCGCCGCCATGCCCGCCAGCACGCCAACCATCTGGTAGGCGTTGAACAAGGTCGTCTGCCGGACCGACATTCCGAAGACGTCGCCGCCAAATGGTTCGAGCACCACCTGCTGGATGAACAGGAAGAGGATGCCGCCGAACACGAACACGAAGAACAGTGCGGTCTGCCGCTCGCCGGTGAGCAGCGCGACCGCCTGCCGCAATGACAGCGTTGCCTCGGACGGGCGCGGGGCGACCCGTCGCTCCTGGCCCCACACGGCGACCACGGTCAACACCAGGACGAGCACGGACATGCCCACGAACAGTGCGCTCAGGCGTGCGCGGCTGTATTGGTCGAGGACGACCGCGCTCAAGGCGACGCCGGCGAGAATTCCGGTCATCAGCATCGCCCAGACGATCGCGACGGCGCGGCCGCGCTCGTGGTTCTCGGTTAGGTCGGCGAGCAAGGACAGATACGCCGTGCCGGCGGTGAAGATGCCGGCTCCCATGATCAGAAACACGGCGATACCAGCGGCGACCGACAGCGGCGAACCGCCCTGGTCGCTCACGTAGAACGCAACGAACGGGGTGAGCGCCGTGCTGATGCTGGTCAGTACGGCGCCACCGATGATGTAGGGGGTGCGGTGCAGCCCGAGGTACGGCCGGTGGTCCGAGCGATGGCCGGCCCCGATCGCGAGCGGCGCCGCGAAGTAATGCGCGCCGATGATCAGTCCTACGGCGCCCAGTTCGACCCCCAACTCGACCTTCATCACCCGGTTGAGAATGCCGAGCGCCAGCACCGACAGCATTCCGGCGGCGAACTGACGCAGGCCCAGGCGAAGCAGCCGAGAGAGCGGCATGGATGAGCCTCGTGGAATATGGGCGGCGGGCCGGCGCCCGAACTACTTGGAGCGATGTCAGGCGACCCGCCGGGTCGTGGAAGGTCACGCGTACATGCGCGAGGATCGCGACGAGGTGACGTGTCGGGCCGGCGCTACATGTGATAGGCCCTTGCTCGGGAGTGATGTCCCGGTGGGTTGTCCTCGGTCGCTGGAGTCCGGCGATGCACTGGTCCAATGTACCGGAGAGCGCCAGCGCGCGGCATCCGGCACTCGGTGTATCGAGGGCGCGGGTGGGAGACGAACGCGGCCGGCGAGGGGCGGCCGGGCGCGCCCGAGGCGGGCAGCAGGAGGCGTACGCGACGGACGTGGATGCCCGGATGCTATACTGGCCGTGTTCTCCCATTCCCAGCCAGAGGCGAGGAGCGACAGATATGAACGATGATCTCGGCCTGGAGCCGTTCGAGAGCGACCCGCAACTGGCCGATCGGCCCACCGACCGCGTGACCAAGTCACTGGCCGGCGCCAAGCGTATGTCCGAGAAGTACGTCGAGAAAGGCCCCTACGAGTTCTTCCCGGATAAGACCACCGTCGAGTTGGTGCAGCGCGGGCTGGCGAAGAACGAACTGCTGTATGGCAAGCGGTACTGTCCTTGAATGACGCTATCGGGCGATCCCGCCGAGGATCGCCTGAAGATCTGTCCGTGTGACAGACACCACGAGGACATCGCCCGCGACAGATTCTGTATCTGAATGTTTTTCGTATCGGAGGAGTTCCTCCGAAAGTACGAGGCCGGCGAGGAATTCGGCAGCACGCTTGATGAAGTCACGGCCGAGGGCAAAACCCTATTTCCCCAGGCGCACGGCGAAGAGCTGGATGAGCGCAAGAGCAAGGCCGAGCGGGCCGAGGAGGCGCGGCGACGCCCGGAGCCGGGTACGACTCCCGGCTAGAGATAACCCACTCCCCGCGTATCACTCCGATTGGGCGTGCCGAGATACCTCCATCGCGCTCCAGCCGGCGTCGGTGGTCTGCAATGCGCCACGGCAGGATTGGCGCACCCTAGTTTGGTTTGAACGCGGGGCATCTTGCGGGATCGCCCCGCGTTCATGTATCCGCGAGGGCCGCGCGGGGCGCTACAATATGAGCAGTGGGGCGACGAACACGGCGATGGGACGATTCGCGGGCGCCACACCGGGCATGAAGCGCCGGGCCGTCCCCCAACACCCAACACCCATTCTTAAGGGAGGGTCCGGCATGGGGAACCGACCGCCGGGAGGGCCGGGCGCCGGGGATGACTTCTTGCAGCGTTTGAGTGAAGGCGTGCGGCGTGCGGCGGAGGGCCTCGGCCGGCAGCTTGGCGACAACTTTCCCGTGCTCACCGAGAGCAACGGCGCATCGAAGCGGGTGATCCGCGACGTGCCCAACGTCACCTTCGCCGATGTGGGTGGCTGCGAAGAGGCGAAGATCGAGTTGGAAGGGATCTGCGCCGCGCTCGCGACACCCGAGCTGTATCAGCGCTGGGGCACGCGCCCGCCGCGTGGCGTGCTGCTCTATGGCCCGCCGGGCACGGGCAAGACGCTGCTCGCCCGGTGCGTGGCCGGCCAAGCCGCGGCGGCGTTTATCCACATCCGCGCCGTCGATGTCGCCTCGATGTGGTACGGCGAGGCGGAAAAGAAGATGCAGGGCGCGTTCGATGAGGCCCGCCGCCAGGCGCCGACGGTGCTCTTCCTCGACGAGGTCGATGCCCTCACCCCGCCGCGCGAGATGGCCCACGAGGCGACCGGACGCGTTGTGGCGACCCTCCTGGAAAACCTTGACGGTCTCCAGCCGCTCGAAGGCGTGGCCGTGCTTGCCGCCACCAACCGGGTCGACACGGTCGATCCGGCGTTCACGCGTCCGGGCCGGCTCGACCGCCTCGTTCATGTGCCGCTGCCGGACGCCCCCGCGCGCCTGCAGATCCTCGCCGTCCACCAGCGCCGCGCCTCCGACCTGGCCGAGCGCGAGCTTTTCGCGCCCTCCGAATTCACGCGCCTGATCAAGGCGACCGCCGGCATGTCTGGGGCGGAACTGGCCGAACTGGTACGCCGCACGCTCGAGGAAAAGGTGCGCGCCGGCACCGTCGAAGGCATGGTCACCGAGGATGACCTGCTCCGTACCACCTCCGCCTTCGAGTGGGGCCAGCAGGGCCGCGCCCGCCGCCCGCGTCGTTGGTGGCAGTGGTGAAAACGCGGCAGACGTGGGTTATCCCAACCGCGCGGTGACCCGAGGCCGGCGTGGGCATGGGCATGTTGTAGGGCGACCCGGTGGGTCGCCCTTACCGCGTGCGACTCACGGGTCGCCCATGATCCATGGCTGTCACGATCACGGCATTTTCGCGGAGTCCGCCGGCAGTCGCGTGAGGGCCAGGGATGCGCTACACACGGGTGGTAGGGGCGACGCACGCGTGTCGCCTCCACGGTCACGAGGCCGGCATCTCCGCCGATCCTCGTGCCCTATTGCCGGCTGCCGACCGCCTCCCCCTGCCGTTCGCGCCGCGCCACTTCCGCCCGCACCAGCGGGATCAAGTCGCGGCCGTACTCGACCGCATCGGGCACCGGGTCGAAGCCGCGAATTAGCAGTGTGGTCACGCCGGCGTCATAGTAGTCAAGCAGTGACTCGGCGACCTGCTCGGGCGTGCCCACCAGCGCGGTCGTGTTGCCGGCGGCGCCCGTTGCGGCGGCTATCGGTGTCCACAGCCGGTTGTCGTGGAAATCCCCCTGCGCCGCGAAATCGAGCAGCCGCTTTGAGCCGACTGCCTGCGGCCGGGCCGGACCATTGATCGTCACACCGCCGCGCGCTGACTGCACCCGTGACAGGATGTCGCGCGCCCGCTCCCACGCCTTCTCCTCCGTCGCTGCCAGGATCGGACGGAACGAGACACTGAAGCGCGGCACACGGCCGAACGGCGCCGCCGCCTCACGCACCTCGGCGATCCGCTCACGCACCGCGGCCAGTGGCTCGCCCCACAGCGCGTACACGTCGCCGTGTTTGGCCCCCACCGTCACCGCCGGGCCGGAGGCGCCGCCGAAGTAAATCGGCACGTACGGCTGTTGCAGCGGCTTCACCTCGGAGGTGGCGCCGGCGATGTGGTAGAACTCGCCCTCGTGGTCAAAGGGGCGGTCGCTGGTCCACACCCGGCGGACGATGTCGAGATACTCGTCGGTGCGGCGGTAGCGGGCGTCATGGTCGAGCCAGTCGCCGTCGCGCTGCTGCTCGGCGTCGGAGCCGCCGGTGATGATGTGCAACGCGATGCGCCCGCCGGTGAAGTGATCGAGTGTCGCTGCCTTGCGCGCGGCCAGCGTGGGGGCGACGAACCCCGGTCGGTGCGCGATGAGGAAGCTGAGCCGGTCGGTGACAGCCGCGGCGTACGACGCGACGCTGAAGCCCTCCGGCCCGCTCGATCCGTAGCCGATCAGCACCCGGTCAAACCCACCGTCTTCGTGGACGCGCGAGAAGTCACGCACGAACGCCGGATCGACGGTGCCGCCGATGATCGACACCGACGGTCCGCTCATCTCGGACGCCGGCCGCGTCCCGATCATTCCGATAAACTCGACAGACATGGCGTCCTCCGGTCCCTCTTTGGGTGGGTGTGGGGTGGTTGGCGGGCCACGAGGCTGCATGACTGATCGCGCCCCGCGCTCAGTATCCCAGCGCCACCTTGCCGGCGGCGAGGGTGATCATGTCATCCTGGGGTGAGTGGATGCGGCTGCACAGCACGTCACGGTGGTGCCGCTCCAGCGGATGGGTGCGGGATAGGCCGGGGTTGCCGGTCAACCCGAGGGCGAGATCGACCACCCGGATCGCGTTATTGGTCGCCACATACTTAACTAGTGCGGCCCGCGAGATATCCGCCGTGCCGCAGTGGTCGTGCGCCATCTCCTTGGCAAGCCCATAGATCAGCCGCTCGTTGGTGTAGCGCAGCGCCTCGATCTCTCCGACGGTCGCCTGGAAGCGCGGCAGCGTCGCCAGCGGCGCGCCCAGATTGGCGGGCACACGCTCATGCAGATAGCCGGTCAGCCAGTCACGGGCGGCGCCGGCGATGCCGTCGTACAGCGCGGTCAGCACCAGCGCGTTCCAGCCAGCCACGGCCGGATCGGGCGGCGACCACGCCGCCGGTGGACGGATATCGACGCCGTGGTCGCGCGGGATCTCCACATCCTCCAGCAGGAGGTCATGGCTGCCGGTGGCGCGCATGCCGAGATGGTCCCATGTTTCGACAATGCGCACCCCGGGCGCGTCACGCGGGACGATGAAGTAGCCGGTTTGGGGATCATCACCGGCCGTGCGTGCCCACACGATGTTGTAGCGCACAATCGGGCTGCCGGTGGAGTAGATCTTGTGTCCACGCAGCCGCCAGCCGTCCGCCGTCGGCGTGGCGGTCGTGCTCGGCAGGCCGCCGCGCGCTGGTGTGCCGAGTTCCGGCTCCACGCGCATCACGTTGATCAGGGCGATGCCCTCGACCGACTCTCGACAGAGCCGCTCGTAGACGCCGGCCGGCCAGTGCCGGGTGCGGCCGAAAACGGCGTGGTAAATGTAGTGCATCGCCAGCACGAGCGCGGTCGAGGCGTCGCCGTGCGCGATCTGGCCCACAACCCGGCATACGACCGGCAGCGCCAAGCCGCGACCGCCGTACTCGACCGGCACGGTCAGGTTGAGCAGGCCGGCGTCACGGAGGGCGGTGAAGTTCTCGAACGGAAAGGCGCCCGTGCGATCGTACTCGGCGGCGCGCGTGGAGAACTCCCGCGCGAGCTGCCGCGCGTGGTCAAGGACCGAGCCGGTGTCGGTGGCAATCATAGGTATTTTCTCGGAGCGTCTCTAGCGATTGTTGACTACATGACCGGCTTGGTCAAGATCAGCGACTCAACGTCGCGGGTCCGCCGGCGGGCTGCCGCGTTGCTCGTGCGCTCTGAACGGTCGTAGTTGTAGGCGCCCGCCCGAACGAAAAAGAGGCTTCGCATGACGCGAAGCCTCAAGATGTCTGTGGACCTCCGGGTTAGCGTCCGCCCTTGCCGCCGCTGTTCTTTTTGCCACCAGCCGGCTTGACTCCGCCCTTGCCCTTTGGACCGCTCTTACCCTTATCCGGCATCGCCTACCTCCTGGTGTGATGCTTGCAGAGTATCACGGCTGTCAAGGGAAGTGGGGGCGCGATGATGTGGGAACGGTCTTCGGGATACGTCCGCGGCGGTGCGCTCGCGCCACCGTTGCCGAGCCTCGTGCCTGCCTCTACGATGGGTTGAAAGAACTGCTGACACGGTGCCTTGTGATTGAAACGCTTCGCTGGTGGCTGGCCGCGACTGTCATCGGTCTGATCGCCACACCGTACGCATTCCGGCTGTTTCAGTTCTTGCCGGACCGCGGCTATACGATCGCGCGCATTCTCGGCATCGTGCTGGTCGTCTTTCCACTGTGGTTGCTGTCGGTGCTCGGCGTGCTGACCTACACGGCCGGGTCGGCGGCGCTGGTGCTTGCCGTCCTGGGTGTGAGTGCCATCATACTGGCGGGGCGCGATCGCCATGCGCTCGCGGCGCACCTACGCGCGCACGCGGGCATGGTGATCACCGCCGAGGTGGTGTTCGCGACGGTATTGGTCGGGATCGCGCTCCTGCGGGCATACGCTCCCGCGATCGACGCGACGGAAAAGCTATTCGAGCTGGGCATGCTCGAGGGTGTGCTGCGTAGTCCGCGCATGCCGCCGGCTGACCCGTGGTTTGGTGGCGAGCCGCTGAGCTATTACTACGGCGGCTATCTCGTCACCGCGCTGTTCATCAAGCTGACCGGCGTGACAGCCGCGTACGGCTTTAACCTCGGTGTGGCGCTCACCGGCGCGCTGGCCGCGCTCGCTACCTTCGGACTCGGAGCGAATCTCACCACCGCCCTGATTCCGCGCCGCTATCGACGTATGACGCGCGCTCACACCCTCGACGCGACCCACGCGCCCACGTCCGACGGCGTTGAGGCCGCCTACCGCACGGACGAGGCCGGCGTTGGAGCAGCGCGCCGGGTCGCTCAGCCGGCTTCGCGCGTGCCCCCCCGCGCGGTCGCCGGAACATCCGATGGCGTGGCTGACCGGGTCGTTGACTCGTCATCGGAAGCGGCGCGCCACGACGCCGGTTCACCGCTGGATGCCCCCGGCAATGGCGCCGAGGCGTCGCCGGGGACGAGCCACCGAACCGCCCCCACAGCGGTGATTGCCGGGTTGCTGGGAGTGGCGCTGCTGATGGTGATCGGCAACCTCGAAGGGGCGGTCGAGTTGGCGTCGGCGCATGGCTGGGGCGAGCCGTCATGGTATCAGCGGTTGGGCATCGTCAATCTCACCGGACTCGTCCGCACCGAGCATTGGTATCCGGACGAGTACTGGTTCTGGTGGCGGGCGACGCGGCTCGGCTCCGACTGGAACATCCTTGAGTTCCCGTTTTTCAGCTTCATGCTCGGCGATCTCCACGCGCATGTCATGGTGCTGCCGTTCACGCTGCTTGGCCTGGCCGCGGTGTTTAACCTGCTGGCGGGTGGCCAGCCGCTCGACATCACCGCGGTACGCCGCCGGCCGCTGACCGTTCTGTTTCTCGGCGTCGTTGCCGGCATGCTGGCGATGTCCAATTCGTGGGACCAGCCGGTGTTCCTCCTGCTGCTGTTCGCGGCGGCGCTCGTACTCAACATCTCGTCGATGGGCGCGTCGATGCGGGCGCTGGTTCAGGCAGTGGCCTTCACCGCGCCGGTGGCGGTGCTCTCGTTCGCGCTGTTTATCCCCTTCTTTCTCTATCTGCGCCCGGCGACCGAGGGTATCGTCCCGATTGAACTGCTGCATCCACCGCCCGGCATTGAAGGTGAGGCGATGGTGTCGCCCCCCCACCACTTTCTACTCGCGTGGGGGCCGCTGTTGCTGATCGCCGGCTCCGGCATCATCGGGCAGGCGATGCGCCGTCGTATCTGGCGGGCGCCGGGGGCGACCTGGCTGGTCGCGTTCATCCTGGCCGGTAGTCCCCTGCTGGCATGGGCGATCGTCGTAACGGCGGCGCATGGTAGTCCCGGCGCGTTGGTGGACGAGGTGCGCGCCCGAGCGACCTGGTGGGCGTTCGGCAGCTACTGGATCGTTCAGTTCGGCGTGTTGGGCCTATGTCTGATCGGCGGCGTCACCCTCTACGCCCAGGCGTTGCGGCCGCATCCCGAACGGCGGGCGGCGCGCACCTACCTGCTGCTGTCCAGCGTCGCCGGGTTGTTGGTGCTGCATGTGATCGAGCTGTTCTACGTGCTCGAGCCGTCGCCCTCCCGCATCAACACGCTGTTCAAGTTCTCGTTCATCGTCTGGTTGCTGTTGGCGTCAGCGGGCGGCGCCTTCGTAATCGACGTGCTCGTGCCGTGGTGGCGTGGACGCGCACGGCTGGGGCCGGTGGTCTGGGCCAGCGCGGTCGTGGGAGTACTGTCGCTAGCGCTCGTCTATCCGTTCACCGCGGCGATGAACCGGACAAACGGCTTCACCAGCACGCCGACACTCGATGGGCTGGCCTTCCTGCGCGCGATCGACCCGGATGAATACGCCGCGATGGTGTGGATGGGGCAGAACCTCCCCGGCCGGCCGCTGGTGCTGGAAGCGGCGGGCGAAAACTACTCCGCCGCCGGCCGGGTCAGCGCTCGAACCGGCTTCCCGACCGTGATCGGCTGGCTGGGCCACCAAAAGAAGCTGCGCGGCGGGCGCGACTACCAGGCGCGGGAACGGCTGATCAATGCTCGTGCCGCTGATGTCGCGACGATCTATCGCACCCCCGATTCGGTTCTAGCGAGTGCCTTGCTGCGCCGGTACGGCGTGGACTACGTCTACCTCGGCCGGCTGGAACTTCAGCAGTATGGCCCCGAGGGCGCGGCCAAGTTTGAAGGACTGGGCCGCCCGGTGTTCCGAAACGCCTCTGTCGCGATCTATCAGGTGGGAGAGGACGCCGTGCCGCTGGGCAGCCGCCGCTGACCGCGTGAGCCATCAGCGCTCCTCGCGCGCTCACCACTCACGGCCGGTACGCGATCAGCGATGCGAGGAACTACTCGAATAGCCGACGCCGGATAGTTGGCTGCCCTTGGGTCAAAAGTCGTTCCGCCTGCGTCAGAATTACGCCGTTAACGGCCTAATGGAACCCCCTCTGATTGTTCGCTTGTTCACCTAGCAATCCGTTATGCTACCCTCACGCGTAACATCGATAGCAGATGGCGTCGTGGATGCGTTGCTTTCGAGCCGGTTCGCACGGCGGGCGCCGTGCGTCGGTGCATTGTAGGGGAGGGGCGACGGTAGGATGAATTACCAGGGCAATTGGACGGCGCGGGCATTGGGGCGCCGGCTTTCGCGGCGCGGCGCGCTGGCGCTGGGCAGCGGCGCGGCATTCGTGGCGGCGTGTGGCGGGAGCGACGACAAAAAGACATCGACCAGCGCGACCACGGCGCCCGCGACCGGCGGCGCAACTCAGGTGGCCAGCGGCACGACAGCGGCCGCGGGCCAGGGCAAGCCCGGCGGCACGCTTCGCTATCCGCTGGAGGGTTTTTCCTCCGGTGATCCGCCGACGCTCTTTCCGTTCGAGAACTTGACGTATCTGGCGCAGCACCCAGCGGCCCTGCACTACAGCCGCCTGCTCCGAAGCGTCAACGGACCCGACGTCTCGCCGGTGGACCACACCAAGCTAGAGGGCGATATCGTCGCGAAACTGCCCGAGCAGGCGGATGACATCACCTATGTCTTCACGATGAAGCCGAACGTCAAGTTCCACGACAAGGCGCCGATGAACGGCCGCACGGCCACGGCCCAGGACTTCGTCAAGACGTGGGAGGCGTTCAAGGGTAAGTCACAGAACGCGGCGAAGTTCAATAACGTCATCGATCGAGTCGAGGCGCCTGATGAAAAGACGATCAAGTTCACTCTCAAAGAGCCATTCGCGCCGTTCCTGACGACGCACGCCTCGTCGCCCGAGGGCATTTGGTTCATCCCGGCAGAGACCATCGACAACGGGCAGGTGCAGCGAGATCCGGTCGGCACCGGGCCGTTCGTGTTTCGTCAATGGGAGCGCGGCGTGGCGATGCGCTGGGACCGCCATCCAGCCTTTCATGATGCGCCGCTGCCCTACTATGCGCGCGTCGAGGCCAGCCTGCTCAACGACCCGCAGCGGATCGTCGCCGGCCTCCAGTCGGGCGATTTTGACCTGTCGACGTTGAGCGGACCGGTCTATGAGGAGACGAAGAAGAAGGTCGATCCCAAGGGCAAGGAGTTGTTCGCGCCCACCGCCGTGCTCGGCGCGGCTTATTTCAACTTTGACATCAAGCCCTGGGCCGACAAGCGGGTACGGCAGGCGTTCTCGCTTGCTCTTGATCGTGACGGGTACCTCAAGATTCAGGACCAAACCGGTAAGGGCGACTGGCACTCGCACATCTCCGCGGCGCTGGCGCCGTATTACATGTCCCCCAAAAACGCCGCCGCCGAGTTTGGCCCGAACGCGAAGTGGTTTAAGAAGGACATCGCCGAATCGAAGAAGCTGCTGGCCGCGGCCGGCTATCCCGACGGACTGTCCTTCAAAATGACCGGCAACGTCGACCGCTACGGCTCCGAGGCGAAGCAGTTGTGGGAGCTGGTGGCGCAGACGGTGACTGAGGCCGGATTCAAGCCGGAATTGGTCTTCCAGGAGTACGGCGCGTACATCCAGTCAACCTATCTCGGCAAGATGACCGAAGGGATCGGCATCGGCCCCTTGATCGGCTCGCCGCGCGACCCGGACGACATTTTCTCTCAGAACTTCGCCTCGAATTCGGCGCGTCACAACTGGGGTGGTACGCCCATCCCTGAAATGGCTGACCTCGACGCCCGCTTCGCCAAGCAGCGCAAAATCCTCAAGCTGGACGACCGAGTCAAGGAGATCAAGGAGATCCAGCGGGTGATGGCCGAGTCGATGATGATGGTGCCGTACAACGCCAACGCCCTGTTCGGCTACGTCCAACCGTGGGTGCAGGGCTACTACGACAAAGTCGGCTACGCCGTCCATATGGAGGCGATTGCGAAGTCGTGGTTCACCGACGAGCGGATCAAGAAGGGATAACCTAACCCCCCAGCCCCCTTCCCCGCGAGGGAAAAGGGAGAAACGGGAACTCGGCTCAGGCGCGCCTTCTTGTTGTTCGCGGAAGTTAGGGGCGTCCCGTTGGGGCGCCCCCGTCCCCGTCGTCATTCCCTTGGACGCGACCGCTCCGAACCGAGCGAGTCGTCTGACCTCGCATGGGGGATAGGTTTGACCAACTACATCATTCGCCGCCTGGTGTTGATGATTCCCACGCTGATCGGTGTGTCTTTGCTGATCACCGGCCTGCTGCGGCTGTTGCCGGGTGACGCCGTTGACATCTTGGTCACGGAGAACTCGGTCGGCGGTGGCAGCCAGGCATTCAAGGAACTCGTCGATCAGCGCATGATCGCGAGCGGCATCGACCCGGTCCAGGCCGGGTTTGGCGATCGCATCAAGATCGAGACGGAAATCATCGATACCCAACTCAAAAGGGACGGCGTTGAACCGGCAGCGGCCACCGAGGCGCAGAAGCAGTCAGCGCGCAACACGGTCGCGTTTAACAGCTACAAGGACGGTATTCGCGCCAGGCTCGGCCTTGATAAGAACTACATCGAGCAATGGTGGGCCTGGGCCACCGACATCATGCGTGGCGACTTCGGCACCTCGACCATTGGCAGCCGCGAGGTCGGCGCCGAACTCAAGCGTCGGATTCCCGCGAGTATCGAGTTGGGACTGCTGGCGATGCTCACGTCGCTGGTGGTTGCTCTCCCGATCGGCATCCTCTCGGCTGTCAGGCAGGATTCGGCCGTGGACTACGGCACGCGCAGCTTCGCGATCGGGATGCTGGCGTTGCCATCATTCTTCATCGCGACGATTGTGATCGCGGTTGCGGCGCGACTGTTCAATTATTCGTTTCCGGTCTTCTACAAGGACATCTGGAAGGATCCGATACAGAATCTCAAGCTGGTGCTGGTGCCGGCGCTGATTCTTGGCTTTAGCCTGTCCGGCACGCTGATGCGCCTGACCCGCGCGCAGATGCTGGAGGTGCTGCGTCAGGACTACATGCGCACCGCGCGGGCCAAGGGGCTGAAGAATCAGGTCGCGAT
>JBBQJF010000058.1:0-19588 GCA_038325665.1 Dehalococcoidia bacterium | reverse complement strand
TGAAGGAGAACGTGATCCCCGCGCTCGCCGAGGCGACTATCGACTGCCGGCTGTTGCCGGGCGAGCCGGCCGAGGTGTTCACCCGCCGCCTGCGCGAGGTGATCGACGACGACCGGGTCGAGGTCAGCCCGATCTACGCCTCCGACAGCCCTGCCTCGCCGTTACAGACGGCGCTGTACGGCGTGGTCGAGGATGTGGTGCGTGAGGTGGACGAACGGGCGGTGGTGCTGCCGGTCATGTCGTCGTGGTTCACCGACTCGCGCGCCTTCCGCCGGGCCGGCACCCCCGCCTACGGCTTCATCCCGGCGCTGCTGACCCCGGAGGACTACGCTACCATCCATGGCCACGACGAGCGCATCTCGATCGAGAACGTGCGCCTCGGCTGCCAGGTGCTGTTCGAGCTGGTAAGACGGCTGACGGCGTGAGCCCGTACCATCGACGGTCAAGCCAGACTGGTCCATATCGTAGGGCGGCTACCGCATTCCGCAACGGTATCCGCAGTGCTGGGTGGTCGAGTGAGGTGTGGAAAACAGGAAACGTCGCCATCGACGTTAGAGGGCAATCGCGAGGGCACCAACGGCCGTCGGGTCATGCCCTGCACGCAGCCAGTCGCGCGGGCTGACCGCCACATCATCGTCGTCAAGGGCCAAATCGTTGGTGGGGGTAGTAAACCAGCGCCACACCGCCACCGGTTGGAGCCGTGGATCGAGATGAGGAATGACCTCTTCTATCCCCGGGATCAGCCGGCGCCCGTCGAACTGAAATCGCGGGACGCGCCAGCCGGTGCGCCGCTTGATTCCGTACAGCGCGCGTGCCGCGAGTCGCTGACGCACTCGACTCACATCAACACCGAGCGCCTCCGCGACCTCCGCGACGGTGAGGCTGCTCACTAAGAGTGCCGCGAACTCGGCCGCGGTTTGGGCGAGCGGATCGGTGCTCAGTTGCCTGTTTTCGAGATTGAACCCTCCGCGTTCAAGTGCCGCCGCGTCGGCCGGCGACAGGTCGCGGCGCGGCTCGGTGGTCGACGATGGAAGCATGTGTTCCAGAACGTCGAGCACCATTGCCTCAAGCTCGTCCGGCCGCATCTGGATGCCGACACGCTGCAACTGTTCAACCGTGATTGGCACCGCGTGCCTCCCGTATGCTCACACAACAGTCGATCGTGAGTTGCCAGAATGAGTATACAGTAGCGCTACCATGGACACGCGCCTCGCGGCGTACGCCGGTTAGCACCACCGCCCCGGGCCGTTGCCAACCACGCCCGACAGCTTTAACGGGCTGGTGCGGCGGCTGACAGGGTGAGACGCGGCGCCAGGCGTGGGGGGTTACATCCCGCTCGTGGTCTCCGCCACTCCTCAACACCGGCCCCTGATGCTGACACACTGCTGACTTATGCCCGCCATATGGTAAGAGCGCCGCGCCGGACGAGCGCGATATCGAGGTATCAGGGAGGAGTAGTCTGATGGCGGTGTATGTGTTGGCCGGCGGCGCGTGGCTCGGGGGTTGGTGCTGGCGGCCCGTGGCGCGGCGGCTGCGGGAGCGCGGGCATGATGTCTACCCTGTCACCCTCACCGGACTCGGCGAACGGGTACATCTCGCCAGTCGCGATATCGATCTCGACACCCATATCAGCGATGTGGTGAACCTTATCACGTACGAGGATCTGCACGAGGTGATCCTGCTCGGGCATAGCTATGCCGGCATCGTGGTCACCGGCGTTTCCGACCGAATCCCCGAACGTCTCTCCCAACTCGTGTATCTGGACGCCGGGCCGGCGCCTGACGGCGTCGCGTTGCTCGATATGCAGTCGCCGGAAGCCCGCCAAGACACCGAACGGCAGGTCGCGGAGCTGGGCGATGGTTGGCGGTTTCCCATGCCGTCCTGGGACTGGTTGCAAAACGTCGACGGCGCCGACCTGACAGGACTCGGTGACGCCCAGCGCGCGTTGATGCAGTCGCACGCGACCGACCAGCCATTTCGCACCTTCACGCAACCGTTGCGGCTGACTAACCCTGCACGCGACGCGCTGTCGAAGGCGCTTATCACATGTAGCTTCCCGCTTGCTCAGGTGCGCGAGATGATCACCGCCGAGCATCCCTGGTTCCGCGAGCTTGGCGGCCCGCTGTGGCGGCTGCTTGAGCTACCGACCGGTCACTGGCCGATGTTCTCCGCTCCCGAAGAACTCGCGACACTGCTTGGCGATCTGTCACCGGATGCGGCGGCCGGGACATGAGCGCGGAGATGCGAAGCCGGTGATCAGGAGGGCCGGCCCGCGTTGGGAACACCTATCACCCCAGCACGGCCGGGGGCGAGGCTCCCGCCTATGAGCAACCCTCTACTCCCGGAAATCGATGCATCCCATCCTTTCGTACGGTGGCGGCCAAGTTCTCGGGACCGCCGCCGGTATTGTTCTGAATGACGTGTGCGGAACACGACCGCGGGTCGCTCTCACGACAGCGTGCGTCGGTCATGCTCAATGCGAGTCCTATCTCGCGCCAAAGGAGCCAAATATGCCGACTTGCACTCTCTGCCGTATCGAGACCGCCCAAGATGACGTCGTGGTGGCGAACGCCGCCGGGACATGCATCTGCCTGGGCTGTTACACCGGGCTTACCGGGAGCGTGCGGCCGATGCGCAAGTCAATCGAGCGTGACATCATAGACGCACTGGGCGATCTCGCGCTGGCATAATCGCCCGCCGTCCGTCGCCCGCGTTTTGGGCAGGGCGGACACTCGCGGAGCGTCGGTATGCCTGTCACCAGCGGTCAGATCATTTCCCGCGGCCTGACCAACCGCTGCCCCAACTGCGGAAGTCGCACCCTCTTCGCCAAATGGTTCACGGCGAACGAGCGCTGTCCCGCGTGCGGTATGGTGTTTGAGCGCCCCAATGATGGCTTTTTCCTGGGCGCGGCCGTGATCAACTACACGGTGACGTGCGTGTTGATGCTCGTGCCGGTCGTGGTGCTGGTGTTCATGCAGCGGATTGATGTGCTGCCGGCCGTGGTGTTCGCCGTGGTCTGGTGCCTCGCCTTTCCCGCCCTGTTCCACCACTGCGCCCGCAGTCTGTGGCTGATGACCTATTACCTCGTCTTCCCCCGACAATTGCCGGCGAACGAGCAGTAACAACCATGACGTATCGCGCCGCCTGTCGATTGGCAAGGGCGACCCACCGGGTCGCCTATCCCGTTCGATGGGTCGCTCACGCGTTCTCAGATAGGTCGGTTGGTGGTTCTTCGGTGGGGAAAGACCATCGGTTCACCCTGACCAAGAATATGGACCACCCCCGCGTAGGGGCGGCCCGGTGGGTCGCCCGTGGCCCCGCCATCGAAACAACCAAGACCAGGGCGACCCGCCGGGTCGCCCCTACATGACCGCTACGTCGCGAACTTTGGCATCACGTCCTCGACGAAGGCTTGAAGCGCGTCGAAGTCGACCGGCGGGCGGAAGGCGATGTTGAGGGCAGTGACGCCGACGTTGGTGAAGGCGCCGATCTGCTCCACCACCTCCGATGGGCCGCCCAGCAGCCGGCCACCCGCCCGCTCGGGAGTATCCTCGCCGTACAGCTCCTTGACAGCGGCACGTACCGCGCCGGAAGCGGCATTGGTGGCGGCCATGTTGAAGTGCAGGTTGATCGAGCGCTTGATCGTGGCCGGGTCGCGGCCCTCGCGCTCGCACCAGTGGTCGAGCACCTCGGACTTGTGCTTGAAGGTCTCGGCGCCGATGTACGGCACATTCCAGCCGTCGGCATGGCGGGCGGCGATCCGCAGCGTGCGCTTCTCGCCCTGGCCGCCGATCCAGATCGGCATCGGCTGCCGCACCGGCTTGGGGTTCATCGCGGCGTTGTTCATATGGAAGTACTCGCCGTCGAACGTGGTGCGGTCCTGGGCTAGCAGCATCTTGATCACGCGCGTGCCCTCCTCAAGCATATCGAGGCGTTGCTTCGGTGGGCGGAACTCGAAGCCGTAGGCGGCGTGCTCCATCGTGTGCCAGCCGGCGCCCAGGCCGATGGCGCAACGACCGCCACTGAGGTGATCGACGGTGATCAGCGACTTGAGCAGCACTGCCGGGTTGCGGTAGTTCATGCAAAACACATAGTTGCCGATCTCGACATTCTTGGTCTCGCAGGCGATGGCGCTCATCAGCGCGACCGCCTCGAAGTGGGTGGCGTTGCCGTCCACCGGCGGCGCTTCATAGAAGTGATCCCACACCGAGATCCAGGTGAAGCCGTTGTTGTCCGCGAATGTCCACAACCGGCGCAGATCGTCGATCGAGATGTTCTGCGGGCCGATGTGGACGCCGAAGCTGATCGCCATGCCGGAACCTCCCCGCTGCTGACTGTAGCCTTCTCCGTGCCGCTGTCCAGACTGGTGCGTCTGTTGAGCGTGCGTTGCCGGCCGTGTGCTGCCCGGTACAGTCTAGCGCCGTTCGTGCGAGCGTCCAGTTCCGGGGCAGCGGACGCCGATGAATCCGCCATCCCTCCCGCTTGGCTCGCGCACGCCCTACACTTGCGGCGAAGCAGCCGGGGAGTCACTCATGCCCCGCCGGGGAAGGCGGGTCCATTCCCCCGGCCCCCAATACCCCACACCCTTCTTCGAGGGAGGACGATCATGAAGCTCGCGGTCGAGTTCCCGAGTGTATTCCTCCGACAGGGTCCGGCGGCAATCACGACGCTCGCCCAAGGCGTCGAGCGGCTGGGCTATCACCAAATCGACATGTTCGACCATGTCACGATGGCCCACCCAATGGAGGGCCGCCGCGATGGACCTTACCCGGCAACCATGCCGATCCTGGAGGCGCTGACCACGCTCGGTTATCTTGCCGCCGTGACCGAGAGGGTGGGGCTGGGCACCGAGGTGCTGGTGCTGCCCCAGCGTCAGCCAACGTTGGTGGCGAAGCAGGTGGCGACCATCGACATCCTCTCCGGCGGTCGAGTCCGGCTCGGAGTCGGCGCCGGCTGGCAGCAGGGCGAGTACGAATCGCTGAGCGTGCCGTTCGACGAGCGGGGCCGGCGGATGGATGAATGCCTCGACCTGTTGCGTGCGTACTGGTCCGAGCCGAGCGTCACCTTCCACGGCCGGCATTACACCGTCGCGGCGATGGCGATGGAGCCGAAGCCGCGCCCCGGAAGCGCCGGCCCGCCGATCTGGATGGGCGGCAGCGCCGAACCGATGCTCCGCCGCATCGGTGAGCGCGGCGATGGCTGGCTCGCCGGCGCGGGCGAGACGCCGGAATCGGCCGAAACCCGACGCGACACGATCCGTCGCGCCGCCGAGGGCGCCGGCCGCGACCCGACATCCATCGGCCTCCAGATCGCCTTGGGCGACCCGAGCGATGTGGACGCCGTCCGCCGCCGCGCCGCCCGGTTCGCCGGGCTTGGCTTCGCTTGGGCCGCCGTGAACATGACCGCCCTCTACCAGAAAGGCTGCCGCACCATCGATTCCCAGCTCGACGCCTTGGCCGAGATCCGCGACCAACTCCAGTCCGAGCTTGGCTGACGACCCCGTATAGTGACCCAGTGACCCATCCGGTCGCCGCGACGGCGCGCTCGTGTAGACTTCTCACCGTGACCCATGACCCATGACCCTGGAGAGAAATGCCATGACACGCGACACAACCGAACCGACGCGCGCCGGCCGCACCGGGCGCGTCGGTGTGGTGATCCAAGCGGCAGAACCATCAGCGGCGGTAGACCTGATCGTGCAGGCAGAGGCGCAAGGCATCGCCGCGGCCTGGATGACCACCGGTGGCACCCAAGCCGATGCGCTGACGGTGCTGGCCGGCGCGGCGACGCGCACCAGCAGCATTCAGCTCGGCAGCGCGATCATCCCGACCTGGCCGCGCAACCCGGTGTTCATTGCCCAGCAGGTCGAGGCGCTCGAAGGGCTGGCGCCGGGGCGGATACGCCTCGGCATCGGCCCGAGCACGGCCGCCGCGATGGCTCCGTTCGGCGTCGACTTCCGCGAGCCGCTCACCCAACTCCGTGAGTATATCGAGGTGCTCCGCGCGTTGCTGCATGAGGGTACGGTCGAGTTCAACGGCAAGTTCGTGCGGGCGCGCGCGCGCCTTGCCCGCCCCACCACCACGCCGGTGATGGCGTCCGCCCTCCAGGAACACGCCTTCGCGCTGTGCGGCCGGCTCGCGGACGGCGCGATCTCGTGGGTGTGCCCCTGGTCGTACATCCAGCAACGCGCCTTGCCCGCCCTGCGGAAGGCCGCCGAAGAGGCCGGACGCGAGCCGCCGCCGCTGATCATGCATGTGCCGGTGTGCGTTAGCGAGGATCCCACGGCGGTGCGCGAGTCCGCTCAGCGCCAGATCGGCATGTATGCCCGCTTCCAGTTCTACAAGGACATGTTCCGGATGGCCGGTCATCCCGACGCGGCCGGGGGCCTGAGCCAGGAGTTGATCGACGATCTCGTGATCCACGGCAGCGAGGCCACGGTCGCCGAGCGGCTCGCGGAACGCGCGGCCGAGGGATTCGGCGAGGTGATGGTGTTGCCGCTGATCGTGGGGGATGATCGCGAGGGATCGCTCATGCGCACCCTCGCGGCGGTCGCCCGTGCGACAGCGTCCACCTAACCCCCCCGGCCCCGTTCCCCCCGGCACGCCGGGACAGGCTGCAAGGGAAGGGGGAGAGCGTGAGGGGAAGCCCAGCGAATCTCCCGACGGGTTGGGGCAGCGCCCCCGCTCGATTCTCCCTGGGGCCGGCACGGCGAGCGGTGGGCCGGCGCAGACCTGCCAAGGGTTGAGGAACCGCGCGGGTTCCCCATGGTCCGGGGTTCCCGGGGGTGGCGCCCCCGCCCGGCCCTCGGTGGGGTCCGCGCGGCGCGCGGGAGGACCCCGCGGACCTTCGTAAGGGGAAACGCTTGGTTCCCCCATGTTCAAGAGAGTTGCTAGAGTTGCGCATACCGCACGCGGCGCTACTGACACATGAACCGTCGCTCCCCCTTCCCTTGCAGCCTGTCCCGGCGTGCCGGGGGGAAGGGGGCCGGGGGATTAGGCAATCCCAAGGGAGATGACATGGGGAAGCCCACCGAGAACGGTTGGATGCCTGAAGTCGCGGAGCTTGAGCGCCGCCGCGAGTTCGTGCGGCGAATGGGCGGCGCCGAGCGGATCGCGCGCCAGCACGCGGGGGGCAAGCTGACGGTTCGGGAGCGCCTCGACCTGCTGGCGGATGCGGGTTCGTTCCGTGAGTTCATGGGACTGATGGGCCAGGGTGTCTATGAAGAAGGCGCCCTCGTCGATTTTCGGCCCAAGCCGTCGGTGGAGGGTACCTGTACCCTCGACGGGCGCAAGGTGATCGTCACCGCCGGTGACTTCACATCGCGGGGCGGGTCAGGCGGCGGCTCGGCGGGTGGATTGGGCGCCGAGTTGCCCGCCAATCAGCGCGCGCTGGAGTGGCGGCTGCCGTACATCCGGTTGCTCGACGCGGCGGGCGGCAGTGTCCGTTCGTTCGAGGAGATGGGCCGCACCTATCTGCCCGATGGCAACACGATGTCCGCCGCCGACGTGAAGCTGCTCCGCGCCGTCCCGGTCGTGTCGGCCGTGCTCGGCTCGGTGGCGGGCCTGCCGGCGGTGAACGCCTGTATGGCGCACTTCAACATCATGATCCGTGAGACAAGCCAGCTCTTTCCCGGCGGACCGCCGGTGGTCAAGGCGGCGCTCGGCTACGACATCACCAAGGAGGATCTGGGCGGCGCTCAAATCCATGCCCACCTCAGCGGCGTGGTCGATAACGTGGTCGAGACGGAGGAAGAGGCGTTTGCCGCCATCCGCCGCTTCCTGAGCTATCTTCCCAGCAACGTGTGGGAACCGGCGCCGCGATGCGAGGCCGCCGACGACCCCAACCGCCGCGACGAGCGGTTGTTATCGGTCATCCCGCGTGATGCCCGCCGCGCCTACGACGCCCATCGCGTGATCGAAAGCGTGGTCGACCGCGGGTCGTTCTTCGAGATCGCCCCGTTCTACGGCCGCGCCCGTATCACCGGGCTGGCGCGTCTGAACGGCTACCCGGTGGGGATCGCCGCGAACAACGCGCTCCACGGCGGCGCGACCGACGTGGCGGGCGGCGAGAAGGTGATGCGCCTGATCCAGTTGTGCGACACGTTCCACCTGCCGCTGGTCTCGTTCGCGGACGAACCCGGCTTCATGGTCGGGCTCGAATCGGAAAAGCACGGCATCGAACGCGCCGGCGCGCGCCTGGTCGTCGTGACCAACGACAGCCGGATGCCATGGATCACGGTGGTGATGCGCCAACTGTACGGGGTGGCGGGCCAGTGTCAGCACCGGCCGAGCGGCATGTTTCGCCGCTACGCGTGGCCGTCGGCGCGATGGGGGTCGATGCACATCGAGGGCGGGGCGTCGGCGGCTTACCGGCGCGAGATCGAGTCGGCCACCGATCCGGAGGCGATGCGCGCCGGGATCGAGGCGCGGCTGAACGCGATCGCCTCACCCTTCCGCACGGCCGAGGCGACCGGTCAGGACATCGTCGACCCGCGCGAGACGCGTCCGCTGCTGTGCGAGTTCGTGGAGGAGGCGCAGACCGTGCTCAAGACGCAACTCGGCCCGACGGCCGTGCCGTACCGGCCCTAATTCGGCCTGCCCGAGGTCAGTGGCCGCGCCGGTTGAAACGCCACCTGGTAGCGGCGGGGAGTGACGAACGATAAACGCGAACGACCTGACGCATGTGACGATCTACACCGACGGCGCCTGCCTGGGCAATCCGGGACCAGGCGGCTACGGCGTCGTGATGTTGCTCACCGGGCGCCGTCGCGAGCTGTCGGGCGGCTTTCGACTGACCACGAACAACCGCATGGAGATGATGGCGGCGATCATCGGTCTGAGCGCGCTCAAGGTAAGATGCCGGGTCACACTCTATTCGGACTCCCGCTACCTCGTCGATGCCGTGACCCGAGGCTGGGCGCGGCGCTGGCGCGCGAACGGCTGGCGGCGCAACGCCAAGGATCGGGCTGTCAACCCCGACCTGTGGGGCCAACTGCTTGACCTGTGCGACCAGCACGACGTGTCTTTTGAGTGGGTGCGCGGCCACGCCGGCAACCGCGAGAATGAGCGCTGCGATGCACTGGCAACCGGGGCCGCGCGGACTCCCGACCTACCGGCCGATACCGAATACGAGCCGGCGAATACCTTGCCCTTGCAGTAACAGGCGCACCCATCACCAGCCGGACGCTCCCGGCGCCCAACTCCCTGGTTACTGTTTCGACCGTTGCGTCAGCAGCGCCTCCAACTCGGCGATCCGCCGCTCGGCCGCGGATCGGGCGGCGGCCTCGGTATCAGCGCGATTGGCCTCGGCGTCAGCGCGATTGGCCTCGGTATCAGCGCGATTGGCCTCGATATCAGCGCGACTGGCCTCGGTGTCGGCGCGGGCCGCCTCAACGGCAGCGCGGGCCGCCTCAATGGCGGCGCGTTCCGGCGGGCTGAGCAAAGTCTCGCCGGTCGGACGGTCGATCAATTGCAGCCGGCCCTCGACCAAAATGAGATATATATCGAGTTCAGTGCTCACCAGCCCGCCGGCGGCGTCCGTCGCGATCGGCGCGTACGCGCCCCCCTCCAACCGATATCCCTGGAGGGCCGGCCGCAGATACTCGGCCAGCGGGTCGTACAGGAAGTATTCGCGCACGCCCAGCCGCTCGTACAGATCGCGCTTCCGGCGGAGGTCCTCGCCACGGGTCGAGCGTGATGTCACCTCGAACACCACGGTCGGCGGGGCGCCCTCCTCCCACACCTTGTACGTGCGGCGGCGGGGTCGCTTGGGCACGCCCAGCACGACCATCGCGTCGGGCGAGACCGACGCGCGGGGATTGCCCTCCTCGTAGTACAGCAACAAGTTACCGACGACGTACACGTCCGCCCGCCCCGCGAACGCGTCGCGCAGCGTCTGGATGATCCGGATCATCTCGTCGAGGTGAATCTCGGTTTCGGCCATCGGCTTGCCGTCTCCCTCGGGATAGTACACGTCCTTAGTTCGATGTTGCCGCGGCGTCATGGCGGTGTCCTCTCATGTCGTGGCGCCAGTGTACCGATTTACCCCACATGTAACGCTGTACCGGCGATCAGGAGAGCAGGCAGTGCCGCCGGCCGCGCCGCGACGTGTCTCACGCGCATCCCGGTTGGTCCCGCGCCTGCACCAGGATGTCATTGACGGCCACGCGGTATCCGGGCAACACGTCGCCGCCGTCGAGCATGTCACCAGCACCGAGCACGAGCGTGTCGGCGGCCGGGCGATAGACGGTCACCACACGCTCACGCGGGTCGATCACCCACACGAGGCGGACGCCGTTCCGGAGATAGAATTGAAGCTGCTCCGCGAAACGGTTGGCGCTCTGTCCAGGGGACATCACTTCCACGATCAAGTCGGGTGCGGTCTGAAGGAATCCAGACGATCCTAGATCGCCTCGACGATACGTTTCGTCCGACGCGTAGACGAGGTCAGGAACCAGCGCCCGTTCGCCGTCCGGCGGGCCGAAGATGCAGCGCCACTCGGAGCGCACTCGGCCGAGATGTACCCGGCCGAGAATCAGGAGGATCATCGCGCCAAGCCCGAGCTGGATCGCGCCGTGTGACTCGTTCGGCATGGGCTTTTGAATTGCCTCCCCGCACACGTACTCGCTGGCTGGCTCGGTGTCCTCCAAAGTCAGGAACTGATCGAGCGTGAGTGTCTCCACGGTTGCCACGTGACCACCCCCTCCCCCGGAAAACAGCGGCGTGCCACCGGGTCCGTCCCGGCGGATCATACGCGCTTGACGTCGCCCGCCACCAGTGAATGGTGGGCGGAGGCTAGGGATCGGTGTTCTCGCCGTCTACGGCCAGCGGACGTGTTTCCGTCGATGAGGCCGTGTAAACCACGGTAATGGAGGAGGGTCGGTCGCTCAGGCGATGGCCGGAGGAGCGAGTGGGGCGTCGATACACTGGGTTTCGGTGACCTGCGGGACGGCCAGCTCGGGGTGAGCGGTGAGCACGCGCAAGAAGGCATCGAGCACCATCGGGTCGAACTGTGTACCCCGCCCTCGTTGCAGCTCGCCGAAGACGTGCTCCATATCGAGCGCGCGGCGATAGGCGCGGTTCGAGGTCATCGCATCCCAGGCGTCGGCCACGGTCATCACGCGGGCGCCCAGCGGGATATGCTCCCCGGCAAGACCACGCGGATATCCTTTGCCGTCGTATCGCTCGTGATGCGAAAGTATCAACTCTTTACCGCGGGCGAACTCGGGAAATGCTGCCACGATCCGGGCGCCAATCTCGGGATGGCTGCGCATTTCCAACCACTCCGGGTCGGTGAGCTTGTCCGGCTTCATCAACACGGTCGATTTGATGCCGATTTTGCCCACATCGTGAACCCGGCCGGCCATCTCCACCACGTCTACTTGGTCGCGCGACATACCCACCGCCTCAGCGGTCAGCCGCGCGAGGTTCGCCACGCGGCGCGAATGCTCGAAGGTGTAGTGGTCGCGCATATCCACGATATCGGCGAGTTGCTCAATCGCGTAGCGCGTTTGGACTTTCAGCGCCACGCCATCGCGCAACGAGCGGTAGACCACGAATGACGGCACGATCAGCAGCACCATCGCCCACGGAAACCGCACGGCGATACCCGCGACCAGCAGCCCGAGCAAGAACATCGAGATTTCGGTCGGCAGATCGAACTGACGCCGCCGCCAGAAATCATGCAACGGCGAGCGCCGCAATTGAATGCCGATCACGAGGTCAACCAGTAGCCCGTTGGTGAGGTACATGCACACGGCAACCAGCGGCAACGCCGCCAGCCACGGTCCCGGCGCCAAAGTTTCGAGGTCAGCGGGACCGGCAATCGCGTGAAAGACCGCGGCGCCGACCGCGACACGCAGGGTCACTTCAGCGGTATTGAACAGCGTTTGAAACCATGGCCGTGTCCGGCGACCGGTAAGGCTCCCCAGTACGATCGAAAGCGCCGCGAGCACGAGGGCGAGCGGCGCCGGCAGCAGCAGGGTCGATGCGAACAGGGGAGCGGTACTAACCGTCACTTTAGTTTTGCTCGCGAGTTGGACAGGGAACATCCGCGCCAGCACCAACATCCCGAGCAGCAGTCCGGCCAGCACCGCATGGTCCGCGGTGAGATGGGGTGGTCGGGGCCGCAGGGAGACGGCAAAGGCACCCACCGCGCATGCGGTGAGCGCCATGATCGTGTTCAAAAGCCGTGGCGGCGGTGCGGAGCGCGAGAGCATAACATTCGTTCCGGCCAGCGGGCAGTAGTGGAGCGGGTATACCCCGCTCTCCTCTCACGATCATCGAAGCCAACTCACTTTACTTGAGTGTAAAGCGAGTGGTCAAAGCATCATTGGTGGAACCGATTACCGTTCCAAGCATTACACCTGCCGAGGTGATCACCGTTTGCGCCGGCATTTTGGTTTCGGCTTCGAATGTGACCACGACCTTGACGTTCACGGGTTGCCCGGGAGTCCAGGAGGCGTCCGTGTGCTCGATCTCGACTTTCTCCTTGAAGAAGACCTTCGTCGTGCTGATCTTCTTGACCGTCACACCCTTGGGGACATAGATGGTCGTGATCGCCTTATCGATGTTCTCGCGGATGACGGCCGGGTCGCCCTGCACGCCGACATTGATCTGCACCGTGTGGCCGGCGATCTCGACGATCGGATCGTCATACGACCACTCCCAATCTGCTGACACCGGCCGGGTCTGGAGCAGTGCAGCAGATGCAACCAGCATCACCAGCATTGCCGTCCATCGTATTCCGCGCATGATCGTCCTCCTGACGAGTCGCCGGTATCGTGTATCCGGCGTGGAAAACGGCCCCCTTCTTGGGTCGTGCCTGCCGATAGGTCATCCTGGATTAGTCGTCGCTGCCGGGTGCGCCGGTCGTGCCCCCGTTCCACTCGCGAATACCGGCCACGGCGGCGCCCCGTCTACTCCTCTGATTATCGGGCGCTGGTGTGCCGGGTGTAGCGCGCGTCGGAGATTTGTCGAAAAGTGACGCGGTAGTATGCCCCAATCGCAACCCGACCGCGCCGCGGCGACTGAATGTAGCGAGGCGATGGCCGGCCATTGTCGCGATAGACGTGCGAGCGTCTCCGCTCCTCGAGAGGATCCCCACCGAGGGATGATGGTAAGACACGACTGGCGGGCGCTCACCACACACGTCAAAGTGGTGCTCGTCCCGGCTGCACAACTTCCGCGTGGGCCGGCGACTGCCCGCGTCCACCCGCGTGCCCGTGCTACAATCCCGGCAATAGCACCATCGCGCGGGCGGTATGCGGCGCGGTGTGAGGAGAACGAGACGTGGCGCAGGACGTGTCCGCGGGTTTGCGGTTGGGCAGCATCCTTCCGGTCACCGCCGGGGTCAATCCGGCCGGCCATCTCACGCTCGGCGGGTGCGACACGGTCGAGCTTGCCGCCGAGTACGGCACGCCACTGTATGTATTCGACGACGAGACGTTGCGCGCTCAATGTCGGGCGTTCACCACCTCCTTCGGCCACCGCCACCCCAGCACGATGGTCGCCTACGCCGCGAAGGCGCTGGCCGGCCTCGCCGTCCTGCGGCTGGTGGCCGAGGAGGGCATGGGCCTTGATGTCGTCTCCGGCGGCGAATTGGCCGTCGCCCTGGCCGCCGGCTTCCCACCCGAGCGCATCCATCTGCACGGCAACAACAAGGCGCCGAGCGAACTGCGCGAGGCGCTCGACGCCGGCATCGGCCGGATCGTCGTCGATAACCTTGATGAACTCGCGTTGCTCGACCGCATCGCCGGCGAGTGCGGCGTCACGGCGTCGATCCTGCTGCGGCTTTCGCCCGGTGTCGATCCGCACACGCACCACAAGATCACCACCGGCATTCTCGACACCAAGTTCGGTATCTCGATCCAGACCGGCGATGCCGAAACGGCGGTTATCCAGGCGCTAGCGTCGCCACACCTGGAATTGCTCGGGTTCCACTGCCACATCGGCTCGCAGATCTTCGAGAAAGAAGCGTACGTCGAGACGGTCGAGGTGATGCTCGGTTTCGCCGCACGAATGCGCGATCGCCATGGCTACACGCTGCAGGAGTTCTCGCCCGGCGGCGGCTTCGCCGTACAGTATGTCGCCGGCGCGCCGCCGCCCGATCCTGATGTGTACGCCGAACTAGTCGTGGACGCGCTGCACGCGGCGTGTGAGGCGCACGGACTGCCGCTGCCGAAGCTGTTCGTCGAACCGGGGCGATCGATCGTCGCCCGCGCGGGCGTGGCGCTATACACGGTCGGCAGCCACAAGGAGATTCCCGGTGTACGTACCTACGTGTCGGTCGATGGCGGCATGGCGGACAACATCCGCCCCGCGATCTACGACGCCCGCTACGAGGCGTTGATCGCCGGCCGCGCCGCCGCCGAACCGGGCGATATTGTCACGGTCGCGGGCAAGTACTGCGAGTCCGGTGATATACTTATCCGTGATATCGCTTTGGCGGAGCCGCGGGCGGGCGACATCCTCGCGATTCCGGCCTCGGGCGCCTACTGCGTGCCGATGGCTAGTAACTACAACGCTGCGCTGCGTCCGGCGATCGTCTTCGTCAAAGACGGCGCCGCCCGCCTGGTTCGCCGCCGCGAGACGTACGAGGATCTGCTCCGCACGGAACTGGGGTAACGCATGGTCGCTGATGAGCGGCCCTAGTCGAATGTGCCGGCCGCTCGGCCGTCTTATGCTCGTCACCGGTTTGAAGGCTGACCCCGAATGGTTGACCACTCGCGTTGGCGTATTCTCGGACATGATGACGTGGTGGGGCCGCTGCTGCGGTCGGTGCGCGAGGGGCGAGCGTCGCACGCCTACCTGATCACGGGCCCGCCGCGCGTCGGCAAGGGACTACTCGCGCGAACGCTCGCCGCCGCGTTTTGTTGCACCGCCGCCGGTGCGCCCTGCGGCGTCTGCTCGACGTGCCGCCGGATCGCGGATGGGAAGCACCCGGATGTCGAGTCACTGTCTCCGGGTGGGTTGTGTGACGAGAGTGACCACGACCACGGCCGCGACAGCTCGCGCGATGTACGGATCTGCCAAGTGCGGCGGGCGGAGCGGTTGCTACACCTGACACCATTCGAGAGTCCCGCGCGGGTGGTGATTATCGATCCGGCGGACGCACTCAACGCACAGTCGGCGGACGCCTTTCTCAAGACGCTGGAAGAGCCGCCGGCGCGGGCCGTGATCGTGCTCGCCGCTGTCGAGCCGGAGGCGCTGCCCGAGACGATCCGCTCGCGCTGCCGCCAGGTGATGCTGCGTACCCTGCCCGTGGCCGAGCTGGCGCGGCTGCTGCGCGAGGAGCGCATCGTCGATCCCGAGCGGGCGGAGTTGTTGTCGCGCCTGTCGGGCGGACACATCGGCTGGGCATTGGGCGCACTCGATGATAGCGGCTTCCTCGAGGCGCGCGAGCAGGGACTCGACCGCATCGCCGAGGTCGGGACGGGCGGGCGCGTCGAGCGCTTCGCCTATGCCGAGGAGCTGGCTGGACGCTTCGCCAAGAACCGCGAGGATGTCTACAACACACTGTCGCTGTGGGCCGGCTGGTGGCGCGACCTGTTGCTCGCCGCGAGCGGCGTCGAACGCGGTATTGTCAATATCGACCGGCGCGCGGCGCTCGGCGTCGCGGCGGCTCGGTACGAACCGGCAGCGCTCGCGTGGTTCGTGCGCGCCATTCGTGAGTGCCGCCAGGACTTGGAACGAAACGTCAATCCGCGGCTGGCGCTGGAGCACTTGATGCTCCGTGCGCCGGCAGTCCGAAAGGAGGGATGAGGGACACGAGACGACCGGTGTACGCGTGGGCCGGGAACCGCTCACCCTGCACGGGTCGCCTCGTGTCCCTTTATCATGCAAAACGTTGTCGGTGTCCGCTTTCAGGAAGCGGGAAAGATCTACTATTTTTCCCCGGAGGGGTTCGAGGATATCGAGCCGGGTGAGTACATCGTGGTGGAAACCAGCCGTGGTGTGGAGATTTCGCGGGTGGTGATCGCTCCCGGTCAGGTGGTGAACGCCGAGCTGAGCGAGCCACTCAAGCCAATCTTGCGCATGGCGGACGGCGACGACATCGAACGGGCGAACGTCCTGCGGACCCGGGCGCAAGAAACGATCGACATGGTGCGGCGAGTGGTGCGTGATCGTCGTCTGCCGATGAAAGTCGTGAGCGGCGCCTATAACCTGGATGGCTCGCGGTTCACGGTCTACTTTACCTCGGAGGGGCGGGTCGATTTCCGTGACCTGTTGCGCGACCTCTCCCGCGACCTTGACACACAGGTGCAGCTTCGACAAGTGGGTCCCCGCGATCAGGCGAAGGCGGTAGACGGCTATGGTCGCTGTGGCCGGCGGCTGTGCTGCTCGTCGTGGCTGATCAGCTTTCCGTCGATCTCGATCAAGATGGCGAAAGAGCAGAACCTGCCGCTCAACCCCTCGAAGATCAGCGGTCAGTGCGGCCGGCTGCTGTGTTGCCTCGCCTACGAGGACGATACGTACAAGCAACTCAAGGCGCAGCTTCCCCGGCCGGGGACGGCTGTCAGTACCCCCGGCGGCAACGCCAAGGTGCTCGCCGTCAACGCCTTGCGCCAAACGATCACGCTGCAAATGGAGAGCTTCGAGATCATCGAGGCGCCGGCCGCTGCCCTCGCGCTGGAGCTTGGCGTCGTGCGGTTGCTCCCGCCACCAGACGACGACGAGATGCCGTCGCCCCCTGCCCCTCCGCCTCACTCCCCGGGCCGGCGGCCGGTGCCCCCGCCCGCGCCGGTCGGTCGCGCCCCAATGCCGCGCCCCCCGACTCCACCGCCATTCCATCCTGCGGGCCGGCGACCGGCGCCAGAATCGGCGTCACCGGCACGGCCGGCGCCGCCGCGGCCGGCCCCCGCTCCTGCCCCACCGCCGGCCGAGCCGCCGGTTCCGCGCACGCTGGAGCGCCCGGCCGGCGCCGTATCACCATCGCCCGACGCCGATCGAGCCGGCGCTGCCCCATCCCCCGGCCAGGGCCGGAACCGGCGACACCGTCGCGGTCGCCGCAAGGGCGGCGGTGACAAAGCGAGAGACTGAGATCGCGTTACCAGCCGGCGGTATCGCCGTTGTCACTGATGAACGGGCAAGGATGGGCGCCGGTCAGGCGCCCATCAGCACATACGCACGGGCATGACTGATTGCCGCGGTGTGCGGCTCTCGGACGGGAGTCGATTGGCCGCCGCGTATCCTCCGCACGGCGTTCGTTCGGGCCGGACGACCCGTGGTGAGAATACCCGACCCGTTCGAGGCGAAAGGAACCGCCGGTGGACGACCTGTACGTGTACCAGATCATTCTTGCTCGGCGAATTGAAGAATATGAGCGACGGGCCGCTATCTCTACTCACGACCCGGGACGGTACGACTCCAGTCTGCCGGTTTCCCGGCGCACGAGCATCCGACTGGGGCGCTCGCTCATCCGGCCCCGGCAGCGACTCATGCCTCCCGCGACCCAGCATGCCGGCGGAATCGCCATGACGCGGGGGGCGGTTGAATGACCAGGCATCTACCGATCGGCCACGACAGTGTGCGAACCGCACCGAGACTGGGAGTACATCATGCAGCCACAGCGGGTGCATCCAATAGCCGCCGATGCGCGGCTCGCGCATGAGCAGGAGTTGGTCGCGCGGGCGCGCTCGGACCCCGACGCCTTCGGTCAGTTGTACGACCTGTACGTGCAACCGGTGTACCGCTACGCCTACCGCCGGTTGGGCACGCACGAGGACGCCGAGGATGTCACCGCCCAGACATTTTATCGGGCGCTTGAGCGGATGAACGGCTACGAGTGGCGCGCGCTCCCCTTCGGCGCGTGGCTGTTCCGCATCGCCCACAATCTGGTCGTCGACCGGTGGCGGACCGGGACCGGGCCGCTGTCGCTGGACGTAATGCGTGGCGCCGGTCCCGAGGGTCGTCCCACCCGTGAACCGGCTGACGAAGCCCAACTCCCGCCCGACGCCGGGTTGCTGGCGCGTGAGGAGACCGACGCCTCGTGGGCAGCCGTTGCCGAACTACCGCCGCTCCAGCGACGCGCGGTGACGTTGCGCTTCGGCCGTGATCTGTCGCACGCCCAAGTCGGCGTGATTATCGGTCGAAGCGAGGCCGCGACCAAACAATTAATCTACCGCGCGATGAAGACCTTACGGGGGCAGATTGAGGCAGAAGAATGAGCAGGATGTCATGGCCGGCCTCAGGTCACGGGGCACGGGGCATAGGGGACGAAGGATGAGCACGACACAACGAGCGATCATTGAACAGTTCGCGGGGGCGACGGATGCGATGGTGCGGGGTGAGACGCCGGCCTTGGCAGCGGTCGCGCCGTTCGCGGATGAACTGGCGCTGGCGTCGCGGCTGCGTGCGGCGGCGTCCGCCGGTATTGCCGATCCTGCTTTTGTCGAGGGACTGCGCGAGGATCTGCGGGCGCGGCTGGGCGGCAATGCTCCAATCGCCGGGGCGGTCCGCTATGCCGTGATTGATACGGCGGTCGGCCGGCTGGCGCTCGCCTATCGCGAGGGCCGTGTGGTGTACTGTGCTGCCGTTGGCCAGGCGGGCGATACCGCGGGTGCGGTGGACACGGACCGGGCGAGGCTCCCGGCGATTTCGCCCAACGAGGACGCCGCGCCGGACGACAGGGTTCACGCCGGCCACGACCCGACATCGATCACCCATCAGCTATCCGAGGCCGCGTTCGTGCGGAGCGTCGCGCGGGCGCTGGGCGTGCATCCGGTGCATGACCTCGCCCCGCCGGTGGCGATGGCGCGGGGCGTGCACGAACATCTAGCCGGGCGGAAGCGGTTCAAGGCGGTGGACCTGTCGTGGCTGCCAGACTTTCAGCGGCGGGTGCTGGAGAAGACGGCCGAGATCCCGCGCGGAGAGGTGCGGCCGTACGGCTGGGTCGCCCGCGAGATCGGCGCGCCGGGGGCGACGCGGGCGGTCGGTACCGCGTTGGGCCACAACCCGATCCCGTTCATCATCCCGTGCCACCGGGTGGTGCGCGCCGACGGCAGTCTGGGCGAGTACTCGGGCGGCGGTCCGGCCGTCAAGGAGCGGGTGCTCGCCTTCGAGGGCGCGCCGGTGACGGAATTGCTCACCGGCGCCCGCCGCGGTGAGCGCTACCGCGGCAGCCGCACGACCCACATCGTGTGTTATCCATCGTGCCACGCCGCCCGCCGCATTCGCCCGGAGAATGTGGTCCTGTTCGGATCGCTGGCCCAGGCGGAAACCGGCGGCTACCGCCCGTGCGCGTTGTGCCGCCCGGCATGAGGCGAGGTCAGGCTGCCTCTTTGGTAGGGATGCCCATGACCGAGATCAGCATCACGGTCCGTTCGACAGATATGGATGCGGACCGCAATGTCAACAACGCGGTGTATTTCTCCTACTTCGAGCAGAGCCGGCTGGAGCACCTGCTGCGGCTGGGGGTGATCCGCTGGCCGCCCGGCCCGACCGACCGGCCTCAGTTCGCGCTTGCCGAGACGAGCGCCCGATTCCGCGCGCCGGCTTACCACCGCGACGTTCTCACGGTCAGTACGCGCACGCTCGAGGTCCGGACTCGTGGCTTCAGTCTCGGCTTCGAGGTGCGGCGGGTGGGCGAC
>JBBQJF010000057.1:0-19799 GCA_038325665.1 Dehalococcoidia bacterium | reverse complement strand
ACACCTACGCAGTATATAAAAGAACAGGAGAAGAAGAGGTAGGTGAGGGAATTGTTTTTATTCGCTTCCCAGCAACGTCTCTCAACAAGCCTTAGCAGAGCCGAGGACGTTGCGTTTAGTAGGATTATTCTTTGCGTTCATTGCCAGCACTGGACACTCCAACATCACCGGACGCCGGGCGACATGAGGCGTCCGCGGTACATCACTCACCGCGGCGCCTCTGATGGCGGCCCGCGCAACCCGCGTTTACAGAAGGAGACCTTGTTCATGACAATCATCACCCGTCCCGCGCCATTCCATCGTAAGACGCGTGTCCTCGTCGCCGCCGTGGCGCTAATCACGGCCATGGGTGTCGGCCTTGGGCAACAGCGCGGCGTTTGGACTGACAGCAGTGATCGCGGTAGCACATCCCCTCCCGCCGTCGCTGCCTCCATCCCGTCCGTTTCCGGCGTGCCATCGCCGCAAGCCCCACAACTTTACGTTGTGGCCACCGAGGAAGCGGAGGTGGACCTACGCGCCAAGTTTGAAGCATTGGGGCACACCGACCAGCCCTATGAAGTGCTGGTGCTCGCGCCCGCCGAGGATCACGGCCGCGTGTTCGCACGGCTGTATGAGCGTAACCAGTTACGGGCCTTCAATGGCGTGCTGCCCGTCAGCATCAATGACTTGCGGTAGCACGGCGTCGTGCTATCGCCCGATTCCGAGTCCTCGGCCGGGCCCGCAATGACCGGCTTGGGCTGGAGCGGGCCCATGGTGTCCTACCGGCGACGATACCCTCGCCGGCGGCACGGGCGACGACCGAATAAGCCAGACACACACGGGTATCGCATATCGCAAAAGGAGACATCCCATGACGACCCAATCTTCAGCGCCTGACCTGACCATGATTAAGGCGCGACAGCAGCGCACCTGGGCCGCCGGCGATTTTGCCGAAGTCGCCACCACGCTCGCGATCGTCGGCGAGTCGCTGAGCGAGGTGGCGGAGCTACAGGCCGGCTGGCAGGTGCTGGATGTGGCCACCGGCAGCGGCAACACCGCGATCGCCGCCGCCCGCCGGTTCTGTGATGTCACCGGCGTGGACTACGTACCTGCCCTGCTTGAGCGCGGACTCGAGCGCGCCGCCGCCGAGCGCCTGCCCATCGCCTTCCGCGAGGGCGACGCCGAGGATCTGCCCTTCGCGGCGGCGAGCTTCGATGCCACGCTCTCCAGTTTCGGGGTGATGTTCGCACCCAATCAGGAACTGGCAGCGCGGGAGATGTTGCGCGTGACCCGCCCCGGCGGTGTGATCGCCCTCGCGAATTGGACGCCGGACGGCTTCATCGGCGAGATGTTCAAGGTCAACGGACGGCATGTGCCGCCGCCGGCGGGACTGAAGTCGCCGCTGTTGTGGGGCACCGCGGAGCGGCTGCACGAGTTGTTCGGCGATGAGGTCACGTCGATCACGGCCACGCGGCGAAACTTCGTCTTTCGCTACCGCTCGCCGGAGCACTGGTTGCAGTTCTTCCGCGCCTATTACGGTCCCACGCTCAAAGCGTTCGAAGCCCTGGACGCGGCCGGACAACAGGCGCTCGCGGCAGATCTGATCGACCTGGCCACGCGGAGCAACGCCGCGACCGGGAACGTGCTGGCCATGCCCGCGGCCTATCTCGAAGTCGTCATGGTCCGGCGATAGACGCGCGCCTCCCACGCGCACGATGCTACCTCATGCCCCTATCCGGCACGGCCGCGGGCGGGAGGTGGCATCGACGGTCCCCAGTGTCATACAAGACAACAAAAGGAGATGAGACGCCATGAAGAAGCTACGCTACATTCTTCCCCTGGTGGGTATTTTCGTCCTCGGCCTCACCGCCGCGGTGACCGCCATGGGACAGCCCGTCCGACCGGTCGCGACGACGGTGGCGACCGGTACATTGCCGGCGCCTGCCCACGCGGTAATTGTCGCGCCGGGCGCGACGGGGACCAGCGCGGGTGTGGTCGTCGTGAGCGAAGTGCGGATGGTCAAGTTCGACCTGGCCCCGGGGGGCGCGTTCCCTTGGCACCAGCATCCCGGTCCGGTGTGGGCGACCGTGACGCGGGGAACACTGACTTTCTACAGTGCCGGGTGCGACGCCCAAGTGTACCCGACCGGTACAACCTTCTTCGACCCCGGCAATCTGACGCATACCGCGCGCAACGAGGGCAGCGAGCCGGTCGAGGTCATGGCGACCTTCATGTTCCCCAAGGACGCCGGCGCCGCCAGCGTCCCGCAACCCGCCCCCGGCACCTGTGCCATCGAGGTGTGAGAGCGGCGCGGCAATTCGGTCCGAGCAGGTGATTCCGCGGATGAAACCGTGAGAGTCAACCGACACCGCCGGTGGGAGCTAGCCGGCACACATCGAGCGGAGTACCACCGCTGTCGGGACGACGCGGTGCTGCCCGGCTACCGCGCGACCCCCGCCTACACCCGCACCGGCGATGTCCCCGCGGAGGACGCGGCGTGGCTGACGGCGGTGGCGGCGAACGCCGGATACGTGCGCCTGGTGGGAATAGGTATCGCCGCCGCGCCGCGAGCGCCAGGCATGCTGCCCGCCGGCCTTGCCGCCGCCATCGAGCGCACCGCCGGCCAGTTCGCCACCGCCGCGGCGTCCGTCGACGCGGAACAGGCCGCCTGATGGAGGCCGCCGGCGTGGAAGCCGATGTATGAGTCAACGCCGCTCGTGGATTCGCTCGAAAAGCTGATACTCACGCGCCGGCCGCGTACGATCAGCGGCGCGCCATGTGTGATACGTTACCGGCCGTCAGCGTGACGCGTGATGCGTCGCGGATTCTCGATGACTGGAGGCCGCCATGTCGAACCAGCTCACCATCGGCAACGTGACCGTGTTGCCCGTGCCGGACACGGGCGTCAGTGGCAGCCGCACCTATATGTTCCCGCAAATCACGGAGGAGCAGTGGGAGCCGTGGCAGCACTACCTCAACCCGCGCGGCAACCTGCGCATGAACATCGGCACGTTTGTCGTCCGCTCCGAGGGCAAGACGATCCTGGTGGATACCGGTCTGGGCAATAAGGCGCGCGAGGGCTATCCGCCTGGCAACATGCTCGGCAATCTCGCCGAGGCAGGGGTGAAGCCCGAGGACGTGGATATGGTCGTGATCACGCATCTGCACATCGACCATGTCGGTTGGAACACGATCCGTCGTGGCGATGCGTGGGCGCCGACGTTCCCGAAGGCGCGGTACCTGATCGCCCGCGAAGAATGGGAGCACTTCACCCAGCCGGCGCAGGTGGAAGCGCTCGAGTACATGCGCGATTCGGTGTTGCCGCTCGATGGAACCGGACAGCTCGACCTGGTGGAGGACACCCACCGCGTGACCGCCGAGTTGACGCTGGTGCCCTCGCCAGGGCACACGCCCTCTCACGTCTGCGTCGCGATCGTCTCCGGCGCCGAGCGGGCGATGATCATCGGCGACATGGCGCATCATCCGGTGCAACTCACCGAGACTGCCTGGAGCGTCGCCTTCGACCTCGATCCGAAGATGGCCGCCGAGACCCGCGCCAAGATGGTCGAGCGGATGGAGCGCGAGAACGCCACCGTGATCGGCGGCCACTTCCCGCCCCCCGGCATCGGCCGTCTGGTGCGCCTCGGTGAGCGGCGGGTGTGGCAGGCGACATAGCGCGGGATGATCCGCCGAAGCGCCGCGCCCCTCCCCGCGATGGCCGGACCACACCGGGCCGAGCGTTACCGCGCGATCGCGGTGTCAACCAGGCGCTGTCGCGGGTGGGGCAGTTGTCGATCACCATGTTGGTGCGATGGCATCGACGAAGGACGGGGCAGCCCGGGTGCGGGTGCTGATCGATGTCCGCGGCGCTCCCCGCCCGCACGCCTTATGATGGCAGTGATACCGCGTGAGGGGCGCGCCCATGGTCACATCGATCCCGTCCGGTACAACCCTCAAGCTCACGCTTGAGCAGTTCCTCCACCACGAGTCGACAAAACCGGCGAGCGAATTTTGGGATGGCGAGGTGCTGCAAAAGGCGATGCCCACGGGGGAACATGGTACCGTTCAGCGATTGCTGTCTGTTGTCTTCACCGTCTTCATCCGCGATCACCCGATCGCCGACGGGGGACCGGAGATTCGCTGCAATTTTCGCTCCGCCGCGGCGGCATACTCTCCCGTACCCGACTTCATCATCGTGCGGTCGGAGAAGCTCCCGCGTGGGCGCTTACGCGGTCACGTCGAGGGACCGCCCGATATCGCCGTGGAGATTCTTTCTCCCGACGATCTCATGTCCCGCGTCATGCGCAAGATCCGCTTCTATCTCGCCAACGGCGTGGCGATTGTCTGGTTGGTGAACCCGTACGATCGCACGGTCACGGTGTGGTCCGCGCTGGAACCGAACGTCGCCCGAACATTCGGGGAGACGGCCACCCTTTATGCCGGCGATACCCTGCCCGGCTTCGCCGTTGTCGTACGCGATATCCTGCCGCCTTCCGATCCCGACGACGAGGGCGGAGATGACGTGCCCGCCGTGGTGCTGTAACTGATGCCCCGGTCCCATGTTGCCCGGCCACCATGGTGGAGCGGCCCATTCATCACGGGCGTCCAGGTGCTCTCGGCAGACCGGGTGCGCGGCCAACGCGCGTCACTCGGTTCGACGTAACACGGTGTAATGTGTACAGGTGAACGTAAGCCCTCGAGAGGATCGGCGCCGTGCAAGACTATGTGCTGGTGGTTGATGATGATCAGAGTGTGCGCGAGGTGATCGCCGCGGTGCTACGGGAAGAGGGCTTCCCCGTGGCAACCGCCACGAACGGCCGTGAGGCGCTCGATCAGATCGCCGAGCAGCGGCCCTCGGTGGTGCTGCTCGACTTGCAGATGCCGGTGATGAGCGGCTGGGAAGTTCTCTCCGAGTTACGCGCTGGACAATGTACCGTCCCGATCGTGTTCATGAGCGCCGGGTATCGGGTCAAGACCGAGGCCGAGCGGCATCACGCCGATGGGTACATCGCCAAACCCTTCGATCTCAACGAGTTGCTTCGCATCGTGGGCCGGTTTGCCTCGGCGTCGCCCGCGTGAGCGCGGGGCATCCTCCTCCACGCGGGGTGGATGGCGGAGTCCGCGGGCGCGGGCGCTAGCTCGTGACGATCGTCACGGGGTTCGGGGTTCGCAGCAGCCGGGTCAGCGGACAGTTCTCTCCGGCGTACCGGTGCAACCGTGCAAGCTCCTCGGGCGAGGCGTCGGGCGCCGCGACGTCGATGTGCGCCGTGATCGCGAACGGCAGCGGTGGGTCAGCGGTCGCGATCCCGAGAAAGGCGGCGTCGTTATTGGCGGCAGATACCCGCACCTGCACACGATCGACCGCGATATCCATGGTCGCCGCGCCGATCAGGTACGTGTGCGTCAGGCATGTGCTCAGCACGCCGCACAGCAACTCCGGCGACGACGGCCCCAAGCCCCAGCCGCCGAAGTCCGGTCCGGAATCGCCAAGATATTGCCAATCACGGATGCGTAGCCTGCGAACGCCGGTGAGGTCGCCGGCGATGCAGACTGCCTCGACCTGCTCACGCCAGTCGTCGCCGGTTGGGCGGCGGGTCGCGGCGGCGCGCATCGCCCGTGCCTTTTGACCGAGGTATTCTCGAAGTCCGCGCATGTCTGTCACATGTTCCTCCAACGAACGGCGAAGGTAGCGGCAGCCGGTGCGCGGCGACCGCGTGGACAGTGTATCGATCACGAGGATGCGACATCGCCGGCTGGATTGCGGCGACTGCTGCCCGCGTTTGATGGGGTTGTCCGCCGTGGGCGGGGCGCCTGTATCGCACGGTGGTCGTGCCGTGGTGGTTGTTCGCACCGACACGGCGGATTCCCAGTAAGCAATTCCCGTGGCGCCTGGCCGGCCGTCACGCGCCGCTCGCCACTCACGTCCCCGTTGCCGAGATGAAACCGGCGGAGGTCGCGGAGGCGCGGTCGCGGTTCGCGATCTGATGGACAGTGCCTCGGATGGCGGCCCCGGATGCGGGTGGCGGCTGGTGGGGCGGAGGGCGGTCGCGCCGGTGCGCCGCGACGAACCGCCGTGGTAAACTCCCACCACGGCAGGCGGACGCGAACAGCAGCGGAGGCAGCGATGAGCAGATCGGTGTCAGTCGGAGCCGCCACGGTAATTGCCCTCTCCGATACGGAGCGGCCGTACGCCGCCCGCGAGGTCTATCCCGAGGTGCCGGACGCGACGTGGGAGCAGTACCCCGGCAGCGTCACCGACGGCGGCGACCTCCTCCTCAACTTTGGCTGCTACCTCGTGCGGGCCGATGGCCGCAACGTGTTGGTCGATACTGGTTGGGGTCCGAGCTTTCAGGGCAAACTTCTTGACGAACTTGCCGGCGCTGGTGTGGCGTTGGATGACATCGACGCCGTGATCTTCACGCACCTGCACGGCGACCACATCGGCTGGAACCTGGCGCATGAGGATGGCGCCGTGCGCCCGCGCTTTCCTCGGGCGCGGTATCTCGTGCCCGAGGCCGACTGGCGTCACTACAGCGCCCAACCCGAGCCATCAGCCATGTTCCGTGAACAGATGTTGCCGCTCGACGCGCTGGGGGTGATGGACTTGATCGGCGGCGGCCATGTGCTCTCGCCCGCGCTGACCACGCTCGCGACGCCCGGGCACACGCCCGGGCACCTCAGTCTGGCAATCAGCTCGAACGGCGCACGCGGACTTATCCTCGGCGACGTGGCGATCACACCGATTGAAGCGCACGAAACCGATTGGCATAACCGCTTCGACTGGGACCGCGAGATCGCCCGCGCCACCCGCCACACGGTGCTCGATCGCCTGGAGCGCGAGCGCGCATTGGTCGGCGCCAGCCACTTTCCCGCTCCTGGTCTGGGCCGCTTCGTGCGCGCGGGCGGCCGGCGGGTGTGGGAGCGTATCTAGCCGGTGGCGCCTGCCGTCCCCATGGAGCCGCGGACCGAGACGTGCGCGGGGCAGGGGGCGCCCTGCCCGTGGAACTTCGGATCGAGAGGTGCATTCTTGACGACGGCATCGACAACTGACCTATGTTTCACCAGCGCGACCGATTTGCTCGCGGCGTTTCGGTCGCGCGAACTCAGCCCGGTCGAGGTGACGCGGGCGGTGCTCGACCGTATCGAACGGCTCAACCCGATGCTGAATGCCTATCTCACCGTCGATGCGGAGGGTGCGCTCGCGGCGGCGCGGGCGGCCGAGGCCGCGTACACCGCTGGCAACGCGGCGCCCCTGGCCGGCGTACCGGTGTCGGTCAAGGATCTCGCCAACACCCGCGGATTGCGTACCACCTATGGCTCGCTCGCGTACCGGGACAACGTGCCGGACGAGGACGCGATCAGTGTTGCCCGTCTGCGCGCCGCCGGCGCCGTCTTTACCGGCAAGACGAATACGCCCGAGTTCGGCTCGCTGCCCACCAATGAAAACCGGCTGGGTGACCCCGCCCGCAATCCGTGGGACACCACCCGCACACCCGGCGGCTCCAGTGGCGGCGCGGCGGCGGCAGTCGCGGCTGGACTGGCGCCGATCGCCACCGGCAGCGATTTCGGCGGCTCGATCCGCATTCCGGCGGCGATGTGCGGCGTGTACGGCTTCAAGCCCACGCTCGGCCGCGTGCCGATCGACACCCGCAGCAATCTCACCGGCGAGTTCTTCTCGCACGAGGGGCCGATCACGCGCACGGTGCTCGACGCCGCGCGGTTCATGGACATCTGTGCCGGCCCCGACCCACGCGATCGCTTCTCGCGGCATGGCCCGCCGCCGTCGTTCGCGGAGCGGTTGGACCGGCGGCCCCGTGGCCTGCGCATCGCGTGGAGCGCCGGCCTCGGCTATCGCGATGCCGAGCGTGAGTACGTCGATATCTGTGAGCGGGCCGTACACCAATTCGCCCGGGACATTGGTGAGGTTGTCCCTGACCAGCCCGCGGGCGCCGAGGAAGGTGTTTCCGGTTGGGGCGTGGCCGGCGGGCCGGCAGGCTTCGACGCCGCGCGAGTCGCGTACCGCAAGGCGCACATGGAACAACTCACTAGTGTGGTGCGCGCGGGGCTGGATATGCCCGAGCGTACCTCGCTCGCCGATTATCTCACGGCGATGGCGAAAGTGCGGGCCTGGCGCGCGTCGATGGATGACTTCTTCGAGCGGTATGACCTGCTGCTGACACCGACGCTGCCCACTGCCGCGATTGCCATCGGCGCACGCGAGCTGGTGATCAATGGCGCGCCGCAACCCAATATCTTCGGACTGATCAACTTCACCGCCCCGTTCAACGCGACCGGGCAGCCGGTGGCGAGCGTGCCGTGCGGCGTTACCGCGGAGGGGTTGCCGGTCGGCCTGCAGATCGCTGGACGTTTCGGCGACGACCTACTCGTGATGCAGGCGTCCCGCGCCTTTGAGCAGATCCTGCCGTGGGCCGGCCGCAGGCCACCCGTGGATGGCACATAGACGCCGCCCCTTGGGTCACGACCGGCGGGCGCGGGCGAGCGGCGAATCGAAGCCGCCGCCATCGACGTACAGCACCTGATGAGTGATGTAGCGCCCCGCCTCGGAGCACAGGAAGGCGACGGCGTTGCCGATGTCTTCCGGCTGGCAGACGAAACCGAACGGCGACGACTCATCGATGTCGCGCAGATCCTCGACGCCAGCCACCGCACGCGCCAGCCGCTTGCCCATCTCGGTGTCCACAAGTCCCGGCGCCACCACGTTCACGCGAATGCCGTGACGCCGCTCCTCTTTGGCGAGCGTCTTCGCCAGCGCCTCGAGTGCCGCTTTTCCCATGTTGTAGGGGGAGCCATTCGCTCCCATGCTTTGGGTCGCGCTGGACGAGATCATGATGATGTCGCCGCGCGCTTGTTCACGCATCGAGGGCAGGACCAGCTTGCTCAGGTAGAAGGCGCTGAAGGCGTGCGTGCGCACCACCCGCTCCATCTCGGCCGGGTCAGTATCCGCGACCGCCTGGCCGCGTGAGGCGATACCGGCATTGTTGACGAGGATGTCCACCTTGCCAAAGTCGCGCACGATGCCCTCGACCATCGCCGCGCAGCCGTCCCAGTTTGAGACGTCCGCCTGGTACAGTTCCGCACGGCGTCCGAGTGCCCGGACCGTGTCCGCCGTCTCGCGTGCCGCCGCCTCATCCTTGCGGTAGTTGATCGCCACATCGGCGCCGTCGCGGGAGAGGCACGCGACGATACTCCGTCCGATGCCCCGGCCGCTGCCGCTCACCAACGCCACCCGCCCGTCAAGGCTCATTGCTGTCGATCTCCCGTCGTACGATCATACGCCCGCCCGGGCGTGCTCCGGCCTCGATCACGGGTTGCCCCGTGGGGCTCGGTGGAGGTCCAGGTCGTTCCCGGCGTTGGTGAAGAGCATACAACAGATGGCCGTGTGGCCCGTGGATGCCGCGCTGTTCTCGCCACGCTCCTGATCGCGCCGCACACGGGCGCCACCGCTTTCGCGACCATGCATGGTTGGGGCGCACGGGGAGCGGAGTCGTTCGGCCTCTTCCCGCGCGGGGCAGGAGGCCGAGGGATAGGTCTCGGTGCCTACGCATCGCCGTCGAGCAGCATCCGTTCGATGCTCTGCATTTGAGTGTCGAGCCGCAGGTCAACCGAGCCGCCCTCGAGGTCGATGATGCAGCCGCCGATCGCCACCGTGACGTCTTCTTGGACGGGGACATCGTGGCCGTGGGCGAGGAGTTCCGCGGTCACGGACTGGCGGTCGTGCGCGTTGACGCGCAGGCGCACGACGCGACTGCCGGCGGAGCGCATGCCGGCCCGCACGATCTCGGCGGCGAGTCCCGCGTGGCTATCGGCGGCGGCGCCGATCACCTGGCGGGCTGCCGTCAGCGCCAGCGCCACGGTCTGCTCCTCGACGCCGGCGAGCAAGATGCCCCGCAATAAATCAGCCGCGGCAGCGGCGTCCGTCAGGAGCGTCGCCGTCGATTCCAGAGCGGTCATGGCCGCGGTATGCCCACCGGCGTGACCGGTGGCGAAACCCTCGGCATGTGCCCGATGACGCATGGCCTCGGCCTCGGTTTCCGCCTCGATCAGGATCGCGGCGGCGGCAGCGCGTGCGTCGATAAGCAATATCTCGCCGCGCCGCTCGACCTCAACGCTGAGCGACGCGACCATCATCGCCCGCTGCGCCGGCGCGAGATAGCGCCCAATCTCATCCATGCCCACCGCCGCGCCCGTCCCCACCCCTTTGAGCAACCGCCCCATGCCGCCCCCCGCTTCATATCGGGCGGCACTGAAAGCCACCCCGTATCCCGTACCCCGCGCCCCGCGCCCTATGACCTGTGCCCTATGACCTGTGCCCTGTGACCTATCCCCTACGCCATCACGTCTTCATCATCCCGCGAGATAACGATCTCCTCGGCCTCGTCAAGGGCACGAATGATATTGACGATGCGGCCCTGCGCCTCCTCCACGTTGCGGACACGCACCGGACCCATCGCGTTCATGTCGTCCTCGAGCATCGACGCGGCCCGCTCCGACATATTCTTCAGCACCCGCCGCTTGACCTCCTCGCCCGAGCCTTTGAGGGCGAGCGCGAGGTCTTTCATGTCGATGTCGCGCATGACGCGCTGGATCGAGCGGTCATCGAGCTGGAGGATGTTCTCGAACACGAACATCTGCTTCTTAATCTCGTCGGACAGCTTCGGGTCGAGCCGTTCGAGCGTCTCGACGATGGTGCGCTCCGTGCCGCGGTCGACGATTTTGAGCAGCTTCACCAGCGGTCCCACACCACCGGCCTGCTTCATCTCGGAGCGGTTGGTGAGCACCGACGCCAGCTTGCGCTGCATCAGATCCTCGACCTCTTTGACCACCTCGGGAGCGGTGCGCTCCATACGGGCGATGCGCAGCGCGACCTCCGCCTGCTTGGTCTGAGGCAGTTGGGACAGCACGGCGGCGGCCTTGTCCGGGGTGAAGTACGACAGGATCAGGGCCACGGTCTGCGGATGCTCATTCTGAATGAACGAGACGATTTGCATCGCGTCAAGCTCACGCGCGAACCCGAATGGAACGGCCTTGACATTCTCGAACACGCGTTGCGCGATTTCCCGTGCTCGGTCCGAGCCGAACGCCTGCTCCAACATCTCCATCGCGTAGTCGATGCCGCCGCTGGAGACGTAATCGTGAGCAATCGCGACGGTGTAGGCTGCTTCGAGCAATTCATCGCGCAGTTCGGCCGACACCTGGCCGATATTGGTGATCTCCCAGGCGAGTTGCTCGACCTCATGCTCTTTGAAGCGAGCGAGCACCTTGCCGGAGACATCCGGGCCGAGGGCGATCAGCAGTCCTGCCGCGCGTTGTTTGCCGGTCAGCGGCCGTTTGCCGGGCGTACCAGTGGTCATCGTGCGCTCCGCTCCGCTCCGTCAAGGAGCCGGCAATTGGACCTGGGGGCGGCTACCGTCCCGCTGTCTGCCTCGATTAGCTCTTCTTACTATCGTCCTGAATCATCCATGAATGAATGATCTCGGCGACTGCATCGGGGTTGGCCGTGGCGAGATTCTTCATTCGCTCTTCGATTTCTTTGCGCTTCGCCAGCATCTCGGGCGGCTCCCACCGCTCTCCCGAAGCCAATGCCTGACGGCCCTCACCCGGCTTCAATTGGAGCTGACCGCCGCCCGCCGGCAGGCCCGCTCCACCGGATGCGGCGGCGAGCGCGAGTTCCTGCTTCGATATCCGGCTCTTCGGCAGTTTTGGCGTGACGGTGCGCGACATGCGCCACACCACGAACAGCACGATCAGTGCCGCCAACAGCGGAACCGCGAGCCGGCCGTAGCGGGTGACGGCGTCGGGAATCAGCGGCTTCGCCGTGGGGATTCCCTCGGTCTGGGCGTTACTGAACGCGGCGGTGGTCACGACTATCTGGTCGCCGCGCTTCTGGTCGATACCGGCCGCGGCAGAGATCGCGTCGCGCAATCCAACCGCGTCCTGCTCGGGAATGCTGGAGTCGAGCAGCACCGAGACCGAGAGCCGTTTGATTTGACCAGGCCCGCGGACCGTCTTTTGCGTGCTCTTGGTCACCTCATAGTTAGTGGTGGTTTCGGTGCGCTGGTACTGCGAGGTGCCGCCGGCAGCCGCCTGAATGTTGGTTCGTGCATTGGGATTGTTGGCCGCCACCCCAGGCGGTGTGCCGCCGGCCTGACCGTTGCCGTTGAAGGTTTCCTGCACGCTGGCGGACGACCGGGGCACGCCCTGGGCGTTGGCGCCGCCTGGCTCGTAGATCTCCTTCATCTCTTCTTGTTGGGAGAAGTCCATGTCCGCGCTGGCGCGCACCACTGCCCGGTTGGCGCCGGCCACGCGATCAAGCAGTGATTGGACCTGTGTCTCGATGCCCTTCTCGATTTTCTTCTGTACGTCGAGTTGAGTGGCGGACATGCCGGCCGCGCTATCGGCGAGACTGCCGCCGTCGAACAGCATGCGGCCGCCGGAGTCGATGATGGTGATGTTCTTCTGGTCGAGGCCCTGTACCGAGCGGGCGACGAGATGCGAGATACCCTTCAGGGCATTCTCATCAAGCTCTCTGCCGGCCCGCAGTCGCAACAGCACCGAGGCGGTAGCGGGCTTCTTCTGAGAGACGAACAATTCCTCTTTGGGGACCACGATATGGACGCGTGAGCCTTCAACCTGGGTAAGGGCGTTGATGGTGCGCGACAGCTCGCCTTCGAGCGCCCGTTGGTAGTTGAGATGTTGGACGAAGTCAGTCACGCCGAACGAGGTCTTGTCGAACAGTTCGTACCCGACCGCGCCGCCCTGGGGCAGCCCTTTGGCGGCAAGTTTCAGGCGGGCGTCGGCCAGGTTTGTCGGCGGCACCTTGATCGTCGTGCCATCGGTCGAGAGCTGGTACGGCACTTTGTCGGCCTTGATCTGCTCGATGATCGCGTTGGAGTCTTTTGGATCGAGGTTCGTGAAGGCGGTAACGTAGGTGGTGGAGCCGCCCATCTGCATCAAAATGAAGCTGAACACCACGGCGCCAACGGCGATGGCGCCGATGGCGGCCTTCTGGCCGCGGCCGAGCCGGCCCCAGAGCTGGAGAACTTGCGCAACAATCTGCGGTCGTGAACTCATGCGACAGCTCCCGAGCGTGTGGATGGATAGGCGGCAGGCCGGTGTGCCCGTCCGGCGGTGATAGATAGAGTCTACGGGCGATACGCCGCGCCATTCATCGGGAGATACCCGGAAAAGCCCGCGTAACCTCCTGACCTCGGCGGCATGGAGCCGGTGGCGGCGGGGCAGTCATTCCTCTCGTGAGCGAGTCGAACGGAATCGGAGCGGCGTTGGACGGATTTGACCGCGTGTGCTAAGCTATCCATAGGCAAGCTTTTCGCTAGTCGAACCGGCCTGGAACGGGTATTCCTAATCCCACCTTGCACGCGCGATCACCGAAGCATTGCCACATCTACCCACGGAGGTCGTCGTGTCCTACGAGGACAAAACCCTTACCTGTTCCGATTGTGGCGCCCCATTCACGTTCACCACGGGTGAACAAGAGTTCTATGCATCCAAAGGCTTTACCAATGAGCCTCGCCGGTGCCCAACATGCCGCTCGAACCGCCGCGGCGGCGGGAGCGAAGGCGGCTCCTACAGCAGTGGCGGTGGTGGTGGCTCGTACGGCGGCCAGCGTGAGTTTTTCACCGCGACCTGTGCCTCGTGTGGCAACGAGGCGCGCGTGCCCTTCCAGCCGCGCGGCGACAAGCCGGTCTACTGCTCCGACTGCTTCCGCACCCAGGGTGGTGGCGGCGCCGGTTCGAGTTCCAGCTACAGTGGCGGTGGCCGTAGCGGTAATCGCTGGTAATCGTCCGGCGAGCGCCGCGGTCCAGTAACATCGCGTGGGCGACGGGTAAAACCGTCGCCCATTTTGGTGTCAGCGAAGAACCGGATCCCCCGGCCATACCGAGACAGACCGCGAGAGACGGGGGAGACGGCGGGACGCGGCGGCAGTCCGGGACAGGCGCGAGGGGGCGGCGGGACAGGGTGGCTGCCCTCCCCGTGCAGCCGGTCCCGGCATAGCCGGGGGGCCGGGGTTGGGGTGAGAGGTGAGCCGTTCTCTGGCCGGGTGGGTCACGAGGGCGGCGTTTCGGTCTCTCCGCGCTCCAGATCTTCGACACGGCTCGCCGGCACATTGAGCACGATGCCGCCGTCTGACACGTCGTCTACCCACTGCACGGGGATCTCGGTGGCGTGCTTGAGTAACCAGCCGCGCCGCAGGATCAATCGGGTGGGTTGACCCGTGTCCGCGGCGACCGTCAACTCGTGAACCTCGCCGACTTTGTCGCCATTCGCGTCGAGCACGTCCATCCCGCCGGTGAGAGCGGTTTGTCGCGGGTCGTCGGCGGCGGTCTGACCGTGCGGCATGGAGCCGAACGAGGGCGGCGGTGTGCTCAGCGCGCCCATCGGTCCTTCCGCGACGAACGTGTCGAGCACGTACTGTCCTCGGTCCAGGCCGAGGGGTCCGGCGAAGCCCGCATCGGGCGCTCGGAACTGTTCTTCGACGAAGGGGTCCATCGCCTCAAAGTCACGCGTGTCCATGCTGAGGTAGACCACCCCCCGTTCGATCCGCTCAACGTGTTTCATCGGGATCAGGCGCTCGTCATGACCAAGCAGACGGTCGTGCCGGACAACGATATTGGTGACGCGGTTCAGGTTGGCATCGACGACCACGCGATACACCTCGCCCAGCCTCCCACTCGTGCCCACGACTGCGGCGCCGATCGTCATGTCCCTCGCGCTGTTGTCGGGACGGTCGGTCATGATTCCTCCTGGGCGCGCACGAGCAGTACCGGCACATCACTTTGGTGAAGAACCTCCTGCGCCACGCTGCCGAACACGAGCCGGCCCAGGCCGCCACGCCCATGAGTAGACATAACAATCAACGTGTCAGGTTCGCGTCGCGCTTCTTGAAGGATGGCGTCCGATGCGCCCCCGTCAGCCACAATCGCCTCCACGTCGATGCCGCGCTCCCTCATCCGCTCGGCCTGAGCAGAAAGGTACGCGTGGACACTGACCTCCTCCTCCTCTGCCGCCTCCTCCACGGCGTCCACGGTGCGGGCGTCGATCATGCCCATCGGCTCGGACGCGCTTGCCATCGCGATCATGCGGGCGGAGCGCTCCGGTCCATCGAAGGCGCGGAGCAGCACCAGTGGTGCGCCGAACTTCTCGGCAATCTCCGCCGCGTAGGACAGCGCCTGCTCGGACAGAACCGACCCATCCATTGGGCACACCACGCGCTGAAACGCCATTTGCTGTACTCCCCTCATACGTGCTGTTCTCGCCGCCGCCGGCTCCCGTGTGTCGCCCGCCCGCCCGATTCGGTATCGCCACCGCACGCGAGCGGGTTCCACGCGTCTGCTGCAATGCTCGCGCCCGAGGCAGACTGACCCTACTATACGTGCGCGTGTCCAAGCGGCAACGTGAGGTCACTCGCGTACACAACGGGAGGTGGTCATGGCATCGTTTGAGCAGATCATCACGGAAACCAGGGGACGGGTGGGAATCATCCGTCTCAACCGTCCGTCAAAGCTGAACGCCTGGACCGATCAGATGGGCGACGAGATCCGCGCCCAAATCACGGAGTGGAATGACGACGCGGCCATCGGGGCGATCGTGCTGGCGGGCGAGGGTCGCGCGTTCTGCGCCGGTGCGGACCTCGGCGGATTCGCCGAGCGGGCGGCGCGCAATGCCCAGGGAACGGGCGAACCCGTGCGACGTGGCGGCAGTTCGATCACCACGCTGCTGCGCCGGTCGAAGCCGACGGTGGCGGCGATTAACGGCTACGCCGCCGGAGTCGGGCTGACGCTCGTGCTGCCGTGCGACATCCGCATCGCCGCCGGCGACGCCCGACTGAGCATCCGCTTCGTGAAAATGGGCCTCATGCCGGAGCTTGGTTCGACCCGGCTGCTGGCGCAGATCGTCGGGTTGGGCAACGCGACCGAGATGTGCCTGAGCGGTCGCTTCGTTGAGGCGGAGGAGGCGCTGCGGATGGGACTGGTCACGGCCGTGGTTCCGCGCGAATCGCTGATTGAGGCGGCGGTGGCGAAAGCGGACGAGATCGCCATGAACCCCACCGCGGCGGTGATGATGATCAAGGAATTGCTGGCGAAGAACCCGACTGATCCCGACCTCGACGCCGTGATGGAGCGTGAGCAGACGCGCGACGAGATCGCCCGCCGGCTGCCCGATCACCGTGAGGCGGTGTCCGCCTTCCGCGAGAAGCGTGAGGCGCGCTTTAACCAGTGAGATCGACCGCACTCGTACCGTCGATACGATGCCCCAATGCGTGCTGCCGCTGGCAGCGATCCACCGTCCGCGTGATCTCCTGCCGGACGCGTGCGGTCGATATCACATCCCAAGGGCGCATGATGAGCGTGAATGGGGCGGCGGGGACATAATCGCGATGTCGCGACCGCGTATCACCCTCCCGCTGGGGACAGCGCCCCGCGTCGGTGGGCTACAATGCCTGGGAGAGCGTGCGCGTGCCCGTGTACCAGCGCATCGTCTGCCGCCTGACGTTGGGGGGCCGGTGAGCCGAGGGAGGAATGTCCGTGTTCAAATTCATCAGCATCATCTGGCGCGGCATCAGGAATGCCCTGTTCGAGCGCGTCCCACCGGAGTTGATGGCGCAGGAAGCGAAAGAGGAAGTCCGCTCCTCGACGCTGGAAACCGTGGAGCATGCCCAAGCGGTGGAGGTGCAGGCGGTCAAGGCCGAGCGGATGCTGGCGCAACTGATCGCGGAGCGCGAGAAGGCACGGATGGCGGTGAAGCGGGCACTCAAGATGAACAATGAGATCCAGGCGAACATGTTCGCCGAGCAGGTCGCGCGGCTCGATCAACGTATCTCCGTCGCCAAAGAACGGGTTGAGCGCATCACGTCGGGCAGCAAGGACGCGCGCATGGTCGCCACCCAGCGCGTGCAGCAGATGGCGATCCGCCAGCTCGAAATCGACGGCTACGTCGCCGACATCCACCTCGCGGCGATCGAGGAGCAGATGGCCGACGAGGGCAAGCGCATGATCGGCCTGCTGCGTGAGAGTCGTAACGAGGCGTATGACCAGCTCAAGTCGCGCGCCGATGAGCGCACCGCCGAGGCGACCGCCGCCAGCCGCGTGACCGGTGACGTCCTCGCCGGCTCCGCCGCCCAAGCAGAGTTGGAGATGCGCACCACCAGCGACGACGCGGAGCAGGTGCTGGCCGAGGTCCGCGCCGAGTTGGGCATGGCCCCGCGTCAGATCGAGTCAGCCGCTCGCCCCGTTGAGGTCGATCAGGACGAGGCCGCTGACATGGTCAAGAACGTTCTGCAAGAGTCGGTGTAAGGCGACCCGTTGAGCCGGGCGACCGACTGAGTCGCCCCTACCCGGCGCTGGCCGTCCCCCGCGGGGACGCTCCTGGTCGGTTATTGACCGCTCGATGTCGCTCCTGGTCCTCAACGCCGTACGCCTCGTCCCGGAGGGACTCGTGGCCGCACCGCAGTACCGCTTCAATCCCGCCCGGCTGCTCCGGCTGCTGGTATTGCCGCTCGTGATCGTTGGCGGCGTACTGGCGTGGCGCTACTTTAACGGACAGTCGGGCACCGGCCAGACGCGGGCGCCAGCCACGGCCACGGCGGCGGCGCAGGCGACTGTCGGCGGCGGCCAGGCGGCCGGCCCGGGCGGCGGCGCGCCGCCGACAACCGCGACCGCGACCGCTATCAGCGGTGGCCGTCCCAGCAGCAGCGCCACACCGTCGCCGGCGACGCGGACCGCGACCACGGCGGCCGGTCGCGCGACGGCAAGTCCATCGCCATCGGGGCGCGGACCATCGGTCGTGGTCGCCTACGACAGCTTCCCCTCGTATCATACCTGGGCGTACGCGGCGCGTAAGGGTTATGCGCCGGGCATCGACATGCAGGCGCGCGGCTTCGGACTCGAAGAGGACAATCCGAGCGAGGACGAAAAGTTCGCGCGGCTGCGCTCCGGCCGCTATCAGGTGTTAGTGACCACGCTCGATTCGTGCGCGCTTCAATGCGACGACAGCATGGTGGTGCCGTTTGTGATCGACGAGTCGGCCGGCGCCGACGAATGGTACGTGCGCGACCCGATCCGCACGTTCAATGACCTCGCCGGTCGCGGCGTCTGCTTCGTCGAGCGCACCGTCAGCCACGCGCTGTACGTCTCCATCGGCGCGAACCTCGACCTGCTCGACAAGATGCGGCCCATGCCCTTCCCCGATGTGAACGCCGCGCTCGATGGGTTCAACGCGGGGCGCTGTGACGCGGTGATCGCGTGGCAGCCGAACACGCGCGAGAAACTGTACACCGGCGAGGCGCTTAAGCCCGGCATCCGCAAGCTCACTGATTCAAGCCGCTTCCGCTTCGTGCTCGACATCCCGATCGTCAACCGCAAGTGGGCGACGGAGAATCCGGCGCAGGCGCAGGCGGTGGTCGATGCCTACTTCCGCGGATTGAAAGACGTGCAGGACAGTCCCGAGAATGTCGCCGCCTTCCTGATCGACGCCAACAAGGACACGCGATCCGCCGATGGGCGCTCCACCTGGGCGGCGTGGTCGGGCATCGAGAAGCGCGACGATTTGCGGAACCAACTTGCCGCCATCGCCCAGGCCACGCTCGGTCAAAACCGGCTGGCGATGAACGATCCGGGCGTGCTCGCCGGCCGCCTCGCGGAGTTCCGGACGTACTGGACCCGCGCCGGCATCCAAGGCTCGACCACCGACGTCGGGTCGCTGGTCGATAATCGCTTCCTCCTGCGCGCGGCCGACAACCAATCACTCGTTGCCGCCGCCTCACCCGTGAACCCCTCGTTCGCGCTCGCCACCCGCATCTCGCTGCCACGTCTGACGGAGGCGGAGCTGGGGCGCGCCCAAGAGGTGGCAAAGCTGCCGATCGAGAAGATTGCCTTCCGGCCCGACTCGTTCGAGATCCAGCCGGTCAGTCAGCGGACGTTGCTTGATATCGCCGAGTTGCTGCGCCGCACCCCCGGCCTGTACCTGTTCATCGAGGGACGCGCCGCCAAGCCGCTTGGCTCGCTCCCCCAGGAGACGATCGATGTGGCCGGCAACCGCGCCAACGCCGTCGCCAATTTCCTCGCCGCCCAGCCCGGCATCGACATTAGCCGGCTGGTGGTCGTCTATCCCAAGAGCGACGCCGAACTGCGCCAGAAGCTGTGCTGCTACGACTCCTTCCGCGAGGAAGATCTGGAACGCGACCGCCTTGTGCTATTCACGTTGCGGCAGGCGGGCGGACAATGATGGGCGAGGGGCGCCTCTCCCCCGGCCCCTTCCCCTGCAAGGGGAGGGGAGCACGGGCGTCACCCCCTTCCCTTGCAGGGGAAGGGGCCGGGGATTAGTACGACAGTCTCACTTTGCGTCTTTACCATCCGAAAGGGGTCAGCCTCGAACCCGAGCGCCCGCCCCCGCCAACTACCCTGGAGGCGCTACTCAGATTCTGCCGCGAGAAAGTGAGACTGTAGTATTAGGTCGGCCCCCAACACCCAACACCTAACACCCAACACCCAGGGAGCGACATGAGGCGGTAGGGCAGCGGGTCACGCTTCCTCCTGCGGCTGATGGACACGGCCACCAGCGCGCGCAGCGCCGTGCTCGCTCCACTCGCGCTGGGGGCGGCCGTGGCGGCGGGATTGGTGACGGGCAGCCCCGAGATGTTCCGCAATGTGCTGGCCGTGGGCGCGGCCGCGTGGGGCCTCAGCGTGCTCGCCGGCGCGAACACCCGCCGTCCGCACGAGCCGGAGGATGTGCTCTCGGATCGGAGGCGCGTGCTCTCCGAGATAGACGCCGGCCTTGAACAG
>JBBQJF010000056.1:0-20366 GCA_038325665.1 Dehalococcoidia bacterium | reverse complement strand
GGGATTGACAGGGGCGCGACCGATCGGGTTATATGTGATTGTGCACACATACACAATCGTGCACCCCCTCAAACGTCTCGGTGTCTTGCAGCCACAGAAGGAAACTCCCGTGAACACCATATCCGAGAGCACGGCCCGCTCTGTGCCCACGAGCTTTGTGAATCCTCTCACGATGTTTCCCGACATCGCGCGGACGATGCGATTCGTCGATGCCACGTTCGATACCTCGACCGCCCGCGTCGGCAATTCCGCCAAGGATGTCGTGTGGCGGCGCAATAAGGCGCGTCTCTTCCGGTACCGGTCGCGCACCGCGACCGCTCATCCCGTGCCGCTGCTGCTCGTGCATTCGCTGGTCAGCCGCTCCTACATTCTCGATCTGATTCCCGGCAACAGCTTCGTCGAGTACCTGCTTGGCCAGGGTTTTGACGTGTACCTGACCGATTGGGGCGAGCCAAGCGGTGAGGACCGGCGGATGCAGCTTGACGACTATGTGCTCGACTATCTGCCGCGGATGGTGGAGGCCGTGCTCGATGAGGCGGGCGTGGACGAGCTGTCGATGTTGGGCTACTGCATGGGCGGCCTGCTCACCCTGCTGTACGCGGCCACCCACCCCGAGAGTCCGGCGCGCAACATTATCTCACTGGCGACACCGGTCGATTTCGACCATCTCGGGCTTCAGGGCATCTGGGCGCGCAACGTGGACCCGGACCAGTTGGTCGCGCGGTTTGGGAACATCCCGGCGGCGCTGATCAAGAGCAGCTTCCAGATGCTGAAGCCTGCATCGAACGACCTGTCGCCGGTGCGCTACATCGGCTTGTGGCAGAACGTCGAAAACGACAAGTACGTCGAGCAGTTTCGCGCCTTCGACCGGTGGACGCAGGAACACATCGACTTCGCCGGCGCAACCTTCCGCCAAACGATGCATGACCTGGTGCGCGACAATAAGCTGGTGCGCGGCGGCATGGAGTTGGGCGGCCGGCCGGCTGACCTGTCGGCCATCCGCCAGAGCTTTCTTGGCATCGCCGCCGAGGCCGATCACATCGTGCCGCTGGCATCAACTATCGTGCAGACGGAGTTGGTCAGCAGCGAGGACAAGCAGTTCATCACGCTGCCGGGTGGTCATGTCGGTCTGGCGGCCGGACGCAACGCGCGCAAGGTGCTGTGGCCGCGGGTGGTCGAGTGGCTGGCGGCGCGCTCCGAACGCGTCGCGCATTCGTACAGCGCGGCGGCGGACTAGTGTAAGTGGTCAACCACAACGTCACGAGATGTTAACCGGACGGAAATAATCGGACGCTCGTTACCCCGTACACTGCGGTGGTGAAGGTGCATCGCCCCACCCGGGCGCGGGCAAGACCCGACAGTCAGCGCGGTGATGCGCGAGCACACTGATATCAGCCTCCCGCGTGGGCGGGACGGCGCGTGCGACCGGCACGATAAGCCGCCGGCATCACGACAACACACGGCGCTGGCGCCAAAAACCAACCAGCGCGGACGAGGATATGTTATGACGACAATGCTCTATGAACCGGTGAACGAAACCCTCGCGCTGCCCCCCACGGCAGACCCGGTCGCGACCCGCGCCGCCGCGCTCAATGCGCTCGACGCGGACGTGCAGGCCCTGCTCCGTCATCACCTCACCGACGACGGGCGCAACCGACTGGGACGGCCAGGGGCGATGATCGCCCTGACGACGTATGACACCGTGTATCCTGCCAACCCGGCCGGCGGACATTGGACCGCGGCCGTGCGCCGGCCGGCGCTGCTGGCGCATCAGGTGCAGTGCTACACCGTGACACTCGAGTTTGACGAGCGGCACCGGCCGGCGCGGTTTCAGGTGAGCGGCGCCGGCGAGGTGGTCAGCGACGACGCATCGCTGGCGGCTCTCGATTGGGCGCTGGTGCGCGCGAAGGCCGCCGGGCCGCTGGTGACCTGGGCGCCAAGCTTCATGCCGGGCATCTCGCTGTAGGCGCGGCGCCCACCCGACCCGGCCCCCACCTCGTGCAAAGCCCCTCACCTGATGTCCGGTGAGGGGCTTCGTGCACTGTAGCCTGCACACGGAGATCGCGCTGCCCGGATCAAGCTGATCACGCAACCGTCGTGTCTTGCGCAGCAGCCGGTGTACTGTTCAATAACGCTGCCACATGTTTCGCGATAACCCGACCGAGAAGGGGCGGAACCGCGTTTCCAATCTGCTTCACGATCTGCGTTCGATTGCCCGCGAAATGGAAGTCATCATCGAAAGACTGGATACGAGCACCCTCACGCGGAGTCAAAGCTCGGTCCTGCGTGGGATGTATGCAGCGGTTGGACGCCGGATGAACAAAATTCACGGTGATGGTGACGCTCGGCTCGTCACCCGCGATCCGCGAGTAGCTTGAACTGAATCCGCTCGTGATCAGGCGCTCGGGAACGTGCGATATGTTCGGGCCGGAGTGCCGAATGATCTCCAGCATCCGCGGCGTGTGAGCCGTGGACGCGTGGAGGGTCAGTGAACGGCTGCCTGCTCTCCGGTCTGCCTGATACGTGGTCCGGGGCGCGGCCGTGTAGCGGGCTGCCGCCTCCCCACTGTTCAACGGAGGTAGGTCGTCGATTGCGTCCGCCACCGTCACGGCAGGCAGCAATGGTGGATTCCCCAGGTTAAACAGATTGGCCTTTTCAGGAAGCAACATTCGGCCTTTATCGCGAATACCGATCGTGTCTACCTCGCAGTAGTGGGTCGGCCGCGGAAATGAGAGGGGTAGCCCGCGCTCGACACCCAGCAAAATTAGGCGTTCCCGCTTCTGCGGAACGCCGTAATGCGCCGCATTCATGATTCGCCAGTCCGTGGTGTACCCTAAGCTCTCGAATGTGGACTGCATGATCTCAACCGCTTCACCGCCATTGAATGTGACAAGACCGACGACGTTCTCTAAAACGAACACTCTCGGTCTAAACCATGCCACGTATTCCGCGAAGTCGCGGAATAGTCCGTTTCTTGGGTCGTTCCATTCCACTGACCGATGAGGGCGGATAGATGAGAAGCCTTGGCAGGGCGGGCCGCCGATGATTACGTCTACCATATCCGTGGTAATATCCAATTGCCCGGAAACATCCTGGGGAGGGGAATTCCGGATATCGCGGGTGAGAGCAATAGCATTGTGATGATTGCTTCGGAACGATTTCACTGCCACATCAAGACTATCGATGCCGAGAATGACATCGAAGCTCCCTTGGTCTTCGAATCCCTTTGAGAAGCCGCCGGTACCGCAGAATAGGTCCAAGACGCGGAAGGGCTGCATGTAGGGAACTCCAGGATGGGTGGCGTCAGTTGTTATGAGACTATAGTCTCGTTGACGAGGGGTTGTCAAGATGCCAGTGTCATCGATATGGGACAATATGGAGAGGGCATCAGTTCCGCGCTCATTAGGGTCCTCCGAGCGGTCAGGCGGCAGCAAGGCTTGTCGATGGACGAACTCGCGACGCGAGCGGGGCTGCATCGGACCTACATCGGTCTCCTGGAGAGAGCGGAAAGGCAGCCCACGGTAGTCGCCGCCGCGGATATTGCGGCGGCGCTCGGCACACGTTTGTCCGACCTCATCCGGCAGGCCGAGCAAGACGGTTTCGGAAGGCCGGGCGACGCCCCTGTTCCTGCCGAGCCGGAGATCGATGTAATCCACCGACCCGCGCCCCGGCTTGCACGCCCAGACGCTTTTCGCGGTGATGCGGAGACGCGCCGGCTGACCGGCTTAGATTCGTCTGCTATCGGTACAGCGCTCGAACTGGCTTACCATCAGTTTGACGTGATGGATGAACAACTGATTGAGAGCGGTGGCGCTCCCATCTGTGAACTGTTCGAGCTTGCCAATGTGTCGTCAATGATGGGTAATCTTCTGAGTGCTGGTTTGGCTCATGCGTCGGACGGACGCTACGTCCGTAACCGGCCTCATGCCTTCCCGGATCTGCTCTCCCAACTGCCCGACTTCCCGAACCTGGAAGTAAAGGTGGCGCTCGAAACGAACATGCCGAAAGGTCATCTCGCAAAAGCCGGCGTCTATTTCACCTTCAGGTATGTGCTAATCGACCGGAGCGGGACGTATACGCGTGGACGGCCCAACCGCGGGACCGTCGCCGAGGTCTGGGACGTACGCTGCGGTAACCTGGCCCTGGATGACTTTTCCCTCAGCAACACCCCGGGCGACTCCGGAAAAACGGCAGTGATCAAGCGTGGCGCCTTCGACCGCATGGAGCTGGCTTACTACGTCCGCGACCTCAACCCATACGCACGGCCACCCCAGCGCTTTTCAAGCTTCTAGGGCTGAATGCCCTCATGATCGAGCGATGCAGTCTGGGGTAAGCGCGTGAGTCAATCCCGCCAGTGCGCCGCTCGGGTTCTCGTCGTGGCCGGGTCACAACTATATTCCTCGATCCTGGCTCTTCCGGTTAAACGTGTCAGTCCGCGGGCTGATCCGGTTGCTTGGAGCCGAGAGGCGCCGGCGTGGCGGAGGCGGAAGGCGGCGCGGGGAGGCCCCAGAGGGTGCGCAGGAAGCTCTGGTAGCGGTCGAGGGCATCGAGCCAGCCGGTGAGGAAGATCTCACCCGGCGGCGTGAGCGAGTACATGCGCCGGGCCGGGCCGGACGCCGAGGTATCCCAGAACGAGGCGACGAGGCCCCCTTCCTCGAGCTTTCGCAGGGTGCGATACACCGTGCCCTGATCAAACATCGGTAGGCCGCATTCCTTGAGGCGCTGCGCGAGCTGATACCCGTAACCATTCCAGCCACGCAACATTGCCAGCAGGCTCGTGGTCAGCAGGTCGCCATGCAACCGTGGCCCGGCGGCGGGCGCATCCGCGGGCGCGCGTTCGTCTGTTGTCATGATGGCGGCCTCCCCCTTGGCGCCCATTGTCCATCCTCGCGGGGGGCCTGGTCAACGATTCGTTGACAAATTGTGCATCTAGATGTAGATTGCACATAGTACCCCGTAACGAAGAGGAGCAGTCTATGAGCACGACCCATCCGGCCACCCAGTACTTCGACGCCGTGTCAACGGCTTACGACGCGATGATCGAGGCGTTCCGCACCACCGGCAAGAACAACGTCCGGCTGTCGCAACGCCTGCTCGACGAGACGCGGAAGGCCCAATCGCGCACCCTCGGCGTGGTCCGCCGTGTGGTCGAGAATCCCACCGACCTGCCGGGCAACATGACCGCCGTGATCGCGGCCACCGCCGAGGCGCAGGATCAGGTGATGGAGCTGTCCCGGTCGCTGTTCCACAGCGTGCCCGAGGCGAATGAGCAGGCGCGCACCCGGTTCGAGCAGCTCGCGCGGGCGAATCAGGATGTGGTACGCACGGCGGTCGATGCCGCACGCGAGATGACCACCGCCAACCCATGGCTACCGGCCTTCCGAGCGACGCCAACCGCGTAGGCGACCCGCACGGCTCTCCCCATGTGTATAGGAGTGGCCAGGATTTTCTGACGGATGAAGGGCGATGTTAGGCAACCTCCCTCAGTGGTGGACCGGGAGGCCGTACCTCCCGGTCGGTCGTGGGCTGGTCCCTGCCGGTTGCCGGCACGGCACGGCGCTCGTGTCGCAGTCGGTCGGCAGCGACGTGGAGGGTCGCGATCACCCACTCGTGCAGCCGGCCGTGTGGCTCGGTCAGCGCCAGCCGTCCCCGCGCCCACACGCTCAACCGCCCATGCACTGTCCACTCCTGGCTGACCGCCCGCACCGGGGCGGGGGTGGTCGCCGCCGTGAGCTGGTCGCCCAGCCAACTTTGCAGCAGCGTGCCCACCGCCCACAGGCCCACCACCGCCTCGACCCGCGCCGGGGCGGGGGCGGCCGCGATCCGCTCGTCCAGATCCCACCCGTGCTGGCCATCCCACCCGCCCTGCGCATCGCGATACGTCCCTTCGGTGTGATAGCGCAGGCCATAGGCCGCCAGTGCCGCCCACCAGCGCGCTTCGGTGGTCAGCAGCAGCACCCACGGCTCGGTCGGCGCGGCACGCCGCGTCTGCTTGACCGCGTGCTGCTTGCGGGCCAACCGCCGCGACGGTGGCGCGCGCTTCCGGCGTCGCGCTGATGCCACGGCAGCACCACCAGCCCCCGCCCCACCACCACCTGACTCGCGGTCCCCGCGTCGCGCTGGCGGCCAAACTGCCCCGATTGCGCCGTGAACCCACCGTGGGTGGCCGCCGCAATCAGCGCATACCCCTGCACGGCGCCGTCCGCCAGTGTCACCACGTCCGAGGCGCGCAGCCGGATCGTATAGCGCCAGCCGACCCGGATGAGCGTTTGGATCAGGGGCCGGGAGGGGAAAGCCCGGTCGGCCAGCAGGTGCGGGGGGGGGGCATGCGCCGGCCAGGCGGCCGCCACCTGCTGCACCAGCGCACACACTGTTGGGGTGAATCGACCTTTGGGCCATGGATAGGGCAGCACCGCCCATCCGAGCGGCAGCACCCGCCCATGCCACACCAGCCCGATCGTGAACACTTCCCACCCCCCGCACCGCAGCGTGCCCAGCGCCAGGTACGCCGTTCCCTGGGGAGCGGCCAGCGTGAGCGCGGCCCGGACCAGCGCCGGGGTGAGATGGGCGGCCGTGAGCCACGGACGCTCCCAGACGCGCGCGACCCGCCGATAGCGGGAGCGGGCGGGAAGCACGGTCGGACTCGGCAGGGCGCGCGCCAGCACACTCGGGCGCAAGGACTGGCCAGTCAGCAGCGCGCTGACCACGGCGGCGAGGGCGGACTGGGCCGTGCGATGCGGGACGAAGGCGAGCGAGTGGAGACACGCGGAGACGGCCGGGTATACTTGCTCGGGGGAGGGCATGGTGCCACCTCGCATGGGTTGGCGGTCGCACCCTCCATGCTGGGGCATCGGCCCTCCTTCCGTCATCATCCACCGCTGCGCTCCCGCTCATCCAATCGCCTCACCTCCTCCACAGCCCGTCACCGCTCCAGCAGGCAATCCTGGCCACTCCTATACCCCATGTGAAACCCCTCCCCATCGTCCGGGAGGGGTTTCGTGTGACCGATGAGAGATGCCCATGGCTCAACGCGCGCCGCGCCGGCCATGGCTCTCATCCGGGCGCGTCCGGCTCGCGTGAGCATGAGACGTCAGGGCGCGAACCCCCTGGTACAAGACCTACCGTACCGCTCCTACCCCGGTATTGCCCTCCGTGCGGCGCCCGGTTGTGCGCGTGAGGGCGAGGAGGCCAGACGCGAACCCGCTCTGACACGGAGCGGCCACGCCCCCCGCCCATTGGGATTGGTGGCGGAGAGACACTGTGCGACACTGTCCCCATCCGGCAGCGTGCGGGGAGGATAGCCGTGCAGCGGTGGTGTGTCGTGGTCTTGCTGGCCGTTGCCGTCCCGCTCACCGCGGGATGCCTGGGTACGCTCCCGCGCGACCCGGCGGTTGAGCAAATCACGCGCGCACCGGGCGACGCGCTCCACCTTCCCTTGCGCGAAGACCGCCGCTACTGGCTGCTCCGCTCCCAGCCCGGTTTTGTCAGCGCGCACGAGGCGCGGTTCGGCGGCGACCCCGAGGATTCGGCGGTGTTGGTCGTGCGCGCCGTGCGATTCGACGATATCCCGCTGGCCGCGCGCGCCTTCGCCCGACTGACCCCGGAGTATATCCATCGGGTGCTCCGCGACCGTATGACCGGTCTACCACGGCTGTTCACCTACCCGACTGAACTCCCTGGCGATGAGTCGACTGTCAGCTTGTACGGCGTGCGCCTACCGCCCGAGTGGATCGGCGTCCAGATCGAGGGCCAGATGACCACCCTCCGCGCCGGCCGCGTCGTCCTCTTGATCGAGAGCATCGGCGTCATGCCCGACCGCCTCGTGCCCGCCCTCGACGACATCACCCGAGCAGCACGCGAGTTGGGTGATGGGTGTTGGGTGATGGGTGTTGGGTGTTAGGGAGCCGTGGCGCGCGCTAACGCTCGGGGTTCGTTCAGGGAACTAGACGCCGCACGCGGGTGAAGCAGGACACCAGCCCGCCGGCCGTCTGTCCGGCCGTCCGTGTACCTGGCGGTGCCGGTGACCCGGTGGGCGAACAGCCGTCTTTCGGTCGCCAGCGTCCCTGATGCACGGCTGGTCGCTCCACGCCCACGGGAGTCCATCCCTTCACCTAATACCCGTCACCCATCACCCTGGTATCCTGAAGCGGAGCGACAAGGATACCGCCATGGTCAACCGTCCACACGCCGCGCGTCCGGTGCCGCCGGTGCAGGTGGCCGCCTTCACGGGGTTGCTGGCCGTGCTCTTGATGGGGGTGTTGTTTCCCATCCTGCCCAGCCGGCTGTCGGTCAATGAGGGCGATATCGCCTCGCAGACGATCCGTGCCCCGCGCGAGGTGCGATACAACTCGAAGGAGCTCCGCGATCAGCTCCAAGAGCAACGCCGCGTCTCCGTTCGCGACGTGGTGTCGTACGATGTCGGCATGAAGCCGCAGCAACTCGCGCGGCTGACCGAGATCGTTGCCCGCATCCAGGGCCAGCGCGACAGCCCCGGCTTCGCCCGTGCCACCCGTGACGAGGGCATCGCCCGCATCCAGGGCATCACCCTGTCGCCCGCCCAGCGGTCCGTGGTCCTGGATTTTACCCCGGAGCAGTGGGCGGCCACCGTTGAGGAGGCATTCCGTCTGCTCGGCGCCGTGCTCGAGGAACCGTTTTCCGCCACTGAGATGGAGGACCGCAAGACAGCCGTCAACAACCGCGTGCGTGATGGCTTTCCCGCCGTCCAGGGCGGCGTCGCCGTTGCCCTCGTCCAGCCGCTGGTTGTGCCCACGCAGCGCAAGGATGAGGTCGAGACGCAGAAGGCGCGCGAGAAGGCGGCGGCCGGCGTTGAGCCGCAGGTTCAGACCTACGCCAAGAATCAGGTGATCGTGCGCGAGGGCGACGCGATTGACCGCGCCAAAATCGAGGCGTTGCGCGAGGCGGGATTGCTCAACATCCGGCTCAGCCTGCGCGAGCTGGCCGCGGCGCTGGTGATCGCGCTGCTGGGCGCGGGTTTGCTGGGCGCCTATCTGCACGTCTTCCAGCCGCCATCGATGGCGTCGTACCGCCGGCTGGTGGCGACCTGCCTGCTGATCGGCGGCCTGCAACTGGTCGCGCGGCTGTACCTGCCGCTGGTCTTACCCGACAGCGATCGCCGCTTCCTCGCCTTCGTCCTGCCGGTCGCCGCGGTGCCGATGCTGGTCGCGGCGCTGTTCGAGGCGCCGCTGGCGCTGGTGATCGCGGTCGCCTGCACCGTGCTCACTACCTTCACCGCCGTCTATCTACCCGATGTCGCCGGTGTGGTCGGGCTGACTGCTATCCAGACGTTGCAGATGACCGCCGCCTTCCTGCTCGGCGGCTTTGCCGGGGTGGTGGTGGTGTACCGGGCCGAGCGGTTCAGCCGCTTCTTCCTCGCCGGGGCGGCCGTCAGCCTTGCATCGTTTTTCGGCCTGGTGGCGTTTTGGCTGCTCGACAGTGGCCGCCGGCCGAGTGATCTGGCCTGGATGGCGGGCGCCAGCGCCGGCGCCGGCGCGCTCTCGTCGCTGCTCGCCGTCGGGTTGTTCGCTTTGCTTGGCTCGGTGTTCGGCATCACCACCCGCCTGCAACTGATGGAGCTGGCCCAACTCAACGCGCCGTTGCTCCGCCGCCTCCAAGACGAAGCGCCCGGCACCTTTCATCACAGCGTGATCGTCGGCAACCTTGCCGAGCGCGCGGCTGATCTGGTGGGGGCCGACAGCCTGCTGGTGCGCGTCGGCAGCTACTACCACGATATCGGCAAGCTGGCGCGCCCCGGCTTCTTCATCGAGAATCAGTTGTCCGGCCAGAACCCGCACGACGGCATGGACCCGGCCACCAGCTCTGACCTGTTGCGCGACCACGTCCGTCACGGCGCCGAACTGGCGCGCAAGGAGCGGCTGCCCGAACGGGTGCGCGCCTTTGTCCAGGAGCATCACGGCACCTTGCGCACGGCCTACTTTTACCGGCTCGCCGCCCAAACCGACCCGGAGATCGACCCTGCGCTGTTCACCTACGCCGGCCCCCGGCCCCAATCGCGCGAAACCGCGATCGTCATGCTCGCCGACTCCACCGAGGCGACCGTGCGCGCCGCCAAGGATCGCTCGCAGGACCGGATCGATGCGATCGTCGAGAACGTGATCGCCGAACGGCTGGCCGAGGGCCAGTTCGACGACTGCGATCTGACCCTGCGCGACCTGCGGGTGATCGCCGAGGCATTCAAGCGCAGTATGCGGGCCATCTATCACCCCCGCGTCGAGTACCCGGCGCCGGTGCGGGCGGAACAGGACCGTCGCCGTGCCGCCGCGCTGCCTCCCGCCTCGCGGGATCACCTGATGGTCGTCGGCGGCAGCGGTGTTGCATCCGGCGCTGCCGCCGATCCGCCCGTGCAACCGGCCGCCGACGACGCGTCCCGTGCATCCGAGCCGCCGGCCCCACAGTTCACGGCCGGCTCGACGCTCTAACCGTTCTCCCGCGGGTGTCCATGCCCGCCTGATGGGGCTGCCGCCTGGCGGCTTTCCACTGGCACCGCGCGCATTGCGGTCGAGCCGCCGGCTGCCCCATGACCAACCATCCATCACCAAGCGACCCGGGGGGCATGGCCAGCCGCGGTTCATCGCGGCGTCTCGGTGGCCGCATGGCGGCGTGGTACACTGACCTCGGGAATCGTCGATGCGGCCGGGAGGAGTACACGACATGTTCATCGCCATGAACAACTTCAAGGTAGCCAGCGGGCGTGAGGCGGACTTCGAGCGTCAGTGGCGCGAGCGGCAGACGTATCTCGGCGACGTGCCCGGATTCGTCGAGTTCGCGCTGCTCAAAGGTGACGACGCGGGCGAGTACATCAGCCACACGATCTGGCAGGACCGAGCCGCGTTCGACGCCTGGACGCGGTCGCCTGCCTTCGCCGCCGGCCACGCCCAAGGCTCGCTCAAGGGCATTCTCGAGGGCCACCCGGTCGCCAAGATGTACGAGGCGGTCCTGGTCGAGCGGCCGGAAGGCGCCGTGAGCGGCCGCCCGTAGCGGCGATCCACCTCTCCCCCGGCCCCTCCCCCCCGGCAGGCCGGGACGGGGCTGCAAGGGGAGGGGAGGACGGTACTCCCCCTTCCCCCGGCAGGGAGTTTGGTTCGCCCCCTTTCCCGCGAGGGAAGGGGGCGAGGGGTTAGGTTTTCACGGAGGATGGCGATGCGCTGGGCCGTCGTGGTGTTTCCAGGCACTTGGTCGGATGGCGACTGTCACCATGTCTTGACGACCGTGTTGGGCGAGCAGGCTGAATACGTGTGGCACCGCGAGAACAATCTCGATGGGTTCGACGCGGTCGTGTTGCCAGGGGGATTCTCGTACGGCGACCACCTGCGAACCGGCGCGATTGCCCGCTTCTCCCCGGTGATGGAGGCGGTGAGCCGGCACGCGCGGCGGGGCGGGCTGGTGCTCGGCATCTGCAACGGCTTTCAGATTCTCTGCGAGGCGGGGTTGCTGCCGGGCGCGCTGCTCCGAAACGACAACTTGCAGTTCCGCTGCATGCCGGTGCATCTCCGCACCGAGACGGACGCCACACCGTTCACGAGCGGCTGCCGCCCCGGCCAGGTGTTGCGCGTGCCGATCTCTCACGGCGAGGGCCGCTACCATGCCGACCCCGACACGCTCGCCCGGCTCAACACCGAGTCGCGCGTCGTATTCCGCTACTGCACACCCGAGGGGTTGGTGACGCTCGAGGCAAATCCCAACGGCTCGCTGGAGAACATTGCCGGCATCGTCAACGAGCGGCGCAACGTCCTCGGCATGATGCCCCACCCCGAGCGCGCCTCCGAGCCGCTCATGGGTGGCGAGGATGGCGTGCCGATTTGGCGCTCGATGATCGAGTCGGCGGCGGCCGTGCTGACGTGATCGTGGGTGATGGGTGTTAGGTCTTAGGTGTTGGGAGGACCGGCCCGCCCTCTTCGCCTGGGCGTTCAGCCGTTCAACAGCAACACCCGCGATGAGGCCGCTGTCGCTATAATGTCCCCGGCCCGGTGCCCGACTTGTTGTGGCCGCGCATGCCCCGGCCGGGCGAGGAGGGCGGGCTGCCCCGACCCGATGAACGTCACAGGCCCGAGGGTATGCTTATGACCCCGCGCTTCTGCTCGGAATGCGGTGGCCCGCTCAACCTTGGCGACCGCTTTTGTCGCCGCTGCGGCGCGCCGCTGGTCGAGCCTCTGCTTGATGGTGACGACTTTCCGGCCCCGTCGCCGCCCCATTTTGGCGCCGCAATGACGTCCACGCCCGGCCGCATCTCCCCCATGGCGGCGCTGTCGTTTGCCTGGAACGCGGTCAAGCGGGACTTCCTCGTGATCGTGGGACTGTTCTTCGTCGGTATGATCGCGTCTGTCGTCCTCCAAACGGTGTTGCAGGTCGGCGTCGGCGGGGCGTCCGGCGTCGTGCTCAGTCTGCTCGTACAATTCGTGATCGGGCCGGTGGTCACACTCGGATTAATCCGCATCGCGCTCAAGGTGTGCGATGGTCAGCGGCCCGAATTCGCCGATCTGTTCTCCACCTGGGACCGGTTGCTGCCGTATTACGGGCTGGTGCTGTTGTACATCGCCATCGTGTTCGTGTTCTTCATCGCCTGCGGACTGGCGATCGGGATTGCCGTCGCAATTGGGGCAACAGTCTCGACCATCGCCGGGGTGCTGATTGGCATGATCGGCGGTGTGGCGGTGATCGCGGCTGGCTTCTACCTGTGGACGCGGATTGGCTTTGCGTATTACTTCCTTGTTGATAAGCAACTCGGACCGGTCGAATCCCTCAAGGCAAGCGCTCGCGCGACTCGGGGTGAAGTGGGCAATCTGTTGATGTTGGGACTATTGCTGTTCGTCGTCGCCCTGCTCGGGCTTCTGGCGCTGGTGGTCGGCCTGTTCGTCGCGATTCCGGTGATTCAGATCGCCGTGGCGCGGGCGTACCGCACGCTCGCGCCACGCACGACCCCACCCATCGCCGAACCAGCGCCCTGGTAATCGCCTTCACGTCCCGCCCCCGCGCCGCCCGCCCGTGCTCATACCTCCTGCCGCGCGCTCGCTCCCCGCTCCCCGCTCCCACCCCTGGTTCCCCCAGGGATGCCCCCGGTGCTAGCCTCTTCCTATGACTGTCTCCGACCACACCCTCCAACAGATCGCCCTTTCCCGTGACGAGTACGCACTCGCCCTCGAACGCCTGGGACGCGAGCCGGCCGAGGTCGAGCTTGGCATGATCGGCGCCCTCTGGAGCGAACACTGCGGCTACAAGAACTCCCGGCCGCTGCTGCGGCTGTTCCCCACCCACGGCGAGCATGTGCTCACCCGCGCCGGTGAGGAGAATGCCGGCGCCGTGGACATCGGCGACGGCCTGCTCGTCGCGATGAAGATCGAATCGCACAACCATCCCTCCGCGATCGAACCGTACGAGGGCGCCGCGACCGGGGTGGGCGGCATCGTCCGCGACATCTTCGCCATGGGCGTCCGCCCGATCGCGCTGCTGGACTCACTGCGGTTTGGACCGATCACCGAGACGAGGGACCGCGGAGAGGCAATCACCTCGCCTGACTCCCGCCCGATGCCCACCTTCGAGGAGATCGCCCGCAACCGTTATCTGTTCGGCGGGGTGGTCGGCGGCATCGGCGGGTATGGCAACTGCCTCGGGCTGCCGACCGTCGGCGGGGAAACCGTATTCGACGAATCATACACCGGCAACCCTCTCGTTAACGCGATGTGCGTGGGCGTGGCGAAGCACGGCCAGCTCGTGCGGGCGCGGGCCGACGGGCCGGGCAACCTGCTGATGCTGGTCGGGGCCGACACCGGTCGCGACGGCATCCACGGCGCGACCTTCGCCAGCGTCGAACTGGACGAAAGCTCGGAGGAGCGGCGGCCGGCGGTGCAGGTGGGCAATCCTTTCCTTGAAAAGTTGCTGATGGAGGCGTGCCTCGAACTGGTCGAGCACGGCCGCGACTGGATCGTCGGCCTCCAAGACCTGGGCGCGGCCGGCCTGACCAGCGCCGCGGTCGAGTGCGCCGCCAAGTCCGGCACCGGCCTCGTGATCGACACTGCTCGTGTGCCCCGGCGTGAACAGGGCATGACGCCCTACGAGGTCATGCTCTCCGAGTCGCAGGAGCGGATGCTGGTGATCGTCAAGCGTGGATTCGAGGATCGGGTGCGGACGCTGTTCGAGCGGTGGGAACTGCACGCGGTGGTGATCGGCGAGGTCACCGACGACGGTCTCGTCCATATCCGCGACGGCGCCACCGAGGTGGCGAGTTTGCCCGCCGCGCTGCTCACCGACCCGCCCCAATACCGGCGGCAGGGCGTGCCCTCGCCCGAGGTGGCGGCGCTGCGTGCCCGCGACCTGTCGTCGCTGCCCGACATCCCGCGCCGGTCGGGCGCGGCCGGCGCGATGTTGACGCGGTTGCTCGCCTCGCCCAATCTCGCCTCGAAACGGTGGATCTGGCGTCAATACGACCACCAGGTGCTGACCAACACCGTGATCGGCCCCGGCCATGACGCCGCCGTCGTGCGACTCAAGGGCACGCGCCGGGCGCTGGCGCTGGCCACCGACTGCAACAGCCGGCTGTGCTACCTCGATCCATATACCGGCGGCATGATCGCCGTGGCCGAGGCGGCGCGCAACGTGGTCTGCACGGGCGCACAACCGCTCGCGATCACCGACTGCCTCAACTTCGGCAACCCGGAGAAGCCCGAGATCTATGAACAACTCGAGCAGGCGATCCGCGGCATGTCCGCCGCCTGCGAGGCGCTGGGCACGCCCGTTATCTCCGGCAATGTCAGCCTCTACAACGAGACGCTGGGCACGGCGATCTACCCCACGCCCGTGGTCGGCATGCTCGGGCTGATCGAGGACGTGGACCTGAGGTGTGACGCTGCCTTCCGCGAGGCGGGCGACATCGTGGCGCTGCTGTCCGGCGGTCCCACGGTCGTGCAGACGCGGGGGGAGAGTTCCGCGGCCACGCCGGCCGGCGATTCTCCGGTAGGGGCGACCCGGCGGGTCGCCCCGCCACCCAGGGCCGGGGACGCCACCGCTTCTTCCACGTCCAACGATGCCGCCGCGCTCGCCGGGAGCGAGTATCTCAAGGTTGTTCACGGCCTCGTCGCCGGCCAACCCACCATCGATCTCGAAGCGGAGGTGGCGGTGCAGCACTGCACCCTTGAGGCGATCCGCGCCGGCTTGCTGCACTCCGCGCACGACTGCTCCGACGGCGGCCTGGCCGTGGCGCTGGCCGAGTGCGCCGTCTGGGGTGGGATGGGGGTCGATGGCGAACTGTTCCCGGACGGCGGGCGGCTCGACGCCGCGCTATTCGGCGAACGGCAATCGCGCATCATCGTGACCGCGTCCGCGGCTCGGCTAGCGGACCTGGAGCGACTGGCCACTGCCCACGGGATCGCGCTCACCCGTATCGGGACAGTGGGAGGTGAGCAATTCCGGCTCGGCGCCGAGATCGATGTGCCCCTTGCCAGCCTCGCCGCGGCGATCGAGGGCGGTATCCCGGCGGCGGTGGCGGGCGCATGAGGCAGCGGGCAGCGGGTGTCGCAACACGGGTTTGCCGAACTCATGCCCCGGCAGACGGCTAGATTCAGCGCGGCTACTTCGGCAGCAGCCCACGCGCGCCTGCTCGCGCTATAGATTCAACGTCGTGCAGAACCGTGTGGGACACGCGCGAGCAGCCCTCGCCCTACTGTCTATCGCGACACCGCGGTACGATAAATCGTGACATGTCAACCGAACACTCATTGATCGCGGGGCGGCTGCTGGCTGAGGTCCGCGCCTCCCACAATGCGCTGATTACATACACGACCGCCGGCGATGCCGCCCGCGGCGGTCTGAACGCGCTGTATGACGCGCTCGCCGCCGGCCTGGCTGGCTTGAGCGATACTCAGGTGATAGCGGCGCCGTCGCTTGACGAGTGGTCAATGGCCGAGGTGTTGGAGCACGTCGCCGAGCATGACCGCAAGTACGCCGAGTTCGAGCATCAGGGACTCGACCACTATGTCGAGCACGGCCTGGAGCACGCCCTCCAGCTCTGGCGGATGCGCGCCGTCGTCGATGAGGCCGCGACCTCCCCCGCCCTCGTCGGCGACGGCGCGGGCTTCGATGGCAGCGACTGAGCGCTCACCTCGGGCAGGTTGGTGGGGTATCCCGCCGGTCGAGGGCGACCCACCGGGTCGCCCCTACCGACACACCCGGACGCCCGACGTAGCGACCCGGTGGGTCGCCCAGGTCGCGCTGCCCGCGACCGTGACCGGGACCAGGCAAAACCAAAGAGGTCGCCTGATCCCACACTATGTTCCCGTCGCGCCGAAGAATTCGTCCATCGCGTCCGCCACCGTCTCCGGCTCTTCCATCGGAATGAAGTGGGTGGCGGCAACGGGTTGGTCGTGGCAGCCGGGAATGCGGCCGGCAACGTCTGGCGTCACGGGCGCGCGGTTACTCTCATTGAGGGTGGCGCGCAGCATCAGCACGGGGACGGCCAACCGCCCCAGGTCCGGCCGCGGATCGAAGCCTATCGCACCCTCGTACACCCGCGCCTCGACCTCCGGCGCACACTTCAGCTCATAGTGACCGTCCGCGCGGCGGCGCAGACCGTGGTGCGCGTATGCATCCAAGAACTCCGGTCGCCAGCGGGCAAAGGCGGGGCGGGTGCGCATCGCCTCCTCGAACTGGTGCGGACTGTCCCACACCACACGCCGCCGCCGGGTGCGGTCGGCCATCGGGTTGGGGCCGCCGGGAGGGAAGCCGCTCGATCCGGGCGGCGACGTGCTGTCGGGCGCGTCCGCGCTCCCCGCTGGTGAGACTCGCGTGGCCGCGGTGGAAGGCGATTCCATGGTGTCGTGGCGATGGGCGGCAGACGGGTCCGGCCCGCGCAGCACGGGGTCGATCAGCAGCACGCGGCCGATACTGCCAGGATAGCGCCCCGCGCACACGCCCGCTGCCGTGCCGCCGGACGAGTGTCCCGCCGCGCCACACCCCTCGATACCCAGCGCCGTGATCAGCGCGTGCAGATCCCCGGCGAAGTTCTCCCAACCAAATCCGTCAACGCCATCGCGGGGCATTCCCGAGTCGCCGTGACCGCGTTGGTCAATCGCGATCACGCGAAACCGCGCCCGCGGCCGCTCGGCATAGGCATCCCACAGATGGGCATGAAAGCCGGTCGCGTGGACGAGCACCAGCGGCGGGCCGTCGCCGCCCCAATCAAGATAGTGCAGGCGCACGGCGGGGGTGTCGACGAATCCGTTGGCGGGCGGCATAGGCGGCCCTCCGGGGGAGCGGGGAGCGGGGAGCGGGGAGCGGGGAGCAGAGGGAAACACGGGCTGCATGGGCCAATCCAGGGGCGGGAAGGATACGGGATCGAGTGTAGCGGGGTGGGGGCGCTGGCCCAAGGAAGGCGAATGCGCCCGGTTGAACGAGGGACGCGACGAGCCAAGCCATTTGCCCAGGGGCCGCGACGCACAAATACCGGCGGATGCTCCCGGTTGAATGTGGGGGCGGAAAACCGGACCCTGGAACCAGGGATAGCGAACGCCGGCGGTGGCGGGGACTCATGAGTATCGCGCTGAACTCGTTGCGAAACATCATTGTCCGTTCCGGGACGGTCGGCTTCATCCTGCTCACGGGGGTGCTGACCTCGCGGCTGCTCGGCCCGGAGGGGCGGGGCGTTTACGCGCTGGTGACGGTGTTCAGCGGCATCAGCGTCGCCTTCCTCGGCGGCATGGGCACGGCCGCCGGCTACTACATCTCGAACCTGCGCCGTCCCGTGCCCGAGGTCGTGGCGATCGTCGCCACGCTCGCGCTGGTGACCGGCACGGCGGCGCTGGCGCTGGCGCTGGTCGCATATTGGACCATCGGTCTGCTCGGCGGTGACGCGCCCTGGTGGTTGGTCGTGATCGGCGCGGCGCAGCCCGGCCTGCTGCTGGGCGCGGCGCTGACCTGGGCGTTCCTGGGCGCGGACGACCACACCAACTACAGCTACGCGATCATCGCGCCGTCATTGTTCACGCTGCTGTTGATGAGCGCGGCGCTGGTGTTGGTTCCGCACTCGGCCCGCGCCGCGCTACTCGCCTGGACGCTGGCCCAATACGCCGTGATCGCCTGGCTGTGGTGGCGCGGGCGTGGTGTCTGGACGCCGCTGCCGCTGGAGTCGGTCACGCTGGCGTCGATGCGCGGACTGATGAGCTTCAGCGTGATGAGCGGGCTGGCAAACGTCGTCTCGGTGCTCAATTACCGCGCCGACATGCTGCTCGTCAGTTCATTTCTCGGCACCGCGCGGGCCGGTGTCTACTCGGTCGCGGTGCTGCTGGTCGAGGGGCTGTTCTTCATCTCGCAGGCGGTGGGCGTCGCGATCTGGGCGCGGGTCGGCGCGGCGTCGCGGGAGGACGCCGCCCACCTTGTCGCGCGCAGCATCCGCTACTCGCTGGCGCTGATGACGATCGCCGGTGTGGTGGCGTTTGCCGCCGCCGGGTTCGCCATGCCGTTGCTGTTCGGCGACCAATACCGGGGCGCGGTCACGCCGTTCCGATGGTTCGTGCCCGGCGTCGTCGCCTGGGGCATGGCGAATCTGCTGGCGGCCTACTACACCAACCAGCTCGGGCGACCGCGCGTCCCGCTCATGATCGCCACGCTGTCGCTGGTGATTAGCGTCGCGGTCTGCGTGGCATTGATCCCGATGATAGGTTTGTCGGGCGGCGCGATCGCGACCAGCCTGTCGTATATCGTCGCGATCGCGGTCGAGCTTGGGCTGTTCCGGCGGGCCGCGGGACTGTCGTGGCGGGAGGTGTTGGTGGTCAACCGCACCGACCTGGAGGATGCCGCGCGGATGGGGCGGGCGGCGGCCGGCGGGTTGCGCCGGATCGTCGCCGGCCGGCCTACCCCGGTGAGTACACCTAACCCCCCGGCCCCCTTCCCCCCGGCAGGCCGGGACGGGGCTGCAAGGGAAAGGGGAGACGGTGACTCCCCTCGGTGACTTTTTGAGGGGTCGGTATTTTCGATGCACGATTCAGTCCTGACGCCGTGCCCTGGTTGTGCTGGTGGTTGCTCAGATTCGGCGACCCGCCGACGAAATACCAACCGCTGAAAGCCTCGGTGTCTCCCCTCCCCTTGCAGCCCCGCCCCGGCCTGCCGGGGGGGAGGGGCCGGGGGAGAGGTACACTCCACGCGGGCAAAGCGAATGATGCAGCGCGGGCCAAGTTCCGTACGAGTGACGCGATGACACGATCAACCAGCCATGACGCGCCCCCGACGCGAGACCAGCCGCCGTTGCCGCCCTCGCGCCTGGCGATCGGCGGCATGCCCTACTTCGGCCGGCGGATGGCCGAGTTGCTGAGCGGCGATGGCTGGCAGGTGGACTATCTGGAGACACGCGGCTGGCAGCCGGTGGCCGCCGTGCGCGCGCTGCGCGCGGCCCGTCGTGCCGGGGTGCTGTACCAGCTCGGCGGCCAGATCGCCCGATTCAGCCGGCCGCACCTGCTGCTCGCCACCATCCGCCGCCCATGTGTGATGCACTGGACCGGCAGTGATGTCACATATGCGCGCGGGGTCGCCGCCCGCGGCGGGGTGGCCGAGCGCCTGCGGAGCGGGGTCGTGCATTGGGCCGGCGCGCCGTGGTTGGTGGATGAGCTGGCCGGGATAGACGTACGGTCGGAGTGGGTACCGCACAGCGCCATCGAGGCGCCCGCGCGCCTCCCGGACTTCCCCGAGCAGTTCACCGTGCTCGCCTATCTGCGGCCGGGACGCGAGTCGTTTTACGGCGCCGAGGCCGTCCGCCGGGTCGCGCGGGAGTTGCCGGGGGCGCGGGTGGTGGTCGCCGGATGTGACCGACTGGCCGGCGCGCCGCCGAATGTACACTGCCTCGGCTGGGTGGCGGATATGGCGCCGGTGTACGCGCGGGCGCATGTGTTGCTGCGAATGCCCGTGCATGACGGGCTGAGCTTTATGGTGCAGGAGGCGCTCGCCCACGGACGGCACGCCGTCTGGAACCATCCCTTCCCCGGCGCGATCACCGCCGGGGACGACGGCGAGGCGTGCGCGCGCATCTCCGAACTGGTCGCACGGCACGCGGTGGGCGCGCTGCCGCTGAACCTGACCGGCGCGGAGCATGTGCGGGCGCGCTACAATCCACGCCGGATTCGGGAGGATGTTCGGGCGCGGATCGGGGAGATAGGGCATAGGTCACGGGCCACGGGTCATAGGTCATAGTGCAACATTATGTAGTCTGATTGGGTTGACGTGGCGCGACCGCGCGGACGCGACCAGGGCGAACACGGACAGCCCGTGTAGGTGCGACCCACCGGGTTGCCCCCCGTGCGAACAACCGGAGGCTGGTCTGTGGACGGAATAGATCACGGGTCAGACGGGAC